>CAZRHR010000140.1:0-1509 GCA_964599915.1 uncultured Candidatus Competibacteraceae bacterium | reverse complement strand
AATTATTGGGGCGAAAAAAGACGATTCTCCATTCATTTACGCTATCGTAAACATACGTTGAACCGAATTTCTCAACGGTATTCCGATGAAGCAGAAGGAAATGTGGTGGCCGTTTTCAATGCCCAACAATTTCTTGAAATCGGTTTCGTTGGGGGTAGTTTGGTGCAATACTTTGGATTGCAGGTTCAGGATAATGTGACGGTTGAATTTTTACCATGAACGCTTTAGATACCTCTTCTTTCATTCCATCGGGTTACCTTATTCGCATCGTTCGGATGGATTTTCGCCCCGAAGCTTTGCCGACGTTTCTTGCCCTTTTTCAAGAAAAAAAATCCCTCATCGCAGCTTTTCCGGGTTGTTTGCATGTGGAATTGAGGGAAGATCCACAGGTGGACACCATCCGTTCCACATTCAGCGTGTGGACAGGACCGGAAGCCCTTGAGGCGTATCGCCATTCCGACTTGTTTAAAGACACCTGGGCACAAACCAAACCTTTGTTTCAGCAGCCTCCTCAGGCCTTTTCCCTTTTGCCGGAAGCCAACCATGGATAATGGCAAGTCGCTTGTCGGGTTCATGGGAATTCCTTTACCTTTGTTCACCTTATAGATGATTGCCTGTGTTTGCACTGTATCGTAAAGAACTGAACTCCTTTTTTGGCTCGCCGGTGGCCTACGTGGTGTTGGGAATTTTCCTCACTGCCAATGCTTTATTCCTTTGGATTTGGCCGGACACCAACTTGCTGGACAATGGATATGCGGACCTCACGCCGTTTTTCCAACAAGCACCTTTGTTTTTTCTCCTGCTGATTCCAGGCATTACCATGCGGATGTTTGCGGAAGAAATCAACACAGGAACCCTTGAAATTTTAATGAAACGGCCCATTTCCTTGTTTGGTATTGTGCTGGGGAAATTTTATGCGGCCTTAACCTTGGTGGCGCTGGCGTTGTTACCCACGTTAATCTATCCTTTGGCTTTAAATGCTTTGGCGGAAAATGGGGTAGGGATGGAGACCGGTGCGCTGGCGGGTTCGTACATGGGATTGTTTTTTCTAGCAGCGGTGTATGCTGCGGCGGGCATTTTTGCCTCCAGTTTGGTATCCAACCAATTGATTTCTTTGTTGCTGGGCATGGTTCTTTGCGCTTTTTTAAGTCTTGGATTACCCGCCATTGCTTCGCTTCCTATCCTTAGCGCTTTTGACTTATTCCTGCTGGAATTAGGGATTCAAGCGCATTACACCAGCATTTCAAGGGGTGTGATTGATGCGCGGGATGTGTTTTATTTCATTACGGCAGCTGCTTTTTTCTTGTTGCTGTCTGTGGTTCGTCTGAATTCAAGTAAATTATCATGAATACCAAACGGAAAAATGTTTGGATGGTGTTGGGGGCTTTTGTGGCCTTGGTGTTGCTCAATGTCCTTGCCTCTCGCATGGATTTGCGGGTAGACCTTACGGATGACCAACGTTTCAGCTTATCGGATTCGACCATCACTTTCTTGGAAAACTTGGAAGAT
>CAZRHR010000139.1:0-1771 GCA_964599915.1 uncultured Candidatus Competibacteraceae bacterium | reverse complement strand
CGGGTTCAGACCATGTACCAACGCCCATCATGGCCCCCTATTATGCCCAAAGATCCGGCGCGGGCTGAATTATCACCGAGGGCACAGCACCAAGTCCGGATGGCGCGGGATATGCAAGAATTCCGGGCATTTGGAGTCAAGAACAAGTGGAGGCATGGAAACCGGTGACGCAAGCCGCACATAAAGGAGGCGCTGCCATTTTCATGCAATTAATGCATACCGGGCGTGTGGGCCATCCTGACAACTTACCAGCGGGAGCCAAGTTAATTGCTCCCTCTGCCATTGCACCTGCTACCACCCAAATGTGGTCAGATCAGGCAGGCGCAACCTTACCCATTCCAGCCCCCGAAGCGATACCTACAGACGCATTACCTCAGGTCGTACAATCATTTGTAAAAGCAGCTCAAAACGCGATAGCGGCCGGTTTCGATGGCGTAGAATTGCATGCGGCCAATGGATACTTGCTTGAGCAATTTCTTTCACCCCATGCCAATCAGCGTGAAGACGCGTATGGCGGAAGTGCCGAAAATAGGAATCGTTTCGTTTTAGAGGTCGCCCGTGCGGTATCAGAGGCCATTGGAAAAGAAAAAACCGGTATTCGCATTTCTCCCTACGGCGCATTCAACGATATTTTTGCGTTCGAAGGCATAGATGAGCAATATCGAATGTTGGTAGAAGGATTAAATCAACTGAACCTTGCTTACCTTCACATGGTAAACCATGCATCCATGGGCGCTCCTGAGGTTCCCGAGGCCATTCAGGAGATGTGTAGACATACGTTTAAAGGCACCTATATTTTATCTGGAGGTTTTGACCAAACCAGTGCGGAGGGCGCATTAACCGCCAACCGAGGCGATTTGGTGGCCTTTGGCCGGCCATTCCTTAGCAATCCAGATTTAGTGGAACGTTTTCGCAAAGGCCAGCCCCTTGCCCAGCCAGATTTTAACACCTTGTATACCCCAGGAGAAGCAGGTTATACAGACTATCCTAATGCAGAATAAGCATTTGATGATTTGAATTTTACAAAGGCCGATGTATTCGGCCTTTGTCATTTTAGGGTCATTTTACAGACCTTTCTATCAAAATCCCCATCGTAAATACTAATTGAAGATTTGCAGCGTTCAGTTCACTAGGCTATTTTTGCCCGTCATGTATAAAAGAATCGTCCTCCATACCCTATTTTATCTAGTTGTTACATTCCATTTCGGAATCCTTTTCCCCACTCTACTTTCGGCGCAAAAAGCGCAGGTCGTAGAAGTAGAAGGGCGAGTGAAAACCGAAGATGGAAATACGGAACGGGTACAAATGTCTTATGGCCCCACCAACAAAGGCCTCAAACCCCTCAAGCCTGGTCCTGATGGTTCCTTCCTCATCCTGGTAGAAGTCAATGGTGAATTTCTTTTTGAATTCAAATTACCAGGATACATCACACGTCAAGTCATTTTAAGTACCAAAGTGCCACCCCAAGCTATTGAAGACGGCCTCATGCCATCCTACATGGATATTCTGTTGCTTCGCGAAGACGGCGCCCTAAAGCCCGACCCACCGGCTCGTCTCTCGTTCAACCCCAAATCCTATCGTTTCGAGTTTGAAGATGAGCGAATGCGAAGCGTGAAAGCTCAGCGACAAATGGCCGAAATCGCCCGCAGCCAGTCCCCGGACCTAGCCAAAGCAGAAGCCGAACGACTCGCTAGAGAGGAAGCCGAAGCGAAGGCCAAGGCCGAAGAAGAAAGAATAGCCAGAGAAAAAGCCGAACAAGCCGCCATTTTAA
>CAZRHR010000138.1:0-1842 GCA_964599915.1 uncultured Candidatus Competibacteraceae bacterium | reverse complement strand
GAGGGCCTTGAAATCATACGCTTATTGGAATTTTTTCCAACGGCAGAAGGCTATCTTTATCCAGCTGGAATTGTGAGTTCTGTGCCTTCTTTGGTGCCGGATTTGGAAACGCCGGCCCCCGAAGCTATTGAACAAAAGTTAAGAAATCTTATTGAAGAGCTTATCTCCACAGCAGGTGTCACCAAAAACTTCCTACCTTCGGTTCAAGGAAATCTGTCTTACAAAGTGGCACATTATCTCGGACTTTCTGTAGAAGAAGAATACCGCATGTTGGAAATGCCCTCTGAACATGCCCGTCAAGTGTTTCTCATTGAAGCTCTTAAGCAAGTGATTCCCAATTTGCAGCGAAGGAAAGAAGTTCGGAAACGTGTTACTTTAAATGGACACTTTCGGGAACTTCAGCCACCTACTTTTTAATATGAAACATTCGCTTTCTTTTCTTCTGGTTTGTAGTCTTTTTTCTGCTGCGCTACAAGCCCAAACTTCGCCTATTGCTACGTACACCACGGATTTAAACCAAGCTACGCCGGAAAAACTCACCGTTACGGTGGTTCCGGCAAAGGACCTTCCATTTCCGGTGCGGTTTGCTTTTCCAAAAATGGTACCCGGAACCTATGCGGTGTATGATTTTGGTCGGTTTGTAGATACCTTATGGGTCTATGAAAAAGGACAGCGTAAAGGTTTTGGCCGCGCTGATATCAATGGCTGGCAATTTTTGACCCGCCCGGATTCCTTTGCCTATGTGGTAAGACCTACTTGGACCGATAGGAACTTGATGAACTTCGTTTTTCAGCCTGCCGGAACCAACTTTGAACCGGGTAAAAATTTTGTATTCAATAACCACGGTATTTTCGGATATTTCAAAGGCCATGAAGCGCGCCCCATCCGCACCGATGTGACCATGGAGCCCGGATTCTATCCTGCCACATCCAAACCCTTTACCCAGCTAAAACAAACCGCTTCTTTCCAATGGAAAGATTACCACGAAGCGGTTGATTCTCCCATTATGTTCTCTGTGCCGGATACCGTCACGGTGCAAGTGGGAAATGCCAAAGTCTTGATTGCGGTGTATAATCCGTCTAAAGCCATTACGGCTTCCCTTTTAACCGAATCCTTACAACCGGTATTGATGGCTACCCGTGATTTTCTCGAAGGACAATTGCCGGTAGACCGTTACGCCTTTATTCTGTATTTGCCCGATGTACTTACTTCTCCGGCTGCCGGTGCGCTGGAGCATAACCAATCCTCTTTCTATTTTTTACCCAACCTCGGGAAAAAGCAAATGGGCGAGATGGTGCGAGATGTAGGTGCACATGAGTTTTTTCACATCCTCACGCCATTAAACCTGCATGCAGAGCAAATTCATTATTTCGATTATGACGCACCTGCCATGTCGGAGCATTTATGGCTCTACGAAGGCGTAACCGAGTACAATGCCGGTTTAGTCCAAATTCGCCACGGACTTATGAATGAGGAAGAATGGATGAAGTGGATCAAAGGAAAAGTGGCCGGAGCGGCAGCCTACAAGGAAAATTTAGCCTTTACAACCATGAGCCGTGGTGCGCTCGATGAACACAAAGAACAATATGGCAATGTGTACCAAAAAGGTGCATTGATCGGGATGTGCTTGGATATGGTATTGATTAGTTCTACCGATGGTCGTGTGCGTTTACGTTCTCTGATGAAAGAACTGAGTACGGCCTTTGGGCCTGAAAAACCATTCAAAGACGAAGATTTATTTCCATGGATCGGCCGTCTTGGTTCTGCTCAGGCGCAGAAGTTTCTGCAAACCTATGTGGCAGGTGATGCTGCACTGCCGGTTGTTTCAATGTTGCTACAATT
>CAZRHR010000137.1:0-1969 GCA_964599915.1 uncultured Candidatus Competibacteraceae bacterium | reverse complement strand
GACGGTACAAATCTGCCATGGACAATTGTACTTCATATTGCTTTACAAATCCACCCATGGTGCTTATCTCGATCACGCCAGGGATTCCTGCCAACAACCGTTTCACCTGCCAATCCATAAGCGTGCGCAGTTCTGTGGCAGCATATTTGGATTGGACCGATGCATCGGCGACCAAAACGAATTGGTAAATTTCCCCAAGGCCGGTGGTAATTGGCATCATTTCCGGGACACCCAATTGAGGGTCAATGTCCGTTTTCATGAGCTGTTCATTGACCATTTGCCGCGCTTCCAACAACGGCATATCTTCCTCAAAAACAATTGTGATCACGGAAAGCCCGTAGCGGGAAATGCTTCGAACTTCTACTTGTCTAGGCAAGTTTCTACAAGCCAATTCTAAGGGAAACGTAATGTACTGTTCCACTTCCTCTGCACTTAGTCGTGGGGCACGTGTAACAATTTGAACTTGGTTATTGGTGATGTCCGGAACGGCGTCTATGGATAGGTTTTTCAAGGAAAACAATCCTATTAATATCCAAATAAGCACCCCAAACAAAACCCATTTTCGTTGGGCAATTACCCAACCCATCCAATGGTGAATCATAAAAAAGGAGATGTGAAAAATAAAAAAAGGAGAACTGATGTTTATCCTTTTCTAGGCGGCGGAAGCGCTTGCTGTATTTGTAAGAAAGCGTATCGTCTCAGGGGAACAAAAAGACGATTCACCCGGGCTGTTTCTTTCCTTTTGGTTATCGGAAAGCCGATGTGGGTGGAAAATAGTACGAAAGAAGCGCCCAACCCCTCTATTTCGGAAGCCTCATCCTGTATATGATCCAAGGATTGTACATGGGGGAAATGCGCAAAAACATCTGCTAGGTTAAAAATGTCGTTGGCCTTTACGCTGCAGACCAACACATCCTTATGATGTTCATGAGGCACCATTTGATGCGTGCCCCAACAAAGAAGGGACAACCACAGACCGATGATTTTCATGCCGAACATACCCCAAAGGTAGGTTATCCTTACCGAGGTAAACTATGACATTGGTCATTTATCACTTTAGATTCTTAATTTTAGCCATTCCTTTGTAAGTTTTTCACCATCAATAGACCTCCCACATGAAATTCATTGCCTTCTTTTTTCTGGCCATTTGTTTTTATTTCAACAGCTTAAGTGCGCAGGGAACCTTGCAATTCAATCAGGTTTTATTGCTTCAAACTTCTCAATCTGGTTCTGTTTTGTTGGGTACGGTTCCTGCGGGAAAGGTGTGGAAAATTGAAGCGGCAGGCGGTGTGCCACAAAACTTTTGTCGCTGTCGGTTTTCTTTTGATGTAACTTCTTCTACGGCCAACTCTGCCTTTTCTATCGGCTGGCTTTTAGCTACCCGCCGGCACGCCGGTTTCCACAACATGCTCCAATTGCTGTGGATCCGGGTACACCTGTCCAAGTACCGTTTACCGCTATCTTTCCATCATTGAGTTTAATGTTATTCCTTAAAGTGGACGCCCTTTTGATTTTTTAAAAAATCAAATCATTTACATCATTTTTGTCCAAGTATTCTTGCCCTACCTTTGTCCATGATTATGGGTAAATCAATTTTCACGGGGCTTGTTTATGGCATCCTTTTCATTTGTGGTGGCCACACCAACGCCCAATCCTCGCCCTCACCAAAAGCAACATCTTCGATGAAAATGCTATATGAATACGACGCCTTAAGCGGCTGGTGTTATGGTTTTAGTCCGGTCATGAAACAATTCATGGAGGAGCATGGCCATCAAATTCAGTTGGAGGTGATATCCGGTGGATTGCGAATTGACGATCGGGTGGTAAAAATTAATGAATTAGCACAATACATCAATACAGATTACAGATACGTGGAAAAAGCGGCAGGGGTGAAATTTGGCGAAGGTTTTATACAGGGGCCTTTGGCCAGTGGAAACGTTCGAATGAATACTTTACCACCGGCGCGGGC
>CAZRHR010000136.1:0-1991 GCA_964599915.1 uncultured Candidatus Competibacteraceae bacterium | reverse complement strand
GTCCGAATTAACCGCCACCAAAGATCCCGCCAATGAAACCGGCGGATTGCCCAGAGACTACATTACGGGATACAGTTATGCCACCGGAGATTTTATGGCCTTGGCCATTCCCAATTTCAAAGGCCCAGGCAATGGCCCTTTGAGCAATAACAAAGCCGCAAAATCCGCTGTGAAAAAATCCGCTGACCGCGAAATGTTATCTTATTTCGACGCGTACTGGGGTGGCCAAGATGCCGCCGGAGGAGTCATTTATGCAGGGGTTTTGGTCGCCATTATGGCGCTCATGGCTTTGTTCACTGTAAACCATTGGCTCGTTCTTCCCTTGGCCCTTGGAACCCTTCTAACCATGCTGTTGTCCTTAGGAAAAAATATGCCTGGACTCACCGACCTGTTCATTGACCATTTTCCCGGTTACAATAAATTCCGTGCCGTGAACTCCATCATGGTGATTCCGCAATTTACCTTGCCCTTTTTGTTTGCCTTGCAAATGCATCAAATGCTATCCGATGCCGACTTTTGGACCCGTCCTATGCGGCTTTTCGGACAAAAGATAAAAACCAATTGGTCCAACCAAAAAGCCCTTCTTGTGTTGGGCGGCGGTGTATTGTCCCTTTTCGCCCTCATGTGGTTAGCCCCTGCCTTGTTTCAGGAATTTATCCGAGACGAAGAAGTGGACATGTTGACCAAAGCCAACCGGAGTGACTTGGTGGCGGTGGTAGAAACTGCCCGAATGGCCATTTTCCGCGCCGATGCTTTATTGAGTTTCATTTTTGCCGCCCTTGGATTAGGGCTGGTCTTCGCATGGATGCGTGGAAAAATGCAACCTATGGCTTTTGCGGCGGGCATTGTCGCCCTCGTTGTGGTGGATTTGATGTGGGTGAGCCGCCGTTATTTGGCCGAAGAAAAGTATGAAAAACTAGAAGCGTGTGAACGCGAAAATCTGGGAATTTTAGGCTGGAAAGTTGCCGCACGATTAGATTACATGCCATGTTCAGGCCGAAAGCCATCACCGGCAGACGACATGATTACCCAATTGGCCGAGCCGGGGTATCGGGTGCTGAACCTAAGTGTTTCCACCTTCAATGATGCCACCACCTCCTTTTTCCACCCCTCGGTGGGCGGATATCACGGCGCCAAAATGAAACGCTACCAAGAGTTTATAGAGGCTCGCTTGCAAAAGGACATCAGTACCATGGTAGATCGGGTACAGAACCCCGGTCCGGACGGTATTGATTTGGCTAGTGTATTCAAAGGTTTGGCCGGGTTAAACATGATGAACACCCGTTTTGTGATTGCGGATCCCAAGTCCAATCCCATCCCCAATTATCAAGCCTACGGACCGGGTTGGCTGGTGGACACCATCCAATGGGTCAACTCAGCCGACGAAGAATTGGCGGCCGTATCTAGCTTGGAAGATTTGCGTTCCGTGGCGGTGATTGATCGGACATTTGAGTCAGAACTGGGAGCAGTGGCCACAGGCAAAGACAGCACCGCCAGTTTGGTTTTAAAATCTTTGACCCCGGATGAGGTGGTGTACACCAGTGCGGCGGCAAAAGAAGGCGTAGCCGTATTTTCTGAGATATACTATCCAAAAGGCTGGGAAGTCACGATAGACGGGACTCCAGCGGCCCATTTCCGTGCAAATTATGTCCTACGCGGCCTAAAAATTCCGGCTGGAGTGCATGAGATTGCCTTCACTTTTGCGCCCACTTCGGTACCGAAAGGGGCGAAAATGAGTTTGTACGGCAGTTTGTTAAGTGCGTTATTGGTGGGATTTGGGTTGTTTTTGGGTTGGAAGAAGTGGGGTGAGGAAGTTATTTAGCTCCTCACTAATTTTTGAAAAGTAAATTCCAAGCACGTAAACAAGACTAAAAGCTCCTCCCAGAATTACTAAGGCTAGTACTGGGTGAGTCGTAAGTTGATGGTCAAATATATAAGATGCTCCTAAAAATGGGGCGGCTAAAACAGTAGGAACGAGCAAATCCTTTAAA
>CAZRHR010000135.1:0-2104 GCA_964599915.1 uncultured Candidatus Competibacteraceae bacterium | reverse complement strand
CAAAGTGACTTTTTTACCCGTAGATAGATGGACACAATCCACAGACGCGATGCGACCTCCGACTTCCACCCCGTAAGCACCAATATTTTGCATGGGCGCCGCCCCCACTTTTCCGGGAATCAAGGACAAGTTCTCTAATCCCCCCCATCCTTTTTCAATCGTGTGTAAAACCCATTGGTGCCAGTTGACACCGGCGCCCACCCGAACCCAGACTTGTTGGTCATTTTCCTGAATACATTCAATACCTTGAAATCCAATCAACCAGACCGCACCGGGCCAATCACCTAGAAACAACACATTGGAACCACCACCCAAAATGAGCGTTTGGTCGGGTACATAAGAGGAAAGCGCAAAATCTACCTCTTCATATGAGGTAAGATGCAGGAGTGAACCCGCCTTTGCGTCAATTCCAAACGTGTTAAATGGCCTCAGTGAAGCCTCTGCAATCCATTCAGCCATGCGCTTGATATGCTTTGGCTTTTTCTTTGGCAATTTCCGCCGGAGAGCCAAAAATGTAGTATAATTTTTTGCGCCAGCTTTTCGCAGCCTTTACATCTTTCCACATGTCCATGTATTCATGAAAATTGATGTAAAAAGGATTGGCTTTATTTGAAATAGGGGTGGTTAATCCATATTTCACCGGAGCTTCCTCTTTTTGATAGGTTCCAAACATCCGATCCCAAATAATAAAAGTGGCCCCATAATTTTTATCCAAATATTCATCTTGGCTTCCATGATGCACCCGATGATTGGATGGGGTGGCAAAAATGAATTCAATGGCTGGATGTAATTTTCGGATGTATTCTGTATGCACCCAAAACTGAAACAAAACCGCAATTTGGTTGGTAATAAAATAGATAATAGGGTGAAAACCCACCAAAAGCGAGGGTAACATGAAAATAATTTTGAGGTGTTGGACCCAGCTCAAGCGAAAAGAAACGGCCAGATTGTAATATTCACCTGAATGATGTGCCACATGGGTAGCCCACCAGAATCGTTGTTCATGGGAAATGCGATGGGCCCAATAGGAACAAAAGTCATAAAACACATAACATGGTATAAAAGTCCACCAATTGAGGGACATACGCCATGGCAGTTGGTTATATAACCAAATGACAAAAAAGATGAGGATGGTTTTGAGCAGGCCGGAAACAACAAGATTACCAAGACCTACGCCAATGGAACCCATTAATTCACGGTTGTCGTAATAGCGTCGGTTTTGCCAGAAGGAAACGCCATATTCAAGCAAAGTAAAAAACAACATCACCGGAACCGCATACACAATCAGGTCGGGGGCGTTGGCTTCCAAAGCATATACATCCTCCATGGGTATAGGTGGCGCTCCAAATAAGGACATAGAATAGGAATTTGCGATAAAAATAATGGAAAAACCCTGTGATGGCTGGAAAATGGACAAAAAAAAATCCCGTTTCGAAAGAAACGGGATATCTTTTCAAAAGAAGAAGATTTATTCAGCTACCACTTCGAAGGTGAAATCTGCTTTAACTTCTTTATGTAACACCAAGGTAGCTTGATAAGTACCAATGGTACGGATGTTGTCTTCGTTGATGTGAAGGTTTTTACGTTCCACTTCGAAACCAGCGGAGCGAAGGGCTTCAGCAATCATAACGGTATTGATAGAACCGAAGATTTTGCCGGAGTCTCCTACTTTAGCACCAATGCGAAGGGTAGTGGTGGCCAATTTAGCCGCAGCTGCTTTGGCAGATTCCAACATTTTGGCCGCTTTATGAGATTGCTGACGCATGTTTTCCTGATGAACTTTCAGGTTGGACTCGGTAGCTGGAATCGCCATTCCTTGAGGAATAAGATAATTTCTAGCGTAACCGGGCTTTACCTTCACCACATCATTGCGGTACCCGAGATGGTCAACGTCTTGTTTAAGAATGATTTGCATGTCGGATATTATTTAAGAAGGTCAGATACATAAGGCATCAAAGCCATTTGGCGGGCACGTTTAACGGCCTGGGCCACTCTGCGCTGGTATTTTACGGAAGTTCCGGTAATACGGCGTGGAAGGATTTTACCTTGCTCATTAACTAGCTTCAGAAAATAGTCTGTATATTTGTAGTCGATTTACTTGATT
>CAZRHR010000134.1:0-2157 GCA_964599915.1 uncultured Candidatus Competibacteraceae bacterium | reverse complement strand
GGATTTTGCACGGTAGGCTTTGTGATGTCCCTTACGGGATTTACCCTAGCTCATGAGCCCGCCGATAAAACCCATGCCATTGCAGCCATGGATGGAAATATTTGCCGGTGCACAGGATATAAAAGCTTGGAAAGGGCCGCTGACCGCATTGTGGACCAACTGCAATCGGCACCCCAACCCCGTTTGCCTTGGCTCGTGGACAATGGATTTTTACCTGCGTATTTTTCCACCATTGAAGAACGCTTAGCCGAACTTGAACCCAAGACGGCCCTAAGCAACCATAAAATTCGGGTAGGCGGAGGGACTGATTTATATGTCCAACGTCCGGAACAAATGGTACATACAGAAGCAGATTGGTTGTTTGACAACCACGCCCTGAAAGGTATTACCAAAACCGGCCAGACCTATTTCATGGGTGCAGCCGTAACCGTAGAAGATGTAAGGAAATCCAGTCTTATGCAATCCTTGTTTCCAAGACTGCATGAGCACCTTAAATTGGTTTCTAGCACCCCCATTCGCAACATGGCCACCCTCGCCGGGAATTTCGTAAATGCTTCTCCCATTGGCGACATGACCATTTTCTTTCTCGCTTTACATGCCCGAATCATTTTGAAAAATGAAGCCGGGAACGAACGGGAGCTTGCCCTCAAAGATTTATATGCAGGATACAAAACCCTGCGTAAAGAAGCGGATGAACATATTCATAAAATTTTCTTTGAGTCTCCCTCCCCTTCTTGGGTATTCAATTTTGAAAAAGTTTGTAAACGCACCCACTTGGATATTGCCAGCGTAAACAGTGGCTTTTATGCAGATATAGATGACCACGGAAACCTTAAAAACGTGGGCGTTTCCATGGGGGGCGTATTTGCATATCCTAAATTTCTCACCCGCACCGCGGCGCACATGGAAGGAAAAAAACTTTCTGAAGCGCTGGTACGTGAAGCACTGTCGCTCATTCAAGAAGAAATCTCACCCATATCCGATGCGCGTGGTGAAGCAGCCTATAAGCGGAGGCTCGCCCAACAGCTTTTCTTAGCGCACATCCACACTTGTTTTCCGAATGCTGTTCCTATCGACGCATTCCTTCCTTTTAGCGATGTTATTGCATGAAAAATATAGATGCCTTTTCACATGTTCGCGGTGAATCCGTGTACGTAGATGATGTTCCGGTTTTACAAGGAACGTTGTATGCCGTGCCTTTTGGGTCACCCCATGCCCATGCGCATATTGTGGAACTAGACCTCACGGAGGCGCTGGCCTGTCCTGGCATTGTCAAAATCCTTACAGCCAAAGATATTCCGGGTGAAAACCAAATTGGTGGCATTATCCCGGATGAGGAACTTATGGCCTCGCATAAGGTGGATTTTCAAGGCATGCCTGTGGCTTTGGTCATTGGTGAAACCGAAGAGGATGCCCGCGCCGCGCTGAGTAAAATCAAACTCACGCTAGAGCCCCTGCCTATTGTGACCGATCCAAGAGAAGCCGCTGCCCAAGGACGACTTATCCAGCCCCCTAGAACCTTTCGGCATGGCCAGGTAGAAGAGGCTTGGAAAAATTGTACCCATATTTTTGAAGGGCGCGCCGATTCGGGCGGTCAAGAGCACCTTTACATTGAAACGCAAGGAGCATACGCCATGCCGCTGGAAAAAGGAAGGGTTCGCATCATCAGCTCCACCCAAGGTCCCACGGCCGTGCAAAGAACCTGCGCCCGCGTTTTGGGAAAAGGCATGCACGACATCGAAGTGGATGTAACACGGCTTGGAGGCGGATTCGGCGGAAAAGAGGACCAAGCCACGGTTTGGGCTATTTTTGCCGCTTTAGCCGCTTTGGCTTGCAACCGACCCGTCAAGTGCATTCTGCACCGCATGGATGACATGAAAATGACAGGAAAAAGGCATCCGTACACCTCTGATTTTAAGATTGGTTTATCAGAAAATCTTGAAGTCATTGCCTTTGAAGCCACCCTTTACCAAGATGCCGGTGCAGCCGCCGACCTTTCCCCTGCAGTTCTGGAACGTTCATTATTCCATGCCACCAATGCCTATCACATTCCCCATACCCGTGTAACCGCTTATAGTTGCAAAACCAATGTGCCACCCAATACAGCCTTTAGAGGATTTGGCGGGCCCCAAGGAATGTTTGTTATTGAATCTGCCT
>CAZRHR010000133.1:0-2161 GCA_964599915.1 uncultured Candidatus Competibacteraceae bacterium | reverse complement strand
AGGACAATGAAAACCAAAACTCACCAACAATTACGATTGGTTCGAGCACATGGGCTTTATCGATTTTATCCGCGATGTAGGCAAGCATATTTCCGTCAATTATATGATGGCCAAAGATTCGGTGAAAAAGCGACTGGAAACAGGACTCTCCTTCACAGAATTTACTTACCAGTTGCTGCAGGGTTATGATTTTTACTATCTGTTTACCCATCATCAGTGCCAGTTACAAATGGGCGGCGCGGACCAATGGGGCAACATGACCACCGGCACGGAACTCATTCGAAGAAAAGCAGGAGGAGAAGCCTTTGCCTTTACCACCCCTTTGATTACCAAGGCAGACGGGACGAAATTTGGAAAAACAGAAAAAGGAGCGGTTTGGTTGGATGCCAGCCGAACCAGTCCGTATGAATTTTATCAGTTCTGGCTGAGAACCACAGATGTAGATGCCGCCAAATACATTCGCATCTTCACCTTTCTGGCCAAGGATGAAATTGAAGCATTGGAAGCCCAACATGCCGAAGCACCACATGCCTTGGGATTACAAAAAGCGTTGGCCATGGAAATTACAGCCCGTGTGCATGGGGAAGAAGCTTTGGCCCTAGCATTAGCCACCACCGATTTCCTCTTTGGGAAAGGAACCACCGAACAGCTTAAATCCTTTTCCAGAACAGAGATTTTGCAAGTTTTCCAAGGTGTGCCTGTGCATCCCGTGCAGATGTCTATTTTCACAGAAACCTCGGATTTGGCTGAATTGTTGGCCGTTCATACACCCGTTTTCCCTTCCAAAGGCGAAGCACGCCGCATGCTACAAGCCAACGGCGTCTCCATCAACAAAGAAAAAGTAAGTCCCGATTGGAAACCCAGTCCCCAAGATTTGCTACAAGACCAATACCTATTGGTACAAAAAGGAAAAAAAGAATACCATCTACTCATCATAAAGGACCATGCCTAATCCACTCGTTTTACCGGAAACTTATATGTTGGGAGATGAACAGGCATTCGACGCCTACTACCAAATTTGCGATTTACCCGACCGGAACCTCATTGAGAGTTATTTACTTACCCAAGATGCACCAGATTATTCCGAAGGCATGGGCATTTTGGTCGCGGCCGAAATGATTGCCGCGGGGCTCGGCAAACCCAGTAAAGCCTTTCCCATGGCGGACGACCCGGAGGACCAAGACATTACCCCGGCAGATTTAACGCCTTTGATTGATGAAGATTTGCGCCAACTCGCAGCCGACAAACTGCGGATCCTACTCACCCATCCGGAATCCGAGTTGATGCAAATTTGGACGGAGCGCAAAGAAGCGCGTTTATGGGTGAATCATGTACAAAGTTTATTGGATGTGATTTCAGTCCCCGCATGACGCTTTAAAGGGGTATAGCATGATGCATGAGGCCGTTAAAAATTAGGATTCCCAGTGTAGGTAGTTAGGAAAGCGGCCAACGGTAAAACAAGCTTTGGCTTGGATGGATTGAAAAGGGTAGGTTGAGGGTTGTGACGTTTTTTTTAAAGTTGAAAATGCATGTAACAATCGTGTATTATCAAATACATTAAAACCCCAAGGAAGCCATTCGGCCTAAACGAACTGACGAAAAAATCAGGGAGCAACCCGATGTGTTGAAACCCTTTTGGATGTACAGGAAATGTTTTGTAAAATTAGTTGTACTTCCTGACCAACCATTTAATCCAAATTGTAAAGAAAAAGGTCACGATATATGGATATAAACGCAATATTGCGTTTATATAATTGTTAGCGGTCAGCTTAAAAGACGACAAAAATGACAGAACAAATCAATTATATCGACATGTTTAACGAACGAAGAGACTTCTTTCAGAGACATTTTCCAATGAAAATTGGTATGCGAAGAGTTGATGTAAACAGTGAGGATATTTTAAAAAATTCTTGTCCTGTTTGTGGTTATTTGACTTTAGACGAACGAAGTTCTTTTGACATTTGTTCTATATGTTTTTGGGAAGACGATGGAATAGATGACTTTGAAGAGAATAATGACAGCGGACCAAACCACATGACACTTAAAGAAGGGCGTGAAATTTTCCAAGAAGCAAAAAGAAAACTATTGACTTCCGACCTTGGTGATGACAACTTAATTGACACTCTGAAAAATAAATTCATAAGCCTAGACAATTCAATAG
>CAZRHR010000132.1:0-2201 GCA_964599915.1 uncultured Candidatus Competibacteraceae bacterium | reverse complement strand
GTGGAAGTGGATACCTTGAGTTGGAAAGAGGGCGCTTCTTCCGTCCTTTGGACTTGCGACGGAAGTCCGGAATACAGCCTTTCTGCCGGTAAAAGAACGGAAAGAGGAACCACCATTACCCTTCATGTAGGAGAGGATGGACTAGAATTTTTGGAAACGGATAAGGTGAAAGAAATTCTTGTGAAATATGGAAAATTCTTGCCTATTCCTGTGTTCTTCCAAGAGGAACAAATCAATAATACCCAGCCTGCCTGGACGCGCAAACCTGCAGATGTCACAGAAGAGGACTATACCAATTTTTACAAGGAGCTGTATCCTCAGTCTTTCGAGACGCCCCTGTTCCACATTCACCTCAATGTAGATTATCCTTTTAACCTGACAGGTATTCTATATTTCCCAAGAATTTCTGAAAAACTAGACCTTCAGCGGAATAAAATCAGCCTCTACAGCAAACAGGTGTTTATTACGGAATCGGTGGAAAACATCGTTCCGGAATATTTAACCTTACTCCATGGGGTCATTGACTCACCCGATATTCCATTGAATGTGTCCCGAAGCTATTTACAGGCTGATGGCAATGTCAAAAAGATATCAGGGCATATCTCTAAAAAGGTGACGGATAAACTGGAGGAGATGTTTCGTCAGAACCGCGAAGATTTCACGGAGAAATGGGAAAACATCCGTTTGTTTGTGCAATATGGCAGCGTAACGGACGCCAAGTTTGGGGAAAGGGCAGAGAAATTTACCCTTTTTAAAACCACCGACCAGACCTACCTCACGCCCGAGGAATTAAAGGAACAATTTGGTGAAGCCCACACAAACAAGGACGGAAAAAAGGTTTGGTTGTACACCCATGCACCTGATTTACATGTGGGCGCCATACGTGCAGCCAAGGAAAAAGGCCATGTAGTTTTGGTGATGGACTCACATATTGAAGCCCATTATATTGGATTTTTAGAGTCCAGATGGACAGATCAACAATTTGTTCGTATCGATGCCGGCGCCCTCGATAAACTCATTGACAAAGGGTTTGAGGCACCCAAAACCGTAACCGATGAGGAAGAAAAAACCCTCAAAACCTTGTTTGAACAGCAGATCACGGAAGGTGGATACATGGTAAAAACAGAGTCTTTGCCTTCCGATGCGCCAGCCATTAGTTTGGTTCAGCCTGAATTTATCCGCAGGATGGAAGAAATGCAAATGGTGGCCGGAAAAGCCAAGATGTGGGACATGCAGGAAGTGGTGGTCAATGTAAACCATCCCTTGATGCGCAGAATTTTAGAGGACACGACCGAAAATCAGGGAATCAAGATTAGACAAGCCGTAGATTTGGCCATGTTGTCCAAAGGATTGCTCAAAGGCGAAGCCTTGGATCAATTTATTCGTAAAAACATGGAATCCCTTTGAAACGCTTGTTATCTAAAGTTTTAATTTTTCCATTCCTGGTGCTTATCCGCATCTATCAATGGTTCATTTCGCCCTTGTTGGCGCCTTCTTGCAGGTTTACACCCACCTGTTCGCATTACGCTGTGGAGGCCCTTCAGAAACATGGATTATTGCGGGGAGGTTGGCTGGCCGCCAAAAGAATCGGCAGTTGCCATCCATGGGGAAAATCCGGTCATGATCCGGTTCCGTGAATTTTATCTAGTGTAACGCTATCCAACCCGCTGCCATTTCGTTGACAGCGGGTTTTTTCATGCACGAAGAAATGGAATTGGAGGGCTGAAAAGCCTATGTTTTTATTTGCGGAGGCGGGCTATGTAAAAAATGTATCTTTGGCCCATGTGGCAGGCAGAGAACAAGGTTGTACTGAAAGAAGGCAAAACCAATATTTTATCCCGAAAACACCTTTGGATGTTTAGTGGTGCATTACACCAATGGGCGCATCCACCTCAGGAAGGTGAGCTCACGGAGATTATTCAAAAAAACGGGACCGTTTTGGCCTATGGCATGGCCGGCACAGGTTCCATTGCCCTTCGAATTTTGGGTTTTGGCGCGCCACCCATTTCAGGTTTTTTTGCGGCGCCGGCTTTAAAAAAGGCATTGACTTACAGAAAACAACTGGGGTATATCGACCAGCCGGAGACCAACGCGTTTCGGCTTGTGCATGGCGAAGGCGATGGACTACCGGGATTGGTGATTGATTGGTATGCCGGTAATGTGGTCATTCAGACGCACCATGCAGGTTGGCATAGCTGGTT
>CAZRHR010000131.1:0-2271 GCA_964599915.1 uncultured Candidatus Competibacteraceae bacterium | reverse complement strand
CTGCGCGAAGCGCCCAAAGAAGCAAATCCACCAAACCAAATCCTGAACCATCGAAATCATCATCGCAGTCGCCCCCTGATTCCGTAGCATAGGAAGGGAAGGCGCTGGTGTTCGAGCGTAGCCGAGAACGGTGGCTGAGCGAAGCCGAAGCCCCATTTCCCCTTTCATCGCTCCGCCCCACCTTCGCAATCAGCGTACCCTTTCTTTGACCAAGCATAGGAAGCGCCGCCCTGCCCGGCTCGAGGGCGTAAGAAATAAATAAAGTTTGAACACGCAAAAGCGCCCAAAGAAGTAAATCCACCAAAACCCCGCATTCTACTTCTCAGCAGTTGCATTGATGTCTTGCCCTTAAAGTAAAGCCATAACTTGACTTATAAGACCATAAAGTAAAGCGATTACTTGACCATTTTAGGCTAAAATCCCCATTTACTATTATAAAAAAAGGTGATGAAACTTTGCACTTCCCTCCGCTGTGCCCATGGTTACTTCGTTTACCCAAGCCTCACAGTTTAGGCGGTGCCGATGCCTTTTTTAAGGTTTCACAAGCTTCCCAATGGCCTTTTGGTCGTTCATCAAAACATACATGCCTGCCGGTTGGGCAGATAAATCAATGGTCGCTTGTCCGTTGTGATGAGTCACGGGAACCTTCACTTCCCGACCGGAAAGGTCGGTTACCCGCAGGCTTCCAATGACGCCTTGAATATGAAAAATACCTTCAGGTGAGGGATTGGGATAAACCAGCATGCCTTGGTCGCTAACATTTTCTTCACCCAAAATATTGTTTACGGTAAAGTTTCCTGAGGACACGTTGTAAAAATAATTGTCTGCCGCTTCCACCATCACCCTACACTGGTTCAGGTAAAGGTTAGAGGCTCCGGGTAAATTGGGCACCACAAAGGTTTCTGAACCGTCATTGGCGGTGTTGGCCACCAATACATAAGGGAAGCTAAGTCCTCCATCTACGGAAAGTCTAATATTTACGGTGGCACAGTTCACGGGGGTTTGGTCGGTGTTGGCCACATTCCACGTAACCGTGGCAGGGAATCCAACGGCCCAAAAGTCGGTAGGACTGCTTGGAGAGGTTACAGTAAATGGTCCCGCCAAAGCACTGGCTTGTAAGGCTAATTCGGCATAACTGGTGCCGCCGGCGTTGGCTTTGTTGTCCCGAACGGTGACCCGAAACGTCATGGCGCGGGTGTAGGTGGGAAGCTTTTCGGTATTCACCGATGCGTTGGCGACCACCACTGCTAACCTTGGGAAATAGCGTGTCGGAGAAGTGTCTGGATCAAAGCTTCGGAACAAGGGTGGCGTACCTGTTGTGGGGGTCGTGGCCAAGCCAATCGCGGCACCGCGGTTGTATTGCTCCCAACAATAGGTGATAGGGTCTCCGTCCGCATCTGAACCACTTGCTGTGAGTTTAAATGGGGTGGAAATCGGCATGGTTTTCACCGCTTCTACATTCACAATGGGAGGCGTATTGCCGGAATTCGTGTTGGCGGCACATGCCCCTCCTGTACCCGTGATAAAGGACCGAACGGTGACAAAAGAACGGGCGTTGAAGTAGGCGTCCGAAAAATTTTGCACATTATCCGGACTGCAAATCCCGGCATAAGCCATGATGGTAGAACCGCTGCCTGGCTCGTAAGCATTGGTGCCAGAACGATTGCCAGAACAACTTCCGGAAGTGGAATTAAACGTATGGCTTCCATTGAACTGATGTCCAATTTCATGACAAACGTAATCTACATAAAAGGCGTCTCCTATCGGGTTAGCCAAACCTGTAACGCCTTGTGCTTTGGCAGAGGATGAGCAAACTGAACCCAATGCGGCAATGCCTCCGCCTCCGGTGCTGAATACGTGTCCGATGTCATAGTTGGCTCCTCCAATTAAAGAGGTTAAGGTACTTTGGTTTTGGCCCAACATGGTGCTGCCATTGTCATTGGTATAGGGATCGGTACTGGCATTGGTAAAAATCAATACGTCATTGTTAGGAATCAAGGTCATGCGGATGGCAAATTCACTTTCGTAAATACCATTGACTCTGTTTATGGCTGTGGTTACCTCCGACATGGCGCTGGTGACTGTGCCGCCATGGAAGGTGGTGTACTCTCCGGTGGTGGCTACGGCCAGTCGATAAGTTCTGCGGGTGCCTCCAATGGGCGATAAATTATCGGTAGATGTTGGCTCTTCTGGTTTCAAATCTCCAACCTCTTCACAATAGAAATCTCCTTGATGAATGTTTGGTAAATCCTTTTTAAAATACGCTTGGTA
>CAZRHR010000130.1:0-2358 GCA_964599915.1 uncultured Candidatus Competibacteraceae bacterium | reverse complement strand
TAAAAATTAGGGTTAGATTAGTTTTCCTTTTGTTTCGCATCCATTTTCTAAAATTTTCACTCCGTGTGGATCGTAAGCTACTTTAAAACGTTCACTCACCATAGGAATCTCAAACCTAGCGGCTTCATCCAGAAGATATAGTTTTAATTGTAGTTCTCCAGGGTGTTTTTGAATGTATTGAAGAAAAAGCTCGGCTAGTTGGGTGTTAATGCGTTCTACGGGAATGGTAAATTCCAGCCCTTTCACGGTGGAGGAGAGGTCTTGAAGCAACTTGATTTCCGAAATTTTCAATTCGGATTCCTCGCTATTGGCAAATCTTTTTTTCCATTGTCCATGGATAAAAAGGAAGGTTCCATCGGCGAGATAATGTTTGAACTTGAGGTAGTCGTCTCCGAAAAGTCGGATTTCCATGGCGCCAAATTGATCTTCCAGGGTAAAGGTTCCGAAAGGTTTCCCTTGCTTGTTCATGCGATGTTGGGCATTCGTCACAATGCCGGGGAAAGCAAGAAGGGTAGAAAATTCCTGAATTTGTGGGTCGGACAATTTGCGAAGGTTGGTGTTCGCGTATTTTTCAATTTCCAGTTTAAATTCATCAAAAGGGTGTCCTGAAATGAAAAATCCGGTGACTTCTTTTTCGCGGTTGAGGGCGTAAATGGGCGACCAAGCCTCCGTTTTCGGAGGTTCTGGCGTAGGGATTTCTACCGGCTCAAAGGCGCCAAACAGGGAGGCTTGACTTTGATTTTCTGCATTTTGTGCCGCTTGTCCCCAGCGGCATAATTTATCTACCCAAGGTTGTTCTTGCCCCGGTTCGGTGGCGAAATAATGGGCCCGATGCATTCCTTCAAACCAATCAAAGGCGCCTGCCAGGACTAAGTTTTCCATGACCCTGCGGCTCACCGCACGAATATTCACCCTTTTCACAAAATCATAGGGTGAGGTAAATGGTCCACGTGCTTTTCTTTCTTCGGTGATGGCTTCTACGGGGCCTTCACCCACGCCTTTGATAGCCGCTAAACCAAATCGGATGTCCCCGTTTTTGTTTACGGTAAAATTGGACCCGGATTCATTCACATCCGGCCCTAGAATTTTTAGGCCAATCCGACGAACCTCTTCCATGAAAAAGGTGATTTTTTCCATGTTGCTCAAGTTGTTACTGAGCACGGCGGCCATGTATTCCGAAGGGTAATGTGCCTTTAAATAGGCGGTTTGATAAGCCACAAAAGCATAACAGGTAGCATGCGATTTATTGAACGCATAGGCCGCAAATGCTTCCCAGTCGGTCCAGATTTTCTCGCAAACGGCTACCGGATGGCCATTTTCCTCACAGCCTTTCATGAATTTGGATTTCATGTCGTCTAGCACCGACTTTTGCTTTTTACCCATGGCTTTCCGCAAGGTATCGGCCTGGCCTTTGGTGAAATTGGCAAGTTTCTGGCTGAGCAACATCACCTGCTCCTGGTACACGGTAATCCCATAGGTTTCTTCCAGGTATTCCTTCATTTCCGGGAGATCATAGACGATGGGCTTTCGGCCATGTTTTCTTTCTACGAAATCCGGGATGTAATCCATGGGCCCCGGGCGGTACAAGGCGTTTACGGCAATGAGGTCTTCCAGTTTATCGGGTTTAAGTCCGATCAAACATTTTTGCATGCCTTCCGACTCAAACTGGAAGGTGGCGTTGGTTTCGCCTCGCTGATACAATTCAAATGTTTTGGCATCGTCCAGTGGAATATGGTCAATATCGATTTTTACCCCATGGTTGGCCTCAATCATGCGGAGTGCGTCGCGAATGATGGTCAAGGTTTTTAAGCCCAAGAAGTCCATTTTGATGACGCCGGCATCTTCGATGATGGACCCTTCGTATTGGGTGAGGTATAAATCTGAATCTTTTGCGGTCGCTACGGGAATCAGGTTGGTAAGGTCTTCCGGTGCAATGATAATTCCGGCGGCATGCACCCCTGTTCCTCGCACTGAACCTTCCAAAATCATGGCTTCACGCAATACTTCTGCGGCTGGGGTTTTGCCATTGAGCACGTCCCGAAGTTTGCGCACCCCTTGCAAATCATCTTCTGTAAGGCTTTCCTTATCTTTTAATCCACCCGGTCCATCTATGGGTGCCGTAAGTACGCGTTTGAGTTTGATACCTGGTTTTTCCGGAACCCCTTTGGCTAATTCGTTGGCTTCATGTAAAGGCAAATCCATGACCCGGGCGACATCTTTAATGCTCATTCGGGCGGCCATGGAGGAATAGGTCACAATTTGGGCCACTTGGTTTCTTCCATATTTTTGAACCACATAATCGAGGACTTTTTGCCGGCCTTCATCATCAAAGTCGGTATCAATATCGGGCATCGACGC
>CAZRHR010000129.1:0-2453 GCA_964599915.1 uncultured Candidatus Competibacteraceae bacterium | reverse complement strand
GCTCGAAAGGACATATTAAAAACAGAAGAGGAGAAAGCAAAATACAAAGAGATAAACACAGGTATAAATCAATTCAGACATTTTGTTTTTCAAGGTAAGTTTGATATTCTCGAAGCACAAGTTGCAAGTGCTAAAGCTGCTTATTTAGCGGCAATAATTTTAACAGACTACAAGGACGATTTAAATGTGTTTAGCAAAGGTATTCCATTGACTGATTTTTTGATAACAAACCCAGAATACAACTACTTAAACAAGCGGTTAAAGTATGTAGAGAGTGGTGAAGCTCTTTATTATTGGTTTCAAACTATCAATTTATTGTTCCCGAACAAATAGTAGCCACGCATTTTGCAAGCACATTGCCAAAGCTACACAAGCCCACCCGCAAGGCAAAGCTTTGTCAAAGAGTTTGCAAAGCCGACCCCAAAAAGAAATTCATTTTTTTCTTCCCACCCTTCGGTGTTTTAATTTTATTACCAACGCATGTAATTCACTAGCAAGTTTGGCTTCAATTCAGGAAAGCTCCGCCGAACTCCCCTCGCCTCCCCTCGCCCCACTTGCCAACCGGCAATTTCAATTGTATCTTTGGCCCATGGTAAAACTCATCCCCATGCTAGCCGGTTATTTTAAGTTAGACGGCGGCGCCATGTTTGGCGTAGTTCCCAAATCCATCTGGAACAAACTCAATCCGGCCGATGACCAAAACCTCTGTCTTTGGGCCATGCGCTGCTTGTTGGTGGATATCGGCGACAAACGCATCCTTATTGACAATGGCATGGGCGACAAGCAATCCGATAAATTTTTTAGCTATTACCATCCTTCCGGTCCTAGTATAAAGGAATCCTTGGCCGAAGCCGGATACCGCCCCGAAGACATCACCGACGTATTCATGACCCATTTACACTTCGACCATTGTGGTGGAGGTGTGGAGAAAAAGGCTGAGGGCGGCTTTCAACTGACTTTCCCTAATGCCCTTTACTGGTCCAACCAAATGCACTGGGAAGGTGCTTTACATCCCAATCCAAGAGAAAAGGCCTCCTTTTTAAAAGAAAACATCGAGCCCATTCAACAATCCGGACGGCTTCGATTCATCGATGGGCCGGGACCATGGCTTCCGGGAATTCGCGTGGTTTTTGTGCATGGCCACACCGACGCACAAATGCTCCCCGTGATTCGGATGGACGATGGACGTGAATTGTGGTTTTTGGCAGACTTGGTGGCTTCCAGCTATCACTTGAAAGCCGCTTATGTGATGGGCTACGACATGCGACCATTGGAAACCATGGAAGAAAAACAATCCATTTTGCAAAGCATAGCCAAGGAAAACGGAGTGGCGTTCTTCGAACATGACCCGCACTTGGCTTGTGCCGCCATCCAAGATCTGGGAAATGGAAATTTTACCTTAGGAGAAACCTATACCCTCGCCTAATTTTGTCGGGGTAAAATGGGCCGTCGCACCGTTCGACTTTCACTTTTACCCGTAGGATGTAAACTGCCCCAACTTTAAATGGCCCTGAATTCTGGATGAAGGCGTATATTTGCCGCCTAAATCTAAGAATCATGTCCCTCAAATGCGGAATTGTAGGCTTGCCCAACGTAGGAAAATCTACCCTTTTCAATTGTTTATCCAATGCAAAAGCCCAGGCGGCCAATTTTCCGTTCTGTACCATTGAACCCAATGTGGGCACTATAACCGTTCCCGACGAAAGGTTGGAAACCTTAGCCAAACTGGTGAATCCCCAACAGGTGGTTCCCACGACGGTGGAAATTGTGGATATTGCCGGGCTGGTGAAAGGCGCGCATAAAGGCGAGGGACTTGGAAATCAGTTTCTGGCCAATATCCGCGAATGTAATGCCATCATTCACGTTTTGAGATGTTTCGATGACCCCAACATCGTCCATGTAGATGGATCCGTAGATCCCGTTAGAGACAAAGAGGTCATTGACATTGAATTACAGCTTAGAGACTTAGATACGCTGGAAAAACAAATGGGAAAAGTGGAGAAAGCGGCTAAAGTGGGAGATAAGGATGCCAAAAAGAAACTGGAGCTTTATCTTCGGTTAAAAGACCACTTGGCTTCTGCCTCCTCCGCACGAAGCTTACCCATTAATGAAGAGGAAACAGAATGGTTGGAGGAGCTTTACCTGCTCACCGCCAAGCCCGTGATGTATCTTTGTAATGTGGATGAAAGTAGCGCGGCCACCGGTAATGCGTATTCAGAAAAAGTAAAGCAGGCTGTAGCACAGGAAAATGCAGAAGTTTTGGTGATTGCAGTAGGCATTGAATCGGAAATTGCGGCTTTAGAGACCTACGAAGAGCGACAAATGTTTTTGGAAGACATTGGTTTAAAAGAACCCGGCATTTCCAGATTGATTAAATCGGCTTATCGGTTGCTGGACCTGTACACTTATTTCACGGCAGGGGTAAAAGAAGTGCGGGCGTGGACCATCCATAA
>CAZRHR010000128.1:0-2843 GCA_964599915.1 uncultured Candidatus Competibacteraceae bacterium | reverse complement strand
GAAGCGTAGGGAATTTTTTATAAAAAATTTGTCTGCGTTGGCAAAGCAAGCTCTTTTGCAATTATTGGTCTGAGCGTTTGGTGAGTAATGAACATGGCGCAATATTTAATGATAAGTATGATTCGAAAAAATCAGTAAAAAGCGCTACTTCCCGTCCAAGGCAAAAGCTCAGCTTTGCAACGAAAACCAATCTCATGCGCCGGAACCTCAGTGGCCGGAACCAAGCGGCCTCCTTCTTTGGATTTCACCCAAACGTAACCCGGAACATTCGTTAATTCGGGAGGGCCTTCAAAAAGCTGCTTCCAATTGTTTTTGTCCGTTCTTCCAGCAGCCAGGCGCTCTGCCTTCTTAAAATCTTCGGGACTGGGCAAGCTATACCAAATGGATCCTCCCAACCGTATTCGAACCACTTCTGTACGCCACCGAATGTATGCCAAAGCTTTGTCATGCGAAATTCCTACAAGTGTAGAATCTCTAAAATTGGGATGCTTCATAATATGGCGTGCACTAAAACCCGGATGTCTTTGAATCAGTAGCGTTGTATCCGGGAAGCTCATCTCGAAAACAGCAGTATCGGACCGAAGGTTTATCAGATAATGCAAATACTCATTGTAGCTGATATTGTTCAGAGGTGCTTTGTCCAAAAACAAACTATCCTCCATCGGAATTCCAAAAGCCATGGGCGATTTTTTGGCCGTACAAGCAAACGCCGTACAAACAACCGCCAATAATAAAAATGAACGATGATTCATGGTAATAGGTGTTTAAAATCAGCATTTAATGATAAGTATGATTCGAAAAAATCAGTAAAAAGCGCTACTTCCCGTCCAAGGCAAAAGCTCAGCTTTGCAACGAAAACCAATCTCATGCGCCGGAACCTCAGTGGCCGGAACCAAGCGGCCTCCTTCTTTGGATTTCACCCAAACGTAACCCGGAACATTCGTTAATTCGGGAGGGCCTTCAAAAAGCTGTTTCCAATGGCTTTTGTCCGTTCTGCCAGCAGCTAAGCGTTCTGCCTTCTTAAAATCTTCGGGGCTGGGCAGGCCGTATTGTACCAAGTATAATTTTCTGTACTTCGACTTTTCTGTAACGGTCCTTCGGTTATTTTCAGCTCGCCATTGGCAATATAGGAGGGCTTGATCGTAAGTTACGCCAACCACCGCAGAATCCAGAAAAACAGGATTCATGGAATGTAGTCTCCGGTCATTTAGGTTTGGATATCTTTGAAAAATCAACCCAGAATCTGGAGTGTTCCGCAAAGCAGCTACTTCATCCCCTTTGAAATAGGCCAAGTGATACAAATACCTATCATATCCTAAAATACACACGGGCGATTTATCCAAGAATAAACTATCTTCCATGGATGCATTCAAGTAATCCGTGGACTTCTGACCGGAATAGCAGGAAGTTGTACACACAACTGCCAGTAATAAAAACAAACGAAAAATCATAACATAAGTGTTTGAAAATCAGGTGCACTACTTCTTAGGATTACCTTGTTCGAACAAGACGAACCGCAAGATAAATTTGGGTAAGTTTCGAAGTTTGGCACTACCTCCTCGAGTTCAGGGACTTGAACTCTGTTGCTATTCGGACACTTTCGTTCTGCCCAAAAAATCGCAGAATCCCGTGTAAAAGCGGTTCCGTTGATTGAAGGATCTAAACGACATGTGAATCGCCAAACTGTACCATGTTCATTCTTCTCCTTTGTTATTTTATATGGTTTAGCCATGATTTTTGTATTTTTAATTTAAACCTGTTTATAACGAACCCTTTACCATTTCATAACATGAGAAAGTGAGCACCGCTGCGAGTACACCAATCAAGCCCGTCCCCTTGCTATGAAACAACAAGGCTCCTCTAATTGCAGCATTTGGGTATATATAAGAAAAGGACGGTGGGAGATAATCTTCCCAAGGAGATGTCTCAGGATTAGCAATTTGGGTATTCCAATAGTCTGCAGCAGCCTTTCCTATCGCACACGCAATTTGGAGTACCGAAGTATCAACATCATCACAATTTTGAAAGGTGCGATTTTCAATTGTAGTTACATTAGCCATGTATAAATTGAAATTGCTCTCATTGTTCACCAACAACTTATAAATTCCATCCGCATCAAAATCATCCATATCAATGCTTTCGTCATACGAATTCAAAGCAATTGCAGACAAGCCAACGGTATTTATTAGATTAGATTCGAATCTATTCTCAAGGCTGTACTCAATCGAATCAATATATTGACCAATCGCCAAAAGCAAACGATCTGTCGTTAAGGTACCCAAATTATCCCCTACATAAGCAAGTCCTTGGCTAACCTAAAGAATCTGACTGCATGTAAGGATTTACCTTTCTCAATAATGTGGACATGTGGTTGAATGTTAAGGATTAGACTTCAACATTAATTTACTACCTTTTTACATAAAACCAAAAAAACAATATCTTTTTTCAATATAAATAGCTAAAACAAACAAAACACGGTCTTTTAATCCAGCTTCACGGCCCTGCACCGGAAAGTAATTTGGTGGGCGGGGACTTCGGAGGCCGGAACCAATTTTCCGCCATTTGTATCTTTCACCCAAACGTAACCCGGAACATTCGTTCATTCAGGAGGTCCTTCAAAAAGCTGTTTCCAATTGCTTTTGTCTGTTCTGCCAGCAGCAGCCAAGCGTTCTGCCTTCTTCACCACTTCGCTAGCCAGTAGTTGAATTTGGCCACACTATAATCTTTGCCGGCCAAAAATGCCAATTTTGCAGCACCTGATGCCATCCAGTGCTCAACCTCGGAGAACATCTTTTCCTGTAAACTCATCGAACATAGTATTTGCCAACAAAAATCAGCATGAT
>CAZRHR010000127.1:0-3133 GCA_964599915.1 uncultured Candidatus Competibacteraceae bacterium | reverse complement strand
TGGTACCCATTACCAAGGCCTTATTGGTTCCTGAACAAGCCGCTATGGTTAATTTTGACGCTTTTTTCTCCACCATCATGTTTCATGAAGTCGCACACGGACTCGGCGTGAAAAACCTGGTAGACGGCTCCGGTAAAACAGTTTCGGAAGCCCTTGGCCCACATTATGCCGCCATTGAAGAAGGAAAAGCAGACATTTTAGGTTTATACATGATTCGTCAGCTGCATGTCATGGGGGAAATAGAAGGCTCATTGGAATCGTATTACGTCACCTTTATGGCCGGTATTTTCCGTTCCGTGCGTTTTGGTGTAGCTTCTGCACATGGAAAGGCCAATATGGTGCGCTTTAACTATTTCTTGAAAGAAGGCGCATTCTCTAGGGATGAAACCTCCGGACAATATCGGGTGCATCCGGAGAAAATGGAAAAGGCCATGGAGGGGCTTTCCTTATTGCTTCTGACCATACAAGGTGACGGAAATGCGTCTGCGGCAGGCAATCTTCTTGAAAAAGAAGGAAAAATTGGTGCGACACTTCAATCTGACCTAGATCGGTTATCTGAACAAAACATTCCTGTAGATATTATTTTTGAACAAGGCCCAGCCACCTTAGGATTATAAGCCATGAAAAACCACGTTCTAACTTTGTTTTTTTGCCTCAGCATAAGTGTATTAACTGCGCAAGGGGGACTTCAATTTAACCGAGTGTTTACCCTAACAGACCAGACCCAAACGGTGCCACCGAACAAGGTTTGGAAGGTAACGGCCGTCTTTGGCCAAGAAACCCGTGTAAATGAGTGCGTGGACTTTTCTGCCACCTCCACACATGAAGTAGGACCCAGAGCAAGGTGCGGGTCCGCAGGATTACCCACCACCATTTCAGCCCGTTTTAATTACTCCATTCGTGGACTTACGCTCAATGGCATCAATGTGGCTTTTTCATTGTCCGGATTTGGTCAATGTCCAAGTTCGAACCTCACGCCTACCAACAATTGTGTGTCAGGCACCAACTATGGCTGTAATTTTTTCCAGAATCCTGCTGACTGGTCTTGCGTGAACATGCCCAATGACCCCAATCTTTTACCCATTTGGTTGGCGGCCGGAAGTACCCTGCGCACCCTCGGCCCGAATACCTTCGCCTCCGTCATCGAATTTAACATTGTGCCCTGAGTCAGCCACCTATCTTTGTGGGACCATCAACACTTTTTTCCATGAAAGCCTACCACGATTTGTTGCAACATATTCTGGACCATGGAACGGATAAATCCGACCGAACCGGCACCGGAACACGGAGTGTTTTTGGTTATCAAATGCGTTTCGATTTGCAGGAAGGCTTTCCGTTGGTAACTACTAAGAAACTACACTTGCGTTCTATCATTTATGAACTGCTGTGGTTTATTCGCGGGGAAACCAACATACGATTTCTCAAGGAACATGGCGTAAGTATTTGGGATGAATGGGCAGATGAACATGGAGAGCTTGGCCCTGTGTATGGAGCGCAATGGCGCCGGTGGTTGGCTGCCGACGGCACCACCATTGACCAATTGGCAGATGTGATTCACCTCTTACGCCATCAGCCGGATTCCAGAAGAATCATGATGAGTGCTTGGAATGTGGGACAGTTGAAGGAAATGAAATTACCGCCTTGTCATGCCTTGGTGCAATTTTACGTAGCCAATGGAACCTTGTCCTGTCAATTGTACCAACGCTCCGCAGATGTATTTCTTGGTGTGCCTTTCAATATCGCCTCTTATGCTTTGCTCACAGAAATGTTGGCGCAAGTGACCGGATTAAAGCCGGGACATTTCATCCACACCCTTGGAGATGCTCATATTTATGCCAATCACATGACCCAAGTAAAGGAGCAATTGTCCCGTACGCAAAGGCCTTTACCGACATTGGTGTTGAATTCATCTGTGAGCCGAATTGAAGATTTCACTTTCGAAGATGTTGTGATACAAGGGTATGATCCTTGGCCGTCCATTTCAGCACCCGTAGCGGTATGAAACAGAAAATCACATGCATTGCGGCCATTGCAGAAAACGGTGTTATTGGAAAAGACGGGAAATTGCCTTGGCATTTACCCTTGGATTTAAAATATTTCAAAGCATCTACGTTAGGGAAGCCCATCGTCATGGGGTCGAATACCTTTCGGTCCATTGGAAGTAAACCCTTGCCCAAACGAAGAAACATCGTGGTCTCCCGTTTTCCTTCCACTCATCCTGAGGTAGAATTTTTCCCGACGCTAGAGGCGGCCCTAAAGGCATGCGCATCCGAACAGGAGATCATGATTGTAGGCGGTGCCATGCTTTACCGTGCCGCATGGACCTTGGCGAGCGACTTTTTATTAACACGGGTAAATGCGACCCCAGAGGGAGACACTTTTTGTCCTTTGCCCGAACCGCCGGAATGGCGTTGCGTAGAAAAAAGCCACTATCCGGCAGATGAGCAACACGCTTATTCCTTTTCTATAGAACACTGGGAAAAAGTGGACTTGGGCTTAGGGTGAAAACAACGAAAGAAATTTTACGGGGGCAACGGCCGGAGTTATCACCCATAAGGCCCTGATGATGCGCTTAAAATGGTCTGGTTCAAAAACAAATCGAAACTCGGGGCTGCGCCCACCCCTCCCCGTGGACAATCTATAGAAATCTATCGATTTTACTCGGAATTTATCCGCGTATAATCGATTAAAATAGGATTTTGGTTGAAAGGTAGGCCTGGGCTTCGAGCACCTCAGCCTGAAAGCTTCGAGCACCTCTGCTCGCGGCGAATCGACTGCTCCAAATCGCAACGATGCAGTCTAAACCTGAACAAGCACCAACCGTAAAAAATTGGGGCTACGCCCACCCCTCCCCGTGGACAATCTATAGAAATCTATCGATTTTACTCGGAATTTATCCGCGTATAATCGATTAAAATAGGATTTTGGTTGAAAGGTAGGCCTGGGCTTCGAGCACCTCAGCCTGAAAGCTTCGAGCACCTCTGCCCGGGATCTTCAAGAACCATCGTTAGCCATGAGTCGAGTCCTCCAATTCTGGCCATGAAGTCTAAACCCGACTAAGGCCAAACCGTAAAAAAATCGGGGCTACGCCCACCCCTCCCCGTGGACAATATACAGAACTTGTTCCAGTAGA
>CAZRHR010000126.1:0-3149 GCA_964599915.1 uncultured Candidatus Competibacteraceae bacterium | reverse complement strand
GTGAAACATGTGAAAATCGTTTAGGGATTAAACGAGGTTGATGCAGGATTGTTCTTGGGCGCCATGAGAAAAAGGCAAGGCCAAAGCAGTAAGACCCAAAGCACAGGGAGTTTATACCGCACCAAATTGCCCAATACAGGCGTCATTAAACCTAAAAATGCAGCCAGTGAAAGCGCAAAAAACAACCAAAACCACGCTTGGTTAGAGAGCTTGGAAGGCGGATATCTCCACCACATAAAAATCCATACACTCCAGAGAATCAAGTTCTCTATGAACGGCCAAAGGTAAAGCGTGCGCTCTATTTCCCAGGGCCAGGGCGCGAACAAAGTAATCAACAGACCTTCCGGTAACGCTTGAAAAAAGTTGTTGGTCTGTCCGTTCAGTCGTGGAATAGGACGCATCGATCCGGCTTGTTCAAACTCCGCTTCTTTGACAAAATCTTGTTGCTTAAACCTTAATTTCTCTAAAAAATGCCAGCCATGACCCAAGGCATTTTTCCGGTACGACGCAGAATCAGCGATACAAAAAGCCCGGCTGCCATATTGCTCCCATAATTCCGGCGTCATGTCCGATGCATGCTGTCGGTGGTTCAAAAGTAGGGCCGCAGGCAGCACCAAACCATAAAAAACTAAGTAACTAATGACCGGACGCGTAGGTTTTCGCCAAGTATTCCAAAGCCAAGGGATTAAAGCCAGCATCAGAAATCCCAGTAAATACATTTTAACAAAGACCAGTCCCAACATGCTGCCTAATATGAGGAGTAAACCCCGGCGACGTCTGTGTTTTTCCCATTCCCACATGCCCCCAAGCCAACCTGCCAGCATGGTCAGCATCAGTGTTTCTTTGGTGGTGCCGGCCCCCCAGAACAAGACCGAAGGAATCCCGAATAAAAGGACAAAGAGCAAGCGTTGCCCCCCCGACGACAATGCGCCATGTAATGTTCGGAACAACCATGCCAGCGAAAAGAAATGCAGGCCAATAAAAAAAAGTGAATGTAGGCCGTAGTTTCCCCTTGAAAAAAAGTACAGTAGCCCATGCAAGCGAATCATGGTTTGGTTGTCGTTATACAGTCCGTAATGGTTCACTTTTCCCCAAAAGCGCATGCTCTGCACGGTTTGGGTGCCCATGTCTGTAACCGGCTGCTGACCTAACCAAATCCGCCACGCCTCATGTGCATCTGTTTGCCAAAGTGTAAACCACCGCCCTGCATCATCGAAATACTTAAAAATATCTGCCGTGACCCGGTTTTCGTAATACCGGGTAAAGGTCCAGTAAAGCAGGAGGGCAAATCCCCATTGCGCCGCCCATGCCAGCACGAGGTAGCGGGAAAAAGCGGGAGAAAGCGTCTTTTTGCTCCAGCGAAACAATACGACAGCGTAAAGCAGAATACCCAGCAGGGTAGGGAGGTTTATGGATTCCACGGTCCCAAAATACAATTTTTAATTGGGAGGAGAAACTTCCAGAGGGTGAGCGTGTGGAGCCGGCGGATTGGGCCTACCGGTATGAGTAGTAAAGCGTCAGGGTAAAACGAAGAACTCTACCACACTAATGGCGTGTACGTTTGTTCCCGTTTCTAAAGAAGTACCTGCCGGAAGCCATAGTGGAAATACGGGTGCAAGCGCCTGACTGCTGTATGAGCCGGTTCCGAGGTTGCTGCCACTGGTTGCCCTTCCGTAGGTACTATGCCCTACCGTAGTATTGTTTCCATTTATCGCAATGGTATAAAACACGGGCGAATTGAGCCATGATGTCTGCTGAAAGGGAACAATGCCCGTTGCTTTCCATACGCGGCCTGAGGGAACGATTTCGGAGGAACTCACCAGTTTCACTTGAGAGAACTGTAAGGTTCCTTGAGCGAAAAGCAGTGAGGAGGGTAAAAAGAGTATCGCAAAAAAGAGCAGCGAACGGGTAAATAACGTACGGTGTGTCATCCTCAAGCCATTTGATATTTTATTTTGTAAAGATATTCAAGTCCTTGTTCAAAATGAAGACGAGGGGCAGTTTGAAGCGGAATACTCAGGAAAGTGCTGTTTTCTTTACATGTTGAGTTTCTCATGTATAGTTTTTGCCTATTTTCTTTACATGTTTTCATCTTGTATTTACTATTCTTCGTTTACATTCACTCTGAATGACTTTTTGAACTGCTCAAATACATTGTTCGGGTCAATATGGCTCAATCCCATTTCTTTAAAAATGGCCTTGTCCGGTAAATCGCCAGCCGTCTATTCAGCAAACTGATTTACATGTTCTTGGATGGTTTTAGGCAAATCAAATTCTGATTCAGGTGTAAGCATTTCTGTTAAACGAAATACGTCTGCTTTGTGCTTTCGTAACTGCTTTGCATCTTCTTTACTTCCGTTTTCAATTCTTCCTTTGATTTCCAAAAATGCTTTTGCTTTCAGACAAATCAATGCTTCAATATTGGCATGGTGTAATCCATCTTCTACCTGACTGTGTTCAATCATGTAATTGTAATAGTCATCATTCAATAGTATGGCTCACAAACTGGACAAGTCATCATCAACCGGAATTGGTGTTAGATGTTCTTCACCTTTTAAAACAATCACATCGGGAGTTCTTGAAAAAAGTTCTATTTGATGCGGAAAATCGGTATTCTCCGGTTTAATAAATCGGTAGTACGCTCTCTCGTCATTACTTTTTCCCCTTTGCTGATATTTGCCATCATTAATGAATTGCCAAAACTGTTTTACAAATTTTGAACGAAGTGCTTCCACCACCAAAATAATATCTGTATCCTTGGTGGCTCTGGGAATAAAGCCCGCTTCATCAATTATAATATCACAAGCGGTACCACCAATAATCACGTAATTACCAGGATACTGCTCAAAGTATTTTTTAAATAGTTCTAATCCTTTTACCAAATAAATTTCGCTAAAATTTGGTCTAATGCCATTTCAATGCGTTCATCTCTGCTGGCCTTTACACTTAGGTATAAAGAAAGCGGATCTACAACCGCCCTGTCCTTTGGCAATTCGCCTACCGCCATGTCGTTGCAAGTCTTGTAAATATTGAGTTTTCGTGTCATTGTCTGCTGTGTTTGTCGGCCAGTGTGTAAGTGTATTTTCATTTTTTCGAAGCGTAGGGAATTTTTTATAAAAAATTTGTCTGCGTTGGCAAAGCAAGCTCTT
>CAZRHR010000125.1:0-3163 GCA_964599915.1 uncultured Candidatus Competibacteraceae bacterium | reverse complement strand
AGTTACTTCTTTTCCACCATCGGTGAAGGTGAAGAAGTAAGTTCCTGAAGCATATTGGGTAGTTTTTACATTCACCTCATGGCTTCCAGACTGTTGCATACCTGGAGCGATGGTTTGCATGATACGACCTTGGATGTCACGTACTTCGATGGTTACATCAGAAGCTTCGTGCAAAGTGTATTCAATTTTGGTGAAAGCATCTGCAGGGTTAGGATAGTTTTGGCTGAGGAAGAACTGACCATAGTCACCAATCTCAGTAGCTACACCTAAAGGCAGATCTTTGAATCCAAGACGGATACCGGCCACAGAGTTTCCAGAGATAATGAACCAGTCTCCGGTGTCATCTTCGTTACCGTTTGGAAGGTAGTAAAGAGAAATCTGTCCTTGGTGACGGTCGCCGGAAGTAGCACCTACTACGATTTTAGACGCAGGGTTGTTTGGTGCAGTTGGAGGTGAGTCCAATTTGATACCACCATAGAAGAAACCATTGGTCAAGGTAGTAGGAGCGGTCAACTTCATGCGAAGGAATTTTCCTTGCTCACCTTGGTTCCAAGCTGGAATGGTGAAGGGGTTACCTACAGCAATCGGAGTGAAAGCACCGGTTTGGTTAGAACGGGTAGCAATGAAAGGCTCCAATACAGTACCTGGGGTAGTTACACGTCCATTTCCAGCATCAGCGCGGAAATATACTTCGATGAAATATACGTCAGCTGGCTCAAACACTTCAAAGCGGGTAGCCACTTGGAAAGGCTCAAGGTTGATGGTAGAGAAAGCAGCAGCCGTATTGTTGTGGAACAAGAAATCAATGTTGCCACCAGTAGCCGTGATGCGATCCATGGCGTAAATGGTGTCATTGATGGTCCAGTTGTGCGTAAACGAGTTATCGTTAGGGTTCATGGCATCAGGTCCACCTAAACCGAAAGAAATAATTTCAGTAGTGTAGTTGGCCACAGTGGTCATAGGAGTGATAGGAAAATCACGACGGATAAAGGTGGTAGCACCTGCGTTAAGGTTGTAGGTAACAGAGTCACCGGCAACCATGGTAGCACCATTCATAATCCGGAATACGGTACGTACTTGCTGAGCAGAAGAACCGTTGTTGGTTACTTGGGCACCCCAGAAAATAGAGTCACGTGCAGAAATAACGTCTACAGGTACTTGGTACCATTTTCCGAAGAGGGTATCACCAGAGGTGAAAGCCGCTACGTTCATGAATTCGAAGGTGTAGAGGGGATCCGCTTGGGCAATTTCAAAAGCCTGTGGCGTTCCAATCACGATGTCGTCGATCATCCAACCATAGTAGTCTCCATCCCAGTTGAAACGGATTTGAACGCTATCCGCACCACCGGCAGCAGCCATAGGAATGAATACCGTTCCGGTATCTTGGGCGTTTACATCTGTGGTCGCAGTCCAAGCATTGGTCCATTGACCGGCAGAACCGATGCGATAATCTACTTTTGGAGATGCGATGAACGCACGAAGTTTATGTTCGAACTTCAGGGTCGGCGCAGCTGAGGCAGACATGTCGATCCAAGGAGATACCAAGTGAGACACTTGAGGAGCAGGAGCAGGTCCAGTTCCAAGAGCACCTGCACAGGAAGAACCTTGGTCATCCAACCAGTTTGAATCGAAAATCATAAATCCGTTGCTCACGGTTGTGCTTACGATTGGAGACCAGTTAGGTGCAGAATAACAAGCACCACGTGATCCAACAGTGTTGTTCGGGTTGGTGCTAGGTCCACGATATTCCCAAGCAGCGTCATTGTCATTTACCAATGCATTTTGTGCGTTGGAAGCTTGACGGAACGTGTTGGTCCATGCACCATTTTCGCCGGCCAATCCATTGCTCCATGTTTCGATGTAAACCGTGTCAAGGAAAGGAGAAGCGGTTCCTCCCAAAAGGGGGATTTGATTTTGCTCAGTGCGTACAGCATCATCTGCTACGGCCGTGCGAAGGGCACGGAATTGTGCAGATTGCGCAGACACCATGCCTACTGTGGCTATGGATAAGCCAAGGGTAACAATGTGTTTCATTTTTATGCGTTAAATAACCTGACCACTAAGTTAGTTTTAAATTATGAATAAATTCAAAATTCTTACAAACTAATTTAACGAAGTGTCTGATTTTTTTGCCTTGGATTCTTCTTTTAAACCAATGATTCCAAGTAGGATGAGGCCCATTCCTATCAGCTCGCTTAATGGTGGCGCTTCTCCTTGGCCTAAGGATTCTACCAAAGCCGTAAATCCAAGGGCTAAGCCGGTCCAAACACCAAAAGCAACACTGGAAGGGATGGTTTGCAAGGCTTTATAAAAAAAATAGGCATTTCCTACGCCCAACAATACATAAGCCACCAAGGAAAAAAGAAAAGTTTGGCCTTCTGCCTGCCAAATGGTGCCTGAATAAATTAAATCCATTTGGAATCCACTCAGTCCTTGGATGGCATAAAGCCAGCCCGTTTCCATGGAAGATGCAATCACCAGAAAAAGCCAACTGGCCATGGTTGCTTTTTGTCCCTTCCTCATCGGCTGCTCCATTGAAGTATCATGGTTCCGGCTAAAATACAACCGAGAAAAAATAAGGTGCGGAACATGGGGCGTTTTTGCATGCGTACATGGTCAAGCACTGCCGCCAACACCATGACTACGCCTGTCCAGCCTGCATACACCACCGCGGCGGACATGGTTTGCATGGCTTTCCCTAACATGGCAACATTTCCAATACCAAAGGCCAAATAACCCATGGCAGGCCAAAGTCCTTGCCACCGCATACCCCAAGTGGTGCGTTTGGAAAAAACCAACTTTAAACGGGGAAAAGAAAATCGCTCGGTCGCCTGAAGCCAACCTACTTGAAGCCCCGCTCCAATGAGCACATACCAAACCCAAGCCTGCATTAAGAACGTTCCGCAAGTTCTGGTTTAGGCCCAAATTCTTCATGCACTTGTAAAGGACCGTTTGGAAAGAAGAAAGATTTCCATGATGCAGGCAACAACCGATAAGTCTGGTTCAAAAGGCCTACACGCAAAAAGAATAATTTACCCAAGAATGACGTAGGTGATTCTGCCTGGCCTACATGGAAACGCCGAACCGAGAACACATGCTGGGCAAACCATCCACGAGGAAAACGATACCAAACGCCATATCTTTTTGGGGGAACACCCGGGCG
>CAZRHR010000124.1:0-3248 GCA_964599915.1 uncultured Candidatus Competibacteraceae bacterium | reverse complement strand
CATGGGTTGTTTTTGCAAAAGTAGTATAGGAACCGGGTAAATTTTCTGAAAACAACAAGCGTTGCCATTTTAAGCCCAACCGCATGTAAAGCGCCATTGAACGTTGCAGCAAGACTTAAAGTTGAGGAAAAATCAGGTACACTTTGAATTGATTGGGGGCCATTTTTTTCCATGAAATCCATGGTTGTTTCCCTTTTCCATACACTTTTTCAAGTCTTTGTTGTACAAGCGACAAACCCATGCCCGTTGACTTTTTCTCGGTCCAGGGCATTCCTATACTCGTGATGGTCAGGATAAGGTTTTTTTCAGGTGACCAAGCCGTTTCTAATCGAAGGATGCCAGGTTGCCCTTCGGCAAAGGCATGTTTAAACGCATTTTCTAAAATGGGTTGGGTGATTAGGGGAGGAACCCTGAGGTCTTCGGGGTCAATATCTTTTCCATGGATAATCTCCAAAGCCACCGCCTGGTCCAACCGCATGTTTTCCAACTCAAAGTAATACCTGAAAAAGGCCAACTCCTCTTCCAAGCTAATCTCCCAAATGTCCTGATGATGCAAGGACTGATGAAGCACCTGCCCGAAGTCCTCCAAGTATCTTAGTGCTTTATCCTTTTCTCCCGAAAGCATTAGACCTTGTAAATTACTTAATGCATTGGTTAAAAAATGAGGGTTCAGCTTTTGCTGGATGGTTTTGAGCTCTAGCGAAGTCAGCTGTTCTTGAAGCTTCCCTTTTTCCCGAATATTTTTCTCCCGGATACGCACCCATCGCCAAATTCCAAGGCTTACGGCAAGAAGGATGAGTAGAAGAAATGCACCTTTGACTAAGCTTCTTTGATACCATTTGGGAGGAAGAATGAGGGTAAGATTGAGTTGCTTTCCCGGTTTCTGCTTATCATTCCAAACCAATACTTGCAGTTCATAGATTCCTGGTGGTGCATCAATCCAACTGATTTCACCCGTCTTACTTTCAACCCATTGCTCAGATTTACCCAAAATGCGGTAGCTGAAATGATGTTTGGTGCTCCCACCTAAATCCAATGTTTTGCATTGAAATTGTAAGGTGTGGTTACCTTCCGAAAAGCGAATACTGGATTTGTTAACCCACTTTTCTTGAGAAAGTTGTTCCCCATCACAGCGGACCTCACTTAGGTAAGGGGAGGCAAAGGTGTAGACTGAATTTGGTAATTCGGCTCGTTTCCAAGCCATCCCTTTGGTGGTGCCAACCAAAAGTTCTCCGTTGGGTTGGATAGCCATTCCGTCAATAACCACAGGACCCACAAGCCCATCTTCTTCATTGAACCAAGTCCATGTTTGAGTGTCAAGGGCTACATGGGCCACCCCATGCAATCCACCCAACCAAATCTCTTTTCCGTCCTTTCCCAAAGCCATGGCCGTCCAATTTTTGAAAGGAATATGTGTGGGTTGTGGAATCACCCGAAGTGAATCCTTGTCGATGCGAATAAGTCCACCTCCAAAATTAACCGCCCAAACGGTACCTCGTGGGTCGATCCTTATGGAATACACTAATTTTTCAGGTAGTCCATTTTTCGGACCCCAAAAGGACATGGGTTGGTCTTTCTTCCAACGACAAATACCGCCATTTCCACTAATCCATAAAGCACCATCTGGTCCCAGCACCACGTCATAGACCACATGAAAAGGAAGGTCTTTAGGATAGGTGAGGGTAGTGATGTTTTTTTTCTCCATGAAGAGAAGTCCACCCGCCGCTGTGATCACGACCCTATCATCTGGAAAACTTCGGATAAAATGAATATTAGGAAAAGGATACATGTTATCCAATGGAAACATGATTTTTCCATTCTTATACAACATGGGTGTGGCATTTATCACATTCATCCAAAGTCCTTGTTCCGGTGCTTCAGCAATCATGGTGACGCCCGGCTCTGGTAATCCTTCTTTTTCTGTAATGGAAGAGATGATTTGACCATTTTTCCATTGAAAAGCCCCTTGGTCGGTGCTAATCCAAAATGATTGGTCAGGCATGGCTAGGATATGGTTGGCAGGACTATCCTTCCATTCATTATATTGTAAATGCAGAAATGGTTTTTGCTGTATTACATCCAACCCCTCGAAGGTTCCTAGCCAAATGTTTTCCTGTTTGTCTTGGAAAATGGTTTGAATAATGGAATGATGTAAGGAAAAAGGTGGTTCGCCAATTCGGGTGAAATCTTCGTATAAAAGCCGGACCGGAAAGGTGAGGGTGCCTATCCATATGCTTCCATCTTTTATGGGCGTGAGACAGGTGGTATAGTTTTCCATAAAAGTCTCCCCTAATGGCAAATGAAGAAGGCTATCGTTCCGATAAAAACTAACGCCTTGCGTATGGCCAATCACCAGCCGCTGAAAAACGGTATCCCAAAGCAAAGCTTGCACCGATTCCCCAGGGACGGACCATTTTTTCCAAAAGTTATTTCGTCGCAAATAAAAACCTGATGGCGTTCCTGCCGCCCAACCATATGGGGTTCGGGCAAATGCCCGGATGGGGATGGCGGGTAACCCATGGGTGGTATCTTTAAAAAGTTGGCCTTGTTGGTACCACCAAAGTCCGGTTTCTGTTCCTACCCAACCTTCTGTTTTTCCTTGACTTTGTATACAATAAATTTTCTCTGAAGTCAAATTTTTTGGGAAACCTGCTAAAGACAAGGGCATCCTTTGGTCATTTAGCATGGCCAACCCCTTTTCCGTTCCAATCCATAAGCGCCTCATGGCGTCTTCATGCACTACATTGATGGTGGTAGATTGGCAGGTTGCACTGCTGGGAATTGCTTGCCAGTTGTTTCCATCGAAACGGGCCAAACCACCTCCGAGTGTGCCAACCCAGATAAAACCTTGTTGGTCTTGAGTGATGCAACGAACACTAGATGCTGGTAAGCCCTGTTCAACATCTATATGTCGAACAGAAAAAGGTTGTGTCCGCAGCGGGGAAAAGGAGGCTACGAAGCAAAATACCAGCATTAAAGTAGGGAGGTTGCACATGCCGAGGATGGTTGTTGGGGTAAAGGTAGAAAAAGGAAATGAGGATGTTTTTTCTATAAATGGACGAATTGATGATATATAGTGCATTGAAAATGAGGTTATTGTTTAATTAAGCAAGGATGTTTCAAAAATTTATTTCAAAAAGTTTCTTGTACCACTTGACAAAGGGGGGGGGGATATTGTAACTTTGACCATCATCGATGATTAAAATAATCATCTTCTTACCCAAGAAACGTTCTTGCTTCGTCACGTA
>CAZRHR010000123.1:0-3364 GCA_964599915.1 uncultured Candidatus Competibacteraceae bacterium | reverse complement strand
CACTTCCGGTTCCATTGAAAATGCATTGCTGTCCTCCGGCGTAGGCGGTGTTGGCGGTAGGATTCGCGCCATTGGCAGGCGGCGTAAAGGAGTTGGTGGTGTTGATGTAGACCACGCGTCCGGCGCCGCTTCCATTGGTCCAGTTGACCGCAGCGGTGGTTTGTGCGACACTGGAAAAGCTGAGGTTCGAGGCCTGTGTAGTTGGGGCAACGCAACCTGCGCTGTTGGCCAAAGTGGTGAAATCGTTTGGATTGAGTGTCACGGTGGCGGTATTGTAATTTCTATCGGGACTACAATATTCATACACGCGGACAAAGTATTGGGTAGAAGCCGTTAGTCCTGTAATGTTGATGGGTCCACTTCCGGTTCCATTGAAAATGCATTGCTGTCCTCCGGCGTAGGCGGTGTTGGCGGTAGGATTCGCGCCATTAGCAGGCGGCGTAAAGGAGTTGGTGGTGTTAATGTACACCACGCGTCCGGCGCCGTTCCCATTGGTCCAGTTAACCGCAGCGGTGGTTTGCGCGATATTGGAAAAGCTAAGGTTCGAGGCCTGTGTAGTGGGGGCAACGCAACCTGCGGTAGAAGAAATTTGAACCAGGTAATCATGGGTTTCACCGCTATTATCGGGTGTACACGAGGATCCCAAAGATTGAGGTACGTTTCCAGTGAGTTTTATTCGCATCCTGTAGCTTCCTGGTAGAACAGCAGGAAGAACAATATTTCCTGTGTAGGGAATGTCGGAGGTGGCGCCGTTATATGGCGCACCAAATGCGCTTCCAACAAATTCATTGGCGTCTCCATAAGAACCATTGCTATTAAAGTCAATCCAAATACCCAAACCCCCACTGGAAAAAGAAAATCCATTGGTGTTGGTAATGGAAAAGGGATAGGTTTGCCCGCTCGCCATGTTGATATTGAAACTGGTGAAATCTGCAAATCCTAAACCTCCTGTACAGCCTGAAAAGGTGTGGTTTAATATACTTCCATTGGTTCCAATAGACACACTTTCAATTCCGTAAAGAAGGCAGTCGTTGGTATATAATTGATCACAATAATCAATTTTTCTATTTCCTGACGGGTTTAATGTGGTGGCAGGTAGGGTGCCGGATGCGGTGGCTCCACCTGCGGCAGTAATGTTAATGCCGGCTTGTGGAATTTGGGCATCTACAAAATTTCCTAGGGTTGCGCCTGAGGCGATGTCATAAGTCACCCAAAGTTGGGTTAATGCCCCTGTGAGGTTATAAGCCAAATTTGAAAAGACCACTGTGGAGTTAATGTTTTGGCTAGAACCCAATTGCACTGCAGTGGCCAGTGTTTGGCCAACCCATAGTTTCACGCCATTAGGTGCAATGTCGGCGTTGCTTGTATTTAAAGCGGTTAGGGTTAACGAATTTAGCGTTAGTGTTCCAGAAGAACCTGTTGTGGGAAGGTCTATCCTCAATATCCCTTGTTGGAGGCTCCCTCTGGTTACGGTCCCCGTTTGTTGGGTGGCAGATATGCTTCCTAATACCATTGGGGCAGTTCCTCCTGTGGTAAACCTGGTGTCATAGAATTTCATGTTGGGAGAAAACGTCGCATTTAAGGTCGTGGGACAGTTCGTGCCGACATTAAATGCCGTAGTTATTTGTGGCTCATTGCCATCATAACCTCGCCAAATATTTCCTGTAAACTCTGTATTGGTTCTTACAAATTCTACTAAAACCTGCACATTATCTACATTATTCCAAAAAAAACTGGTACTGAAAGGGATTTCCCACCAGACGCCTTGTGTCGTCGTATGATTCACATTCCCACTAAAAACAGTAACCGCATTCGTTAAATCCCAAGCGTTCTGATCTATGGCAGATAATGAAGTGTGTTTGATGTAAATGGTTAATGACCCTTGAATGGTCCGCGTTAGATCTGGATGCCATGCAATGCGAGCCAATTCAATAACACCACTCGATGGAATACCGCCACCATTCAATTTAGATTTAGTGTAAAGCTGGGTTGTTCTTGAGCATGTATTTCCTAACATTATAGGATACTGATTCCTATTCCAAGCGTTGGCATTACCCGTACCTGTAAATGTGTACGTGACTTGGCCCCATAAGGTAGAGTTTGGAATAATACACACAACACACCATAGAATGATGGTGAGTAGGTTGAAACAATGGGACTGGGTTTTATTCATGGCCAAAAGTCTATTTTTTGTCGGACGAGAGAAAATGACATGGCGCTAGGCCTGCAATGTCATCTAAATTTAAGAAGACAAGGTACTGCCATACTTTCTTTGCCAAATCATCTCTCATTCTCTGATTTATAAATGGCTTTAGCGGATTTGCAAGTGGTGATTTACACCTCTTAGATAAGATGACACCATGGAAATTTTAACCCTTCGAATTCTCAGCTGTTGAAAAAAACAGTCCCTTTACCAATCTTGGGTTTTCGCAAAAAATTGTGATATCTATCAATCCAATAGACAGGACCATTTACGCCTTTTACTATGGAATGGAGTTTACCCAACTGTACATGTCAAAATACAAAATGGTAGGGTGACTATCTAGCCATAGGTATTATTTTTAGTCTCTGATAGCCAGACGTATATACCGTACATTGTCCTTGGTTTGCAATTTTACAAGATACATTCCGCTGGGAAGGTTTTCCCGGTGCAGGGTGATGGTAGATGTCGCTCCCGAAGTTTCAAGGATTTCAGAACGTAATGTTTTGCCACTCATATCATACCATGTGACCTCATAGCTTCCATTCATTGAAACAAAGACAAATGCTTCTGTTTTCATGGGATTGGGATATGGAAGGGGTTCTGCACCCCATTCTTCCGCTGATGTGGTCGCTTTAACTTCCCCGTTGCAAACCAAGTTGGCGACGGCTCCACCCCCTGAATGTACCTGGAATTGATTGGCATAAACACCAACCGGTAAACCTGCTTTTAAACGAACAAATAAAGTAACAGGCTGTCCGGTAACTATACCGCTTCCAAAAGGAACCAAAACATTTTGGCCAAAAGCTCCTCCATTGAGGGAAAGTTCATAATGAGTACTGGCTGAAATGAGAAGATTCCCTCCTCCAGTGAGATTGCTGCCTGATAATGCATAGGATTGGGCGGTACTTGGACCCATTCCAATGACATAGGTCAAGCCATTTAAAGTATCTGGTGAAAGGATTAACTGAGGCCCATTGTTTAATGTCGAAAAATTGTTGGGATTTTGCGCAGCTACACTTGTATTGTAATTTCTATCGGGACTACAATATTCATACACGCGGACAAAGTATTGGGTAGAAGCCGTTAGTCCTGTGATGTTGACGGGTCCACTTCCGGTTCCATTGAAAATGCATTGCTGTCCTCCGGCATACGCTGTATTGG
>CAZRHR010000122.1:0-3404 GCA_964599915.1 uncultured Candidatus Competibacteraceae bacterium | reverse complement strand
TGGGTGAAGAGCTTTGTGCTGAAGGAAATACGCTTATGGTATGTTACGATTATGTGCAACATACCTCCATGTCTATGCCGGAAACCTGGAAGAAAGCCATCCTGGCCCACGAAGGTTCAATTGGTTGAGATGCCTAAACTGGTGGTTTCCTTGTCGTTTGTTGGCACCCAATATCATGGTTGGGCACGTCAACCCAATGCCACCTCTGTGCAGGCGATCATAGAAGAAGCTTTGTCTTCTTTGTTGCGCACGCCCACCACAGTCGTAGGGGCAGGTCGGACAGACGCAGGGGTGCATGCCAGACATTTACCTTTTCATTTTCAAGTGGAGCAAACCGACCTTTCACCGGAGCTCATTACGTATCGTCTGAACCGCATGTTGCCCAAGGACATGGGTGTACTCGGTACCTACGAAGCACCGGAAGCCTTTCATGCCCGTTTTTCCGCTTTTAAACGAACCTATACCTACCGTTTCGGCTTACAAAAAAATCCTTTTGTCCAGCCCTTTGTCTGGGATGTGTTTCGTCCTCCTCAATGGGATATAATGCAGGAAGCCGCCGGTCTTTTGCCCAATTACACCTCGTTTGGAGCTTTTTGCCGAAGCCATGCCGATAGTACCACCATGGAATGTAAAAACCTGCAAGTCCAATGGGAATTTCGCCCGGACATGGTCTTGCTCACCCTGTCCGCTAACCGGTTTCTCCGCAATATGGTGCGCGCCATTGTAGGCACCCTCATCGATGTGGGAAAAGGAAAAATAGACCTTCACACCTTCCAACATATTATAGAACAAGGAGATAGAAAATTAGCCGGGGCCAGTGCACCCGCTTCTGGACTCACTTTAGAACGTGTCGATTATCCCCTCCGGTTTACCGAACATTGGCAGGGTTTTTATCCGAATGATGGGATGGCGCTGTAAAGTTCCCGACTTCTCCACAAGCTTTCTTTTTGCGTTAACCACCCCATTTTGACCTCCCTACGCTTTTTCCCCTAGGTACCCCAACCCCTTGTGCATTGGGCCTTGCAACAGAATTCCTAATTCATCTAAAATCCTCCACAAAACCCATCCTAAATGCTTACCTTCGCCGCAAAGTTTAGATTCCATGTCGTCATTCACCTTCAACACCATTGAAGAAGCTCTTGCAGATATAAAGGCCGGGAAAGTCATTATCGTGGTAGATGATGAAGACCGCGAAAATGAAGGTGATTTTATTACCGCTGCACGAAACATTACCCCTGAAATTATCAATTTCATGGCCACCCATGGCCGGGGATTGATTTGCGCACCTCTCATTGAAGACCGTTGTGATGAACTGGGCTTAAAGCTTATGGTGGCCGATAATACGGCCTTGCACCAAACCCCTTTCACTGTTTCGGTGGATTTGTATGGTCATGGTGTAACCACAGGAATTTCGGCTGCCGATCGCGCCAAGACCATTTTGGCCTTAATTGACCCCCAAACCAAGCCAGAAGAATTATCAAAACCCGGACATATCTTTCCTTTAAAAGCTAGAAGGGGCGGTGTGTTAAGAAGAACCGGACATACTGAGGCGACCATCGACATTGCCCGGCTCGCCGGTTTTGAACCTGCCGGTGTCTTGGTAGAAATCATGAACGAAGATGGAACCATGGCCCGTCTTCCGGAATTATTTGATATCGCCAAGAAATTCGATTTAAAAATCATTTCCATCGCGGATCTTGTGGCGTATCGAATGGCCAAGGAACGCCTTATTGAAGTGGAAGTGGAAGTAGATATGCCCACTGAATATGGCCATTTTAAGCTCATGGCCTTTCGGCAAACCACCAATGACCAAGTCCATTTGGCCTTGGTAAAAGGACAGATTTCCGAACAAGAACCTGTATTGGTGCGTGTGCATTCTTCTTGCATGACCGGAGACATCTTCGGTTCTTTCCGGTGCGATTGCGGGCCGCAACTCCATGCAGCCATGTCCGCCATTGAAGAAGCAGGAAGCGGCATTTTGGTTTACATGAACCAAGAAGGCCGGGGCATTGGTTTGGTTAACAAGCTCAAAGCCTACGCATTACAGGAAAAAGGTATGGACACGGTAGAGGCCAATGTAGAGCTAGGATTTCCCATGGACCAACGAGATTATGGCATTGGCGCCCAAATCTTATATCATCTTGGGGCCCGAAAAATCCGATTACTCACCAATAACCCCAAAAAACGAGTGGGTTTGGCCGGGTATGGATTAGAAATTGTAGAAAATCTCGCTTTGGAAATTCCGTCCAACCCCTTCAATGAAAAATATTTAAAAACCAAACAAGAAAAAATGGGTCACCTGCTCAGGCAATTTGGCCATTGATTCTTTTAATGCCTCCATAACATACACAATTTCGCCATGGCACAGGTAACCCCTACTCCGCCGAAAGGTATGCGGGATTTTGGTCCCACAGAAATGGCGCGCCGACAGTATATGTTTGGCTGCATTAAAACCCAGTTTAAGCGCTTTGGGTTCCAGCCTTTGGAAACCCCGGCCATGGAAAAACTGGAAACCCTTACCGGCAAATATGGTGAAGAAGGCGATCGCCTCATTTTCAAAGTCCTGAATTCCGGTGACTTTTTCCGCTCCATCAAAGGGAAAGTGGACCAGATAGAGGGTTTAGACAGCCGAAAGCACGCCTCCCTTTTATCTGAAAAGGCGTTGAAATACGATTTAACCGTTCCTTTTGCACGCTATGTAAGCCAACACCGGCATGCCCTGCCCCTTCCTTTTCGCCGGTATCAAATGCAACCCGTTTGGCGAGCCGATAATCCACAAAAAGGGCGGTACCGTGAATTTTATCAATGCGACGCAGACATCATTGGTTCAGATAGCCTAAACCATGAAGTAGAACTCCTGCTGTTGTTTAATGAAGTGTTTCTCTCCCTTGGATTTCCCCAAGCCATTGTTCGATTGAACAACCGAAAAATTTTGGCGGGTATCGCAGAGATGTTAGGCGTTTCAGACCGACTGATTCCCATGACCATGGCCTTAGACAAAAAGGATAAAATTGGGATGGATGGTGTGGCCAAAGAATTAGAAGAACGGGGATTTTCTTCAACGGAAATTGAAGGCATCAGGGATATTTTTTCTCAAACCTCACCGGACCTTCAAACGCTAAAAACGCTGGTGGCCGGCCATTCAACCGCAACTAAAGGTGTGGAAGAGTTGGCACAAATTCTTCGCAGCGTGGGAGAAAGCGGTGTTTGGGAACTAAAGGCGGAATTAGATATTACGCTAGCCCGCGGCCTCGATTATTATACAGGCGCCATCATGGAAGTGGTGATTCCTGATTCCGGCATGGGCTCTGTGGCCGCCGGAGGAAGGTACGATAACCTGACACACATGTTTGGCTGGGAAGGCGTTTCCGGTGTAGGCATTAGTTTTGGAGCAGACCGGTTGT
>CAZRHR010000121.1:0-3623 GCA_964599915.1 uncultured Candidatus Competibacteraceae bacterium | reverse complement strand
GCAAGGCATGATCAATGATCTATTGCGGAAATCCGATTTTGCTACAGGCGAAACCTTGCCGGGTACGCCCGACCAGCTTCGTGCTGATGCGCCTACCGTTTTAGCCAGGTACATTTCCGCTGCAGAAAATTTCGGAGACCGTCACGAAAACGTTTTAAAGGACATTCGATCCATGGCACAAACCGCCAAGGTTCCAGTGTTAGGCATTACAGGCACAGGAGGTGCAGGTAAATCCAGTTTGGTGGATGAATTGGTGCGTCGTTTTCTCATGGATTTTCCGGACAAACGCATGGCCATCGTGTCCGTAGATCCTTCAAAACGTAAAACCGGAGGGGCATTGTTGGGTGACCGCATTCGGATGAACGCCATACATTCACCACGCATTTTCATGCGTTCTCTGGCCACCCGCCAAAGCAATCTGGCTTTGTCCCGTCACGTGGGAGAAACCCTCGATATTCTGAAAGTTGCTGCCTTTGACCTGATTATTTTGGAAACCTCCGGTATTGGTCAATCCGACACAGAAATCACGGAATTTGCGGATGTCAGCCTTTATGTGATGACGCCCGAATATGGTGCTGCCACGCAACTGGAGAAAATTGACATGTTGGATTTTGCCGACGTGATTGCCCTAAATAAATTCGATAAACGAGGTGCTTTAGATGCCTTGCGCGACGTCCGCAAACAATATAAAAGGAACCATAACCTTTGGGAAACGGAGGACGATGCGTTGCCAGTGTTTGGTACCATTGCCTCTCAATTCAACGATCCGGGTATGAACCGGCTCTATGTAGAATTGGTTCAAAGGCTCAAAACCAAAACCGGGGCCGATTTATCGACCCAGTTCCACGTTTCGGATGAAATGTCCGAGAAAATCTACATTATTCCTCCGGAAAGAACCCGCTACCTCAGCGAAATTTCCGAAAATAACCGCAAATACAATCGCTGGGTGGAGGAACAGGCCCAATGTGCCCAGCGCATTTACAACTTGCATACATCGTTGGAGCTCATGCAGGACGCTTCACCGGACGTGCGGCAAGCCCTTTCCGATCGCTTGGAAAAGGAGAAACTGAACCTGGATCCGCACAACATGCGCCTTCTGGAAACCTGGCCGCAGCGTGTAAAAGCCTTCAAAGACGACGTGTACACATTTCAAGTACGCGACAAGAAAATTGAAATGCAAACCTATACCACCAGCTTATCCCATTCCCGGATTCCTAAGGTGGCCGCTCCAAAGTACCAAGGGTGGGGCGATGTGTTGCGTTGGAATTTACAAGAAAATTTCCCCGGCTTTTTCCCCTTTACCAGTGGCGTATTTCCTTTTAAACGAGATGGGGAAGATCCTACCCGCATGTTTGCCGGAGAGGGCGGCCCGGAGCGCACCAATCGCAGGTTTCACTACGTAAGTAAAGGATTGCCCGCAGCACGTTTATCTACCGCCTTTGATTCTGTGACGTTATACGGGCAAAATCCGGATTACAGACCGGATATCTACGGGAAAATTGGCAATTCAGGGGTGTCGGTTTGCTGTTTGGACGATGCCAAAAAATTGTATTCCGGATTCGATTTGTCCGCCCCCACCACCTCTGTATCCATGACCATTAATGGTCCGGCTTCTATTATGGCCGCCTTTTTCATGAATGCAGCTATTGACCAGCAATGTGAAAAGTATATTCGAGCCCAAGGATTGGAAGCGGAGGTTGAAGCCAAGAAAAAAATCTTGTATGCTCAGGGTCAGGCTCCTATATACCAAGGAGATTGTCCAGAAGGAAATGATGGTTTGGGATTGATGCTTTTGGGCTTAACCGGTGATCAAGTGTTGCCCAAGGAAGTATATGACAAAATCAAAGCCGATACCCTTAAAGTAGTAAGAGGTACTGTTCAAGCCGATATTTTGAAAGAGGACCAGGCCCAAAACACCTGTATTTTTTCCACTGAATTTTCCTTACGCCTCATGGGAGACATGCAGGCGTGGTTCATAGACCAGCAGGTGAGGAATTTTTATTCTGTAAGTATTTCAGGATATCACATTGCAGAAGCCGGGGCGAATCCCATTAGCCAGTTGGCCTTTACGTTGGCCAATGGGTTTACCTACGTGGAATATTACAGGTCGCGTGGCATGGACATCAATGCCTTTGCGCCGAACTTGTCTTTTTTCTTTTCCAATGGCATGGATCCAGAATATGCCGTCATGGGTCGCGTAGCCCGCAGGATTTGGAGCAAAGCCATGAAGCATTTATATGGTGCCAATGAGCGTAGCCAAATGTTGAAATATCATATTCAAACGTCCGGCCGCTCCTTGCATGCGCAGGAAATCGATTTCAACGATATCCGAACCACATTACAAGCGTTGTATGCCATTTATGACAATTGTCAGAGCCTGCATACCAATGCATATGATGAAGCCATCACCACGCCTACGGAGGAGTCCGTTCGTCGGGCCATGGCCATTCAGTTAATCATCAACAAAGAGTTGGGATTGGCTAAAAATGAAAATCCTTTGCAAGGAGCCTTCATAATCGAAGAATTGACCGATTTGGTAGAAGAGGCCGTGTATGCAGAATTCGACAGAATTACCGAAAGAGGAGGCGTGTTGGGAGCTATGGAAACCATGTATCAGCGTGGAAAAATTCAGGAAGAAAGCTTGTATTATGAGACTTTGAAACATACCGGTGAGTATCCTATTGTGGGTGTGAACACTTTCTTATCCAGCAAAGGTTCACCTACGGTCATTCCGGGCGAAGTCATTCGCAGTACCACCGAGGAAAAAGAGGCACAAATTCAAACCCTCCAACACTTACATGCAGTTCATGGTGCCAAGGCCGACACTTTACTCAGGGCCCTGCAATTGGCTGCCATAAAGAATGAAAACATGTTTGCCCAGTTGATGGAAGTAAGCAAATATTGCTCGTTAGGGCAAATTACTTCCGCTTTGTTTGAGGTAGGCGGACAATACCGAAGAAACATGTAATGAAAAGCTGGCCTTGGATATTGTTTTTGTTGTTGATTTGGGCTTGTAAGCCCGTCGAAAGCCTATCTAAAGCAGGCCCGGCGGCTAGCAAAGAAGCGTTTTTGGAGCGAGCCGATACCGTTGCATTTTACCAAGCCTCGCCTGATTTAGGGACTTTTAGTCAACAGGGTTTTCGAAGTACAAAAGAAGGAGAAATCCGTCGCCTTATAAGGCCTGAAAGCCATATCGCGGCATTGACGGGAAAAAGGAACCTTCGGCTCAAGACCTATGTGCCGTGGCGTGTCCAAAAGCCACAGGGCGAACAAACGGCTGCGGTGGTTTTCGGAATCCTTGCGTTGGTGGTGGGTATTGCAGCCATGTTGGGCGGATTTTTCATTTTGGTGATGGGCGTATTGGCTTTGGCCGGAGGAGATGCCAGTGCCCTTTGGCAATGGGGACTTTGGCTTACCCTCGCAGCAGGTGGAGGTATCGTATTAAGCATTTTAAATTTGGCTTTTTCCTATGCCCGACTCACCGGAACAGAGGGTTTAGGTTGGGCAGCACTAGGTATGAACATGGGGGCCATCACCATCGGATTGTTGGTGCTATTGCTTGCGCCTAAGGGTGAATAGAAAAAAAAGATAGCCTTCTTTTCGAAATGAATTCTATGTACTTT
>CAZRHR010000120.1:0-3722 GCA_964599915.1 uncultured Candidatus Competibacteraceae bacterium | reverse complement strand
GTATGTTTAAATAATGAGTAAGGAAAAATTAAACGATGGCGAAAATGTCAGATTCTCTCATGATGAGATAGTCTTTGCCATCAATGTGAACTTCTGTACCGGCATATTTTCCATACAGCACGGTATCACCTACTTTAACTGAAGTAGGCTCATCTTTTTTTCCGGGACCGGCAGCCACGATGGTTCCACGTTGTGGTTTTTCTTTGGCGCTATCCGGAATAATGATTCCACCAAGGGTTTTTTCTTCAGCTGGTGAAGGCTCTACCACCACCCGATCAGCCAGAGGCTTAATACTAACGTTTGACATATGCGAATTGAAGTTTATCGGTTTTGGTCAAGCCATTCGCATAAGTTGTGCCAAAGGCAAAGAATGGTTTTTTTCCGTCAATTTTTCCGACAATCCGTGACAGTTTGGCAGGCTGTGAGGTGCTCTAATGGCGAATTGGCCGTATTAGCCCCTCCATCTATAATGTCCCGGGGTGAGTTGTGGGTCCGTAAATACCCATCCTGACCTAAACCAGGTAATGCTGGCCACGGTTTTTGGGTGATTTTGGATTTTTTTCCAAGCCCGAAGCATACCCGGACTCCAGTGAATGTCATCAAACAATAGGACAGACCCTTTCTCAGCTTTTTCAAAAATTGCATCGGCATAATCAAGCGTAGGTTGAAAGGCATGATGTCCATCAATGAGGAACATGCCACGACCCTTTTGTCGATATTCGTCCAATACGGTAGATAAGGTATCTACGAAAAGTCCCTCTCGTAAATCTATCTTTTCGGCGCCTTCTTTTGAAAATTGGTTGCGGGCAAAAGCGGCTACTGGAGGTGCTCCCTCCAAGGTGACTATGGGTAAATGGGGAAAAGCCTGGTGTAAACAAAGGGCGGTCTCTCCCAAGCAGGTGCCTAGTTCTACGAAATAGTCGGGCTGCACCGATTGGGTCAGGATGAGGATTTTCTGAATTTCTCGCGTGGGCGAAAGGGAATGTCTAGCAAGACTTCCCACGGTCCGTGTTACCGCATCTGCCCGGCTTCCGGCCCCGACATCCTGATAATTTAATGGCGTTGTATTGCCTTTTAAACCCCCAAGCCGAACGAGGTGTTTTTTTAATACAGGAGAAAAAGCGGCCTTATTATTTAAAGAGGAATATAACTGAAAAAAAAACGGGGCGTGTAGCCATCTGGCGCCTCTACATTTTCTTTGGTGGTTTATGTAAGAAAATGCACTGAATATAAAGTCATTTAAATTCATTTTATTCGTTGAATTTCAGTCGTTTAACTTTTTAATTGTTTTGATTATATATTATTTTTAAGGATTTGGTGGTTTTTTTTATGTGATTTTTTTGAAAGTTTATTGATGATGTTGTAACGATTGTTTAACTTAGATATAACCTAAGCCTAAAGTAAGAGAATTCGCAGTGTTTATACTGATTGCTAAGCATTTGTGAACCTCTTATTGCGTCTTAGGTGTGTCCTAAACCTGCCCTAAGTTATGCAATACACATTTACCCACATTCTTTCTCAGAATAGATATTTTTTCCTTGCTATTTTACTGGTCACCCAAATCTCCCTTTACGGGCAGACCGGTCAATGTCTTACAGGGGGGTGTTCATCGGGTTTTTCTTGGGGAAGCACACAATCTACCACGTCCACCAGTTTTGTAAATTCCGTTTCAGGGACTTGGGGCGGTGAATACAATACCTATAATGTAACGGCTGGCCAAACATACGAATGGTCTCTTTGTCCTACGGATGGGGCTACTGTTGGGTCAAATACCGACTCACAACTTTCCCTTAGAAGAAATGACAACAATGCTGCCTTATGTTACAGTGATGATTTCTGCGGTGCACATGCCAAAATCTTATGGACCGCCACGTTTACCGGTGTAGTTCGGGTGTACATACATCGTTATAATTGCTCTTCTCTTTCTTCCAGCCATACGGTGCGTTGGCGTTGTGTAAGTTGTGGCGGCGGCGGCGGCGGCTACAATCCCTGTGCTTCTATCCCTAATATTAGCGGCTGTAGCGTGCAAACTGGGATTATTTCTACCACCGGATCCGGGGCATGGAATAACTATGGCGGTCCATGGGGCGTCCCAGGTCAAGAAAGATTGTTCACATTTACACCCACCACATCTGGTTTGCATACGGTGGAGATTTTAAATTTTTCCGGCAGTTGGGTAGACTTTTTCTTCAAGCCCACCTCGGGTGGCTGTAATTCCTCGGGTTGGACTTACATCGATGATATGATTGGTACAGGCGTTACGGCTAGTTTTAACCTTACGGCCGGTGTCCCTTATTATATCATGTGGGATCCCGAAGGAACGTCTTCCAACTCGGTTAATTTTAGGGTGAATTGTCCCTCTGCACCTAGTTATAACCCCTGTACGTCCATTCCAACTTTGAGTTGTGGCGTTGCGACCAATAACGTGAGCGCAAGTGGTACCGGTGCATGGAATAGCTATGGTGGCCCATGGCCCGTTCCCGGTCAGGAGAAGCTTTTTACCTTTACCCCACCGGCTTCTGGTAACTACCAACTTGAAGTCCTTGGCATTTCTGGGGGGTATGTGGACTTTTTCTTTAAACCAACTTCTGGCGGCTGCAATTCCAGTGGCTGGACTTTTATTGGAGACATCATTTCTCCTGGTGTTTTGTCCTCTGTGAACTTAACAGCCGGTGTACCTTATTATTTTATGTGGGATGCCGAAGGGACAGGGTCGTATTCGGTCAACTTTAGGGTCAATTGTGCGCCGCCCAATCCAACACTGGTTTCAGCGACAGCAAACCCCATTTGTACAGGCCAATCCACCACACTATCTGCCAGTGGTGCATCCGGCACTGTATATTGGTTTGCGGGCAGTTGTGCCTCTTCTGGCCAAATTGGAACGGGAAATTCCATCGTGGTTTCTCCCACCACCACCACCTATTTTGCGAGAAATTTCAATAATGGCCAATTCAGTCCAGGATGCGCAAGTCTTACGGTGACGGTGAATTCCGCCCCTACACCAACGGTTGCTGCCGGTGGTGCCACTACCTTTTGTCAGGGTGGATCTGTTGCCTTATCTGCTTCCGGAGGTTCAAATTATATCTGGAATAATGGCAGTTCGGGAAGCAGTATCACCGCATCGACTGCAGGTAACTATTCTGCGCAAGCGATTTCTGGCGCCTGTACTTCTTCTGTGTCGAATGTCATCGCCATTACCGTAAATTCAAATCCTGCTGCTCCTTCTATTACAGCCGCCGGGCCTACCACTTTTTGTCAGGGAGGAAGCGTAGTGTTGAATTCAAGTTATAGCAGCGGAAATAGCTGGAGTGGAGGCTTAGGCAACGCCAGTTCTGCCACAGCCACCACTTCTGATAATTATACGGCTACTTATACCGATGGAAATGGTTGCACATCTTCTGTATCCAATGCGATTGCAGTGACTGTAAATCCTACTCCTGCCGCCCCGGTGGTCAGCCCTGCCGGGCCTACCACTTTTTGTCAGGGAGGAAGCGTAGTGTTGAATTCAAGTTATAGCAGCGGAAATAGCTGGAGTGGAGGCTTAGGCAACGCCAGTTCTGCCACAGCCACCACTTCTGATAATTATACGGCTACTTATACCGATGGAAATGGTTGCACATCTTCTGTATCCAATGCGATTGCCGTTACTGTAAATCCTACGCCTGCTGCTCCGGTAATTTCCCCTTCGGGAACAGTAGCGGTTTGTCAGGGTTCAAGTATTC
>CAZRHR010000119.1:0-3773 GCA_964599915.1 uncultured Candidatus Competibacteraceae bacterium | reverse complement strand
TCAGCTTGTTCAAGAAATTTTAGGCTGAGCAGTGTTCTTTTAAATTACAGCCAACATCCCTATAAACGCAATTGCGTTTATATTCCATATATCGCAGTATTCTTCAATGGAATTGGATTAGATGATTGGTCAATAACTACAACCAATTTTACAAATTATTTTCTTTAAAACAAATGGGTTTTAAAGACATAGCATGTGCCACAAAACCTCATAAACAGAGATTTTACATCAAAGTGTATTCCGATTCATCGAAACGCCTGCCTGAAATGAAACGTGAAAGTAAATACTCCCGCCCTGCACAAACTTTACATCGCCGCTGTCCGTGTTGCAAAAACGCAAGCTTAATCCTAGGTTTTTGCCTAAAGCAAAACCTGCATCCCACATCCCCAATCCTGGATGGGCAACGCTTCGTTTAACGCATCTTTCTTGCCGGGTGCTGCGATTCGCATGAAAGCGTAACGGTTACCGGAAAGTATTCTTGGCCGTTGACACCAATTCCCCATCTATGAAAATTTCAGCGGTGTATAAGCCTTTGGGTAGGGGGTCTGTAATATCAAACTCTGCGATGACACGCTGTCCTTTTCCACGGAAACTAAAAGCCTTTTTGGTCGTGTACAACCGTTGAACACCCATAAAATCAAAGGTTTGATTTTGGTCGCTGTTCAATACAATTTTACCCGGTGTCGTGATGATGACGTACGCCACTCTTTCGCCGGTTACCGCTACGGGATTTTCTTGAACATCAAATTCTACCTCAAATTTTTTCAGCTTCCGAATGCGGTCGTCGATGTAGGGAACGCCATTTCCTCGGAACCGAACGCCAATTAACTCGGAACGAAACACCCGAATTTTTCTGGCCAAGGCCATCCGATCTTCCAGTTCTTTGGATTTATCGATGATGATTTGGGTTTCCTGATGCAAGGAATCCATGCGGCCGGCCATTACTTTATTTTGGTCGCGAAGACCTCCATTTTCTGCGGTGAGTTGGGTGATTTGCCGCTTCAAGGCATCATTGTCTGCTCGAATGGCTTCTAATTGCGACTTGATGGGTGCACCACCCTGGCGAAATTCTAACCTTGCGGAACGCGCCCGCTTTAAATCTTGTTCCAGTCCATCAATCACGCGTTGCAAAGAGTCTGCCCTTTCATTGGAAAGAACCAAATCATTTCTAAGCCCTTCCACTTCCAAACGGGCCTTTTCCAAGTCGGCCTGCGCTTCCGCATACTGCGTATTTAAAAGGTCTAAAGCGGCTTTTTGCTCTACAAAAGCCAATTGGGCTTCCCCATAGATTTTAAATAAAAACGCTCCGGCACCACCCAGCAGCAATAACAGCAATAACAGCAACAGGAGCAATAATCGGTTTCCCTTTTTTTCCTTTTTGGGTGCTTCGTTGGATACAGCAGCCGCTTCGTTGGTGGTTTCTTCCATGGGTAGTTTATTTCTACAAAAATAATCTTTTGGGTTCATTTTCTGCCATCTATCCTTTAGAAATCAGAAAACCAATCGTTTTACTTGCAATCCGCCCTTTCCGGATGGTACCTTTAAGGATGAAATCCTGAAAATCATGTGGCAAGTTGTTCAGCAAGGCGTAGAAGCGCTTTTTTATCCTCCTTTTTGTGGAATGTGTAAGCAAGGACTTGGCAGTTCGGAGCAGGTGATTTGTACGCCCTGCCAGCTTTCTCTTCCGGAAACGCGGTTTCATGTGCAGCAAAACCATGCCATGTGGTATGCGCTCAACGCCCAAACAGAGGTGCACCACGCCACCGCTTGGCTCTATTTTGGCCAGAAAAATGAAATTCGCGATTTTATCCACCAAATGAAATATCGCCAAGGCAAAACCTTGGCCTTTTGGGCGGGCCAAACCTATGGTTTCACGCTTGCGGCCTGCGGGCCTTGGTCAGCGGCAGATGCACTCATTCCCATGCCCATGTATTGGCGTAAGTTCTATTCCCGTGGCTTTAACCAAGCGGAGGTTTTTGCGCAAGGTTTATCCAAAAGTCTTGGCCTACCGGTGTGGACCGACGTGGTTCGGAAAAATCGGCCCACCCAATCTCAAACCAAACAGAGCAGGACTTCCCGCATGGAAAATGTAAGGGATACATTGGAAGTGGTGAAGCCGGAAAAAATTCACGGGAAAACCTGCCTTATTGTAGATGATGTCATGACCACGGGCGCCACTTGTATTGCCCTGGCTCAAAGACTCAACGACGCAGGCGCAAAGGCGGTTTTGGTCTGTTGTTTGGCCACCGCGCAGCGCGATTGAGCCGTTTAAAGGAAAAACGCCGAATGATTCCGGTGCGCTAAAAGGTTTTTGCGTCCTTTAAGCGCCTTCTTTGAAACGTGCCAAACTACAGGTGAGGTAGTCGTAGAACGCTTGCTGATTCGGATTATAGCCATAAGGCAATCCCACCACTTTACCATTTACATCGACCACGACATACAGGGGTTGTGAATTCGACCCGAAATAATACTGTTGAAAGGCACTCCAGCGCTGGCCGATGGTTTGAACAGGCAGGTTGGTTAATGGAGAAATCCATGTATGACCTTCTTCTAACGGCTTTTTATCATCTACATAAAGGCTGGCTACGATGAAATCATTTTTCAACCGCTCCATGGTTTCGGGCATAATCCAAACGTTTTCCTCCATTTGTCGGCAATTGGTACAGCCAAATCCTGTAAAGTCGATGAAAATGGGTTTTTGGGAAGCTTTGGCAAGGGTCATGGCTTCATCGAAATCGTTCACGCAGGGGAGGCCTTGTGGACAATGATTTACTTCAGAAGAGGTTTCCATGTAGTTGGCCGGAGGTGCGATTCCCGCTAAAAGACGCAGTGGGTGGCCGCTTAAGCCGGGGATGAGATAAATGGTAAAACTTAGTACCAGCAATCCCATTAGGATTCTTGGAACGCCCAATGCCGGACGTTCCGGACCATCTGAAGAGGTGCGAATTAAGCCAAAAAGATACAAGGCCAAGGCGCCAAAAATGGCAATCCAAATGGCGATAAACCGGTCTCTGTAAAGGAAATCCCAGTGATACGCCATGTCCACGGTGCTCAAAAATTTGAGGGCCAAGGCCAATTCGAGCATTCCTAAGGTCACTTTTACTGAGCTAAGCCAGCTTCCGGAGCGTGGAAGTGAATTTAGCCAGCCGGGAAAGGCCGCGAAAAGTGCAAATGGCAGCGCCAGCGCCAAGGAAAAACCTAACATGCCAAGAAAGGGGCCGCTCACGTCGCCTTTGGTTCCGGCTTCGACCAACAATGAACCAATGATGGGGCCGGTGCAGGAAAACGACACCAATGACAAGGTAAAGGCCATGAAGAAAATACCGATGAGTCCGCCGCGGTTGGCTCCTTTATCTACTGAATTAACCAACCAAGAGGGCAACACAATCTCAAATGCACCAAGGAAAGAAATGGCAAAAACCACGAAAATGGCGAAAAATAAAAGATTCCAAAAGGCCGAGGTGGCCATGCTGTTCAGGGCTTCTGCCCCAAAAACCAAGGTGATGAGAAGGCCTAAGCCGGTATAAATTCCAACAATGGAAAAAGCATAAATCAAGGCATTGCGCAAGCCAATGGCTCTGTTTTTACTTTGTTTGGTGAAAAAGGTAACGGTTAATGGAATCATGGGGAACACGCAAGGCGTAAGCAGGGCCAGCAAGCCACCAATCATTCCGGCGATTAAAATCCCCCATGGGGTGCGGCTGGAGTCCTCCGGCACACATGAGCCTGCGCCACTAAGGCGCGCTTTGGTGCTGTCGGACATGCGTTCCGGA
>CAZRHR010000118.1:0-3879 GCA_964599915.1 uncultured Candidatus Competibacteraceae bacterium | reverse complement strand
GTGCACGCGGCCCTGCGCGAGCGGGGCCTGCGGACCCGCATGCTGCTGCAAGTGCATGATGAATTGGTATTTGATGTGCCTCGTGAAGAAATCGAGGAAGTAAAAACCAAGGTGACCGAATTCATGAAAAATGCCGCCTCGTTGGAGGTTTCACTGGAGGTGGAAGCCAAAACCGGGGTCAATTGGTTGGAAGCCCATTAAAAAACTTGACAAAGGGGGTTTCGATTCCCGATATTTGCGTCCATGAGTATATCACCCGTCCATCAGCTATCGAAGGTTCCTGAGGGACCCGAATTTTCTGCATTTTGCCAGGCGCTGGGCCTTCAGCCCGACTTAGGGAGTTTGTTATGGAACAGAGGCATTCGGAGTTTCGAGGCCGCCAAAACCTTCTTTTTACCCGAAGCCAGCCAACTGCACGATCCATGGCAAATGCCAGACATAAGGTTGGCCGTAGATCGTTTGGTGCAAGCCATGGAGAAGGGCGAAAAAATCAGGTTTTATGGTGATTATGATGTGGATGGCACCACCGCTGTCGCTTTAATGGTGAACCATTTTACCCAGGTTTACCAGTATCCCAACATCGACTTTTACATTCCCGACCGGTATAAAGAAGGCTATGGCATTTCGGACATAGGCATTCGCGATGCTGTGGCGCAAGAGGTAAGTGTTATGGTAGCGCTAGACTGCGGAATAAAGGCACATTCCGCGCTTGGTTTGGCGCAGTCCTTGGGCCTGGATGTGGTGGTTTGTGACCACCATTTGCCGGCTGACACCCTTCCTCCTGCGTTGGCCATTTTAAATCCCAAACGACAAGACGCCCATTATCCTTGGAAAGAATTGTCCGGTTGTGGCGTAGCATTCAAATTGATTTCCGCCTTAAATGAGGTATTGGGAAAAGGGGAAGAAGGTATTCCAGAAGCCTTACAACTCACAGCGGTAAGCACTTGTTGCGACATTGTGGACCTTCGGGGAGAAAACCGGGTCATTACTGCTTTAGGTTTAAAAGAATTGAATGAGCGCCCCTTGCCCGGATTGGCGGGCATCATGAAAATGTCCGGATTGAACCGAGAATTTCGGGTAGAAGATGTGGTGTTTGTTATAGGGCCGCGCATCAATGCTGCCGGCCGTATTGGTCATGGCTCTGGCGCCGTGCACCTGTTGACTTTAAAAGAGGTGGACGAAGCCCTTTTTGAAGCGTTAAAAGGGATTGATGCACAAAATCAAACCCGCAAAACCTTAGATCGCTCCATTACCGAAGAAGCACTGGCATTGATTCAAGACCAAGACACCTTGACGACGGTAGTGCACCATCCGGAATGGCATAAAGGTGTAGTGGGCATTGTGGCCTCTCGCCTTATTGAGACGGTGTATCGTCCCACCATTGTACTCACTACTTCCGAGGGGAAACTAACCGGTTCAGCGCGGTCCATTCCCGGTTTCGATGTGCACGAGGCGATTGCTTCCTGCAGTCATCTTTTAGAAAATTACGGAGGGCATCCTTTTGCTGCCGGCCTTACCCTTTTGCCTGAACATTTCGAAGCATTTCGTGCCGGCTTTGAGCAATTTGCAAAAGTGCATCTTCAACCTGAGGACTTGGTTCCCAAAATAGCCATTGATGCGGAGATTCCGTTGGAGCGAATACAGCCAGGATTTTGGAAGGTCTTACAACGTATGGCGCCCTTTGGCCCTGGTCATTTGAACCCGGTTTTTATAAGTCGTGGGGTACATATTGTCCCCCATTCGGTAAAAATTTTCAAGGGCGACACACTCAAATTTGATGTAAAAACCAAGGAGGCCACACCCCGATATTTTGAAGTGGTGGGCTTCAAATTGGCGCATAAAGAAGACCTATTGAAGCAAGACCATCAGGTAGATTTGGTCTTCAGCATCACCGAAAAAAGTTTCAATGGAAAAATTTCTCTACAAATTTCTTTAAAAGATTTGCAAGTTTCAGGGAAACTATAATATATTTGTTCTGTTGAATGATGCGAAACTAATTTCATTTTTCAACTAAAATATTGCGAAACCCAGCAAACAAGACTTAAAATTTGGATGGTTAGGGTTGATTAAGAAGCGGTCTCTCTTTTTGGGGAGACCGTTTCTACTTTTAGGACTGCCCTGACTTCTATTTTACATTGATGTTTTTCTCCATTAGCCATTCTTGATTTTGTGGTGAATTTAAAACAGATATTTTGTAAACTTTCTACAGCCTCCATCACCTTTGGGTGAAATCATTTTACCTTCTATGGTGGTTGATTTTTACAAGATTGGGCCGGATGGGTCATTTGACGTTTACATTTTCCTTCTATTTCAAAATCTCGGGGACTTGGTTGATTTTGTGGCGCAAGAATGGTTGAGGTGTGGCTTCGGCTACGCTCGAACACCAGCGCCTTCCCTTCCTACGCTACGGAATCAGGGAACGACTGCGATAGTGATTTCGATCGTTCATGACTTGGTTGGTGGATGTGCTTCTTTGGCCGCTTCGCGAATAAAACTCTTTTCCACCTCATGCGCCCTCGAGCCGGGCGGGCCGCCGCTTTCTTTGCTTGCCCAAAGAAAGTAAACAAAGAAAGGGCTCTCTGATTCCTAATGCGTGGCGGAGGAACGGAAGGGGGAATCTGGCTTCGGCTACGCTCAGCCACCGGTTTGGGCTACGCTCAGCCATCGTTCTCGGCTACGCTCGAACACCAGCGCCTTCCCTTCCTACGCTACGGAATCAGGGAAAGACTCCGAGGAGGACTTCGATGGTTCAGGATTTGTTTGGGTAATTCAACCTCACGGCACTGATTGCGGCTTGTAGCGGGATTTAATCGGGTATATCCGCTTATTATCCGAGTAATTTCACAGCGGATGCGTAGATTGTCCACGGGGAGGGGTTGGGCGTAGCCCCGATTTTGGATTCACCTCACATCGCAATGAAAGGCCTTAACCTTTTCTCTGTTTAGGTGATTGGGAATCTTTATATTTGCATCATGGCAAAAAACATACAGTGCTTGGTGCAAGGCCGCCCCATTGATGTGGTGGTTCAAGGTGATGACGTGGCCCTTTCCGGTGCCGAACAAGGTCCCGTGATTTTGGGCGATAGCCGAGATGGTTTCTCTGTCCGCTGGAATGGGAAAACCTACCACGCCCAAGTGGTGCAATCTGACTTTCGGGAACGTAGCTTTACCCTGCGCATCAATCATTATCGGTTGGATGTTCAGGTTAAAGATGAAACAGATGCAGTGCTGGCAGGATTGGGGGTTGCTGCAAGTACCGGAAAAAAAATCAATGATTTGCGTTCTCCAATGCCCGGCATGGTGCTCGATATCCTTACCCAACCCGGTGCTGAAGTGAGAAAAGGAGATCCCTTACTCATTTTAGAAGCCATGAAAATGGAAAACATTCTGCGGGCTCCCAAGGATACCGTCATCGGTCAAATCCTTATTGAAAAAGGAAAGGCTGTGGAGAAAAACCAAATGCTGATTCAATTTGCCTGATATGGAAATCCTCCACTCGGGCTGGGAATGTCCGTCTAATATTGCTTTGATTAAATATTGGGGAAAATTGCCCGGACAAATTCCCTGCAACCCTTCCTTGTCCATTACCTTGGATCGGGCCCATACCCAAACCCGGATTACGGCCACGCCTCAGCAAAGTCGTTTTCCAAACCTACATGTGCAATTTAATGGGGAACATGCTCCTACCCTAGAAACCAAACTCACCGGTTTTATTCAATCCATTGTACAGGAACACCCATGGATACTGTCCTATCATTTGCACATTGACACTGAAAATTCTTTTCCTCACGGGGCCGGCATTGCTAGCTCTGCGTCGGGCATGGGGGCTTTAGGCCTAGGCTTATGTGACTTGCAACGCCAATTGGAAGGTGGCCTACAC
>CAZRHR010000117.1:0-3933 GCA_964599915.1 uncultured Candidatus Competibacteraceae bacterium | reverse complement strand
AGAATGGCTCAAAACAAAACGCAGCAAGCGCTTGCCAGTGCATCTGGTATTAGCCGTTCAACCCTTAGTCTGCTTGAAAGAGGGGAGTCTGTAACCGTTGCTACCCTTATTCAAGTTTTAAGGATTTTGGACAAATTAGATGTTTTACATGGTTTTGAAGTAATTGAAACCATAAGTCCCTTGGCATTGGCAGAATGGCAAAGAAAGAAAAGGCAAAGAGTAAGTAGTAAGGCCAAAAAACCAGGAAATCACCCCAAAACAGATGATTAAGATTCTGTTTTATAGTTTTTTAGATGATTGGCTGGACTTACTATGAGTGAAATCAACGACATCATTCATCAATTTCCAACCTTTGCCCAACAAGTTCAATTGAACCCCAAATTGCAGGATGCCATCGCAAAAACTTTTTTGTATCTCAAATAATCTACCCTTTAATCATTGAAAATCCGGTTCGTTTTTATAAAACAGAACCTCAAATTTTCAAGGTACATACCGGTATGCTAACCCAACACCCGTAACTGTTCCTTCCGCCCCTATTTTTACCACAAAGTCCAAAGCGCAAGTGCTAAACCCACCGCAAAACCCAATCCCGATAAGGCCGTAGCACCATGCGTTAAATCTTCCCGACCCATGAGCCGTAAAATGCTGGGAACAAACGGCGGACTCATGTTATTTCCCATGGACACCGCCGCCCATGCCGCCCGATGTATCCCAAAAAGCTTGCACAACAACGCATGTAGCACACTGCCCCCGAACAACACCACAAAAGCTAACGTCCACACGCCCCAAGGCATGGTGTCAAAGGCCGTAAGGTCCAATCCCGCTCCCAAACTGAAAAACAAAACCCCAAAGCCATAGTCGGCGGGGCGTCCATCGCTCCGGCTTTTTCTTAATCCGGGTAAAATAGCTTTGAGCAAAAGGGCCAGCATCACTTGACCTACAACCATGGCCAATGGGTCAAAACGACCATACCAAAGCCAAACCCCCAACGTGGTTCCGCCAAACACCAAAACGATGCCTAGCCAAAACCAAACGGGATGGGCTTCGGGCGTCTCTTTTATAATCCCTTGACTGGAGCTTTTTTTCCATTGCCGCGCCAGCCACCACATCATGGGTAGGTAAAGGGCACTGGCAGCAACATCGGCCAAGTACATCATGGAAAAAATTTGGGGCGGAAGTCCGCCGGATTGCGATGCCATGGCCATCACCGGGGTGCCACCCACATAGGTGGCCCGGGCCAAACTGATGTAAGCGGTGGCCTCTTCGCTAGAAAGCCACGCATGCCCCAACAATGAAACCAACCAAACGGTGAAAATTTGTAGGATAAAGGACAGTACCAACGGTTTCACATCCTTGCCGGTCAACACCCACGGCACATTCCACAGGGCATGAATCATGGCGAGTAAACCCAAGGCACCGCCCACCTCTTGCCACCAAGCGGGCGCCCAGCCGGAAAATAAAATGCCACCCACAAAACACCATAAGGGTAGGGGTAGGGCTTCGGGCCAGCGTTTCCAAAAAACAACCGCCGGCCAAAGGAACAGCAAAAGACCCAGCCAAACCATGGTTCAGGGTTAAGGGAGCATCTGATATCCGCGCCGCTGCGCTTCCTCCCGACCGTACAGGTTAAAATGCCACCATTCGTGATCTATGGTTTTAAAACCTGCCTCGCGCATCAATTGCCGCAACAAACGTCGGTTCCGTAGCTGTGCTGTGGTGAGTCGCCCCACCTGAACCAAACTGTCCTCCCTGTCAATATGGGCCGTTTCTCCAAAATAATCGTATGGCGTACCCATATCCAGCGCGACACCTTTTTCGTCCTCGATACTCAAATCTACCGCCAAGCCATAGTTATGTACCGACCCTTTGGTGGGATTCGACACATACTTGGGTTCTACACCGGGCATGTTCAACAATGCGTCATACAAAGCAAATTGCACATGTCGTGGTCTGGCGCCATCATACACCACCAACCGATAACCGGGATGCTTGGCCGCCAAAGCCTCCTGCACTTTCGCCAGGGCCTGTCCGGCGTCCGGATGTAAATAGGCTTCTTGAAGTTGTCCGTAATGATTCTGGCCACTAAAATTGTCGGTACTGCTGTATTTCACCTCCGACCGCACTTGCGGGTGAAAATGAGAAACCGGTTTAAATCCAAAGCGCATCATACGTTCACCCAAAGTATCCAATGGCGCCTGTACTCGGTCTGTGGAAGTGGAATCCTGCACCGCGGGCAGATCCACGGCTCCCTGCTTGTCCAATAAAGCACCCACCAAGGCCAAAACCAGGCTGATGCCCAGAAAAGCGAGCAAAAACTTCCGCAACCAAGGATCAGGAATCACTTTTCCCCGTCGGGTACTCATCACCTCTGCATTCACGGCAAACGCTGCATCAAACTGGGCCTTGGCCACGGTGACTTTCCATGCTCCACTGTTGTTGGGGGCAGGCGCCAATACATGAGGAATTTTTTCCGCCTCCAATTTTTCCGCCATGGCCCTGGCCACAGCCTCGGAAGTGTACACAAAAATCCGTTTTCCCCGATCCGAAGGGTCTGTTACATAATTCAGGTGACCAAAAATCATCGCGTAAATTGATTTCGGAAGGCTTCCGGCACATCCACCATTTTTTTATGGGTGTAATCGAAGCATACCATACAGGTTTTGGCCATGGCCACCAACCGCTGGTCGGAGGCGCAGGTCACTTCATAATACAAATCGAATCCGGTGATGGTGAAATCATAGGGTTGAATCCCAATCCGCAAGGTTTCTCCGGCAAAGGCTTCGGAACGATATTGCACAGCCACATCTGCCATAATGAGGCCATGACCGCCAAAATCCATTTCGGAATACCCTAGGCTTTTGAAAAATTGCACGCGGGCTTCATGCAGCAAAGACAAAAGGCTGTCGTTGCCTAAATGTCCGCCATAATTCATGTCGGTAATCCGCAAAGGAAGGTCGGTGGTAAACGCGATGCCTTCCGGGGGTTGAATTTTTACCCTCGCCATTTGTTATCTGATTTTAGGAATGGGTCGTGAAAATTGACGTTGTAATCCACCGTCCAAGACCTGATAAACAGTGTCTGAACGCAAAAAATCGTGCGGCCAGCCCAGTTCCAGCGCGCTGACCTGTTGTAAGCGTTCCAATTCATTTTCCTCCAATTGCCATCCGATGCAGGCCAGACTTTCCGATAATTGGTCGGCCGTGCGGGCGCCCACCACGGGTAAAATGGCACCTGGGCCTTGCATCAACCAACGAAGGGCCACGGCGGCCGGTGGAACCTGCCGGGCTTCCGCAATGCGTACCACTTCTTGGGCAATGGCTGTGGATTGCGGATTGCGGCGTTTGCTGTCCGGTTTTACTCGTCCGGCTGTTTGTTCATCTTTCAGGTATTTTCCCGTCAAAGCTCCGCCACCCAAAGGTCCCCAAGCCACCAAAGGCATGCGGTCTTCGACACAAAGGGGTAAAATATCGCGTTCTACATCTCTGGTGATGAGGCTGTATTCGGCCTGAAAAGCGGTAAAAGGTGACCAACCCCGCATTTCGGCCAAGGTGTTGCACCGCGCCACCAACCATGCCGGCGCATCGGATATGGCCACATGTAACACTTTTCCCTGTCGCACCATGTCGTCCAGGCTGCGCATCAGGGTGTCCGGCGCCACGGTAAAGTCCCACGCATGGACATACAACAAATCGATATAGTCCATTTGAAGCCGTCTCAGGCTGCCTTCTACACTTTGCACGAGGTTTTTTTTATGGTTGCCGCCATCATTGATGCGGCCCATTTCGGTGACCAAGCTGTATTTGGTTGCCACCACAGCCGTGTCGCGGTGTCCAAATTCACGCACCAAACGCCCCAGAAACACTTCCGATTCACCTTCCGTGTATCGGTTGGCCGTGTCGAAAAAATTGCCACCGGCTTCCGAGTAACGTTGGT
>CAZRHR010000116.1:0-4291 GCA_964599915.1 uncultured Candidatus Competibacteraceae bacterium | reverse complement strand
CAAGAACTAAAATTTTATTACACACCAATATTCACGGGACTTCTAAGGCCAAAGGCAAGGAAAATCCAACCAAACACCTCGCTCCATTCTATTCATCGAATATTTATCATAGCGCCTCTATGCTCTAAAATCATACAAAATTTGTGTACCTTACACATTAAATTGATAGACCTAGTGCCTACGATTTCATTTCCAATTTCGATATCCAATAATCACTTTTCCTTCATTTAATCATGAAAAACGGTCTTTTCGCCCTTTGTATCCTTGCCCTGCCGCTTTTACACGGCCAAGTAACCATAGGCTCAAACAACCCGCCCGACCCAAATGCCGTTCTTGATCTCCAATCCGTTCAGGGAGGTTTACTCATCCCTAGACTATCTACCGCACAACGGAACGCACTAAATAACCCACCAAGAGGGTTACAAATCTATAATACGGACCATGACTGCATGGAAATGTACTTTCCATCAGGCTGGAAACCTATCATGTGCGATTGTTCCACCGCTCCTGCTGCTCCTGCCAGCTTAATTGGACCAACAGCAGCTTGCCTTGGGGCTACGACCATTGGCTTCTCAGTTGCACCTGTGGCTGGAGCGACGCAATATACATGGACCATCAATGCCCAAGACACCCTAGTCTCCGGACAGGGTACCAATAGTATTGTTGTGAACTTCTCTAATAATGCAGGCAACAGAACCATTTCTGTAACGGCGGCTAATTTCTGTGGAACTTCAGCGGCAACATCCACCACCGTTTTGGTCAATAATCCCTCGGCTGCATTTTCATCCCTTCCTGTAAGTCCTATTATTAACCAACCGGCCACTTTTACGCCTGCCACATTGGGGCTAGCCTCCTATGCATGGACTTTTAGCAATGGTAGTCCGGCCACATCCAATAGCTCAAGCCCACAAGTTACTTGGACCAACCTTGGAACAGAGTCAGCAAGCCTCACGGTCACAGATGCCAATGGCTGTTCGGCTACACAAACCAACAGTTTACAAATCACAAACTGTCAATCTTTTTCTCAAACTTTTACCCCTTGCGGTGCGGTGGGCCTCTCTGGCCCAAGCCAATCTCAAGCCAATACCGCCTATGGCCCCGGGGTGGTTACGGTAACCAATGGCATACAATTCTATACCATTCCTTCCACCGGTACCTATCAAATTGAAGTAGCTGGCGCGGATGGCAGCCATAACGGTTCCGGATATGGCGGCGGCGGACGTGGCGCCGTATTGAGGGCAAGATTTTCGCTGAACCAAGGTGATGTGCTCAAAATTTTAGTAGGCCAGCGGGGAAAACATGGCACTTCTGCCGGTGGTGGAGGGGGTGGCACCTTTGTTACGACTTCTGCCAATGTTCCCTTAATTGTTGCCGGTGGCGGTGGGTCTACACGTTCTGGCGCGACCCTTAATTTATCCATCTTGGATGCCGTGACTACCACCTGCGGCAGGACAGGAACAGGTGGTGCAGGCGGATGCAATGGAAACGGTGCGCCCTATTCTAGTGAATATGGCCCTGGAGGTGCTGGATTATCAACAGATGGCCCTGCTCATGCCGATACGCGCTCCATGTGTAATAAATCAGTTGCACGTTCCTTTGTTAATGGAGGACCTGGGGGTGACTTGCTCTACTCCTGCGGAAGCACGCCCAATTTAGTCCAAGGCGGATTTGGCGGCGGAGCCGCGGCCGGTTGGGGCGGTGCCGGTGGCGGAGGTGGATATTCAGGCGGTGGCGCGGGAACCAATGCCTCAGACGCCGGTTATGGTGGTGGTGGCGGTTCCTTTGTGGCAAGTTCTGCATCTCAGGTTGCTACATCCAATGGCCAATATGAAAGCAGCGGCTCATTTGGTGGAAACCCCATTGTAAACCTTAACCAATGGAACCAGAATAATGGCTATGTCACCATTACGCGCATCTGTCCATAAAGAAAGAAACTGCCTTTAACCTGCTTTAACAGCCGTTCCTCCTATTTTATTTACCTTAGTAGGGTTAAATCCTTTTATGAAAACAGCGTCTCTTTCCTTCGGCGTGGGCGATAGGCTCATGCGCTATGTTCAAATAGATACCCAAGCAGATCCTACCAGCTCCACCGTCCCTTCCAGTAGTAAACAACTCAACTTAAGCCGATTACTCGCAGAAGAACTTAGGGCTATGGGAATTTCAGAGGCGGAAGTGGACGAAAATGGCTACGTATATGCCACCATTCCTGCCTCTGCCGGTCATGAACATGCACCCACCCTCTGCTTCTGTTCTCACGTAGATACTGCCCCCGACTGCTCCGGTACAGACGTAAAACCAAGGTTGATTAAAAACTACCAAGGTCAAGTTATCTCCTATCCGGATGACCCGGAACTTTTCCTTTCTCAAGAGGCGCATCCATATTTAAAGCAGAAATATGGCGAGGACCTGGTGGTGGCTTCGGGAAAAACGTTGTTAGGGGCCGATGACAAAGCTGGGGTAGCCATTATTATGGAACTGGCCGATGTTTTGATGAAGCATCCCGATTTGCCGCATGGCCCTGTTCGCATCTTGTTTACACCCGACGAAGAAATTGGTCGGGGTGTGGATCATGTAAATATGGAAAAAGTAAACGCACAGGTGGGATTTACCTTTGATGGAGGGGAAAGGGGACATCTGGAAGGTGAAACATTTTCTGCCGATGCCATGACCTTTACCTTTAACGGCATTAGCGCGCATCCTGGATATGCCAAAGGCAAACTGGTGCATGCCATTAAGGTGGCGGCGCATTTTGTGGATCTTTTACCTAAGGACCATTGGAGCCCTGAAACCACCGAAGGGAAGGAACCTTTTGTGCACCCGGTAAAATTCACAGGCGGATTAGAAGAGGCTACAGTTCAATTTATTATTCGGGATTTTGACTCTAAAGCACTGGCCGAACATGAAGCCAGGCTTATTGGTCTTGCAGAACAAGCGGTGGCAGCATTTCCCGGAGCTCAGGTTTCACATGCAACCGTGCAACAGTACCGGAACATGCGTGAAATTCTTGATCAAAATCCACGGATCATGGCATTGGCCAGAACAGCGTATAGAAATACGGGGATTGAACCTGTAGAAATACCTATTCGTGGTGGTACCGATGGTTCTCGACTTTCTTTCATGGGACTTCCTTGCCCCAATTTATTTACAGGTGAAATGGCCATTCATTCTAAAGTAGAATATTGCTCAGTCCAGGATATGGAAGCCGCTGTTCGGGTAGGCTTGGCCATCTGTGACCTTTTTGCGCAAGAAAACCTAGAAAATTGGACTCTATCATGATTCGGGCAGAACATATTTCCAAACGCTACGCGGCGCATGAAGCCCTTCGAGATGTGAGCGTAACCCTAAAGCCAGGTCAGATTCTAGGACTTTTGGGACCCAATGGCGCCGGAAAAACAACGCTGATTCGTATTTTAAACCAAATCATTGGACCAGATGAGGGCCAACTTTGGTATGGAAATACGCCTTTGAAACCGGAGCATACGCGTCATATTGGCTATTTACCGGAAGAAAGGGGCCTCTACAAAAAAATGAAGGTAGGCGAACAAGCCCTGTATCTTGCTTCCTTAAAAGGATTGTCAGAAAAAGAGGCCAAACAAAACCTTGACCTTTGGTTCGAAAAGTTTGAGCTCACCGGTTGGTGGAACAAAAAAATTGAGGAGCTCTCCAAAGGCATGGCGCAGAAAGTTCAATTTATATGTACCCTCATTCACGATCCAGACATCATTATCTTGGATGAACCTTTTTCAGGTTTTGACCCTGTCAATGCGGAACTCATCAAAAAAGAAATTCTTGACCTCAGGGAACGGGGCAAATCCATACTTTTAAGCACGCACCGCATGGAATCCGTTGAAGCTTTATGCGATGAAATTGCCTTAATCCATGAGTCTCGGGTGCATTTAAGTGGCGCAGTAGCCGATTTACAGCAACAACACAAACAAAATATTTGGGCCTTTCAATTGACAGAAGCTGCGATTGATGTGCCCACTCATTTGGCCCCAAGCATAGAACAAAAGCCCACGCCCCATGGCTGGCTCCACCTTGTAAAGTTGGACGCAGGCCAGTCTCCCAGACCTTTGGTAGAATATCTACTTCATCACCACAACCTTCAAGGTTTCCATGAAGTGTTGCCTTCTATGTCTGATATTTTTATTCAAACCGTTTCCTCCACCACCAAATGAAACAGATAGGCCTCATTTTCAAGCGGGAATACCTGACCCGCGTTCGCAAAAAAAGCTTCATTGTCATGACCATCCTGGGTCCGCTTTTGGTGGCCCTGTTTTACGGTGGGCTT
>CAZRHR010000115.1:0-4365 GCA_964599915.1 uncultured Candidatus Competibacteraceae bacterium | reverse complement strand
GTTGCCCTCCATGTGCGGAAAAAGAAGCTGATAAAGCAAGATCTTTTCGCGGCCATGCATACATGGAAGGTGAACGCCAGGCAGTAGGAGATTATTTTTTCATGACGAAAAAAGCGCTTGCCCGGTAGCAGGCAAGGATCGACTGAATTTTTCCGGATGATACTCGAAAATGGGATTAATCCTTAATGCAACGAACATTGACGCCATTGGTTCGTTGAGTTTGGCTTATTTGGGTTGCAGAATTCCACCAATCGAAGTAGATGTAGCGTGAAACGCCGCCTTGTGGATTGTTACTAATGGTGCTGCTCCAATAGAAGCCATGGTCACCGACATTCCATAAGGTGTTAGGCTGGTTCCACGCGCGCATGCCAGCCATGGGCAACTTAAGCGGTGAGGCAAAAGCTCCGGCCGGGTCATCACTGCTCCAGCTGTCTTTTTCAGCAATTAATTCAGCGAGCGTAGGTATTCTCCAACCTGCTGGACAAGGGTTGTTGATGCCGTTAACCCCTTGCCATAAAGAGTCAGGGTGGGGCGACATGCCGGTGTACCAGTTATTCACGCCTTGGCCGAGAAAATCAGCATTGCCAGGCGTTATTGAATTGCTTGTGGCGCCGGAAGAAATGTTTACAGGCGTGCCGGAGGTGGCACTGGTCCAGTTGATACGTTGATGCCCATCGTCGTCCCTTCCCCATTGGAAGAAATCGCCATAAGATAGATGATCTGTGCTGGAGGTTGCCACTTGGCTTGCTCCTAAGTTACGGTCGAGCCAGCACCTGTAGTTGGCACCTACTACGGTTCCATAGGTTACGGGAGCTCCATTATAGATAAAAGTTACCGTGCTGGTTCCACAAGGATTACTCTGATTGGTTCCATCGGTGCACGACCAGTTGGGGATCGCAGACGTGCCTTTGTTGAACTGTATGCATTTTAAATCTGTGTTGTATATCATTAAACCCTCCGCCGGAGCGCTCATGGCATTTCGCTGTGCGGTGGTCATGCGTGGCGGTAAAAAGCCTTGCGTTGTGCTTGAAGCATCCAAAATGGCCGATGGATCCGGGGTGGCTCCCGCGGTGTTAATACCTACCCCTTGGGCAAAAACCATGGGCGTTAGCAGCAGTTTGGCCATGAAAATCGTGGATAGGCGCAAAATTGTATTGTTCATTTTGTTGTTGTTTGGAAGTTGGAGGTGTGGATTTAAGGTGATAAAGGGGAGGTTTTTTGCTAGTGTTGAGGTTTTTTGAATTAAATTAATCCTTGAGACAGCGAATAGAAAAGCCGGATTTCTTAGGGCCGTCGCTCCTGACTACATACCCAAGGCCGTAACCTAGGTTGCGTCTCTTGGCTTCGTTTGTTGAGTGCTCCGTAAAGCTCCACCAACAACCAACCTTACCAACGGAGTAGAACGATCCACTGCTGTCACGGTGTCCACCAGGCAGACCAGAAAAACCACTTTCGTTGGTCGCTCCTGTGTTTGGGCTTGCCCAGTATTGTAAACCCGTGCTTTTCATTTTACCTCCTGCAATAGATTCATCCAAATAAACGGTCAATACCGTCCAATCTGTATCAGTTGGCACGTGCCAGCCAGTTGGACAAATATTACGAGGATCCGCTACGGCATGCCAATTATACAGCTTCCCAAATGGATTTTCATATTGACTGTTATTGTTATAATGTGCCCAAGCTCCTGTGGTTAAGTTTTGCCACTGTGCATTGTTTGTCACGTTGGGTATGGCGTCACCATTGCGGTAGGTAGTAGTGCGGAGGTTTTCTGCCATCCATTCTTGGCCATTGCCCAATATAATGGTTTTGTAGGTGTAGCCATTAAAGATAACGCCTAGGCCAGGGTTGCTTTCAACGGCATTTGTTGTACCACAACTACTTATTGAAAAAATAATTAGTGTGAGAATTCCGATTAATGTGGCTTTTTTTGTCATAATCATGTTTGTGTTTAAAATCTTCCTATTAAGGGCTTTACTCTTTATTTTCCAGCCTTTTAACTTGATTCAAATTCTTGGTCATACTCCTGTTGTCCTAATCCTTGATACAGCGAACAGAAAAGCCGGATTTCTTATAGTTGTGCACCCAAACAAAATTTTGAATATTGTAGTACAAGTCACGATTCAACGCACTGAAGGGGTTTGAATTGAACTCTGTAGAGCTCCACCAGTAGCCAAACGTCCCCATGTTGTAGAATGTTCCATTGGTGCTTCGGTGACCGCCAGGCAGACCTGAAAAACCACTTTCGTTGGTTGCTGATTTATTAGGGCTTTTCCAGTACTGCGTACCCGTACTTTTTAGCTTTCCACTAGCAACAGAAACTCCGCCCAAATAATCAGCCAATATGGTCCACTCAGGATCAGTAGGCACATGCCATCCACATGGACAAACGTTTCTTGAATCATTTACCGCGAACCAATTGTATAATTTACCATATGTTGTATCATACTGGCTATCATTATTGTAATGAGCCCAAGCCCCACTGACTAAATTCTGCCAAAGTGTGTTGTTCATCACATTCGGAATTGGGTCACCATTACAGTACTTTGTTGTCTTCAGATTTTCAGCCATCCATTCTTGATTACCAATCCGAATGGTTGCATACTTGTTCCCTTCTTGGTCAGTTACGCTTCCATAGGTTAAGCTTGGGTTAAGCCAAGTTGCCTTGTCCGAATCATCCTTATTACATGAGGCCAATGTTGTCGGCAAAACGAAAATGATGGCCATCAGTAAAATTATTTTATTCATTTTTCCTAGTTTAACAAGTGTTTTGGAATGTATCTGATGTTAAAACATGCTTTCTCTTAATCTATTTGAATAAATCAATGCCAGATTTTTACGATAAGTTTGGCCTTACCCCAAATATACCCATTTCATTGACGGGTATAAAATCAATGAAAAACATTTTTTCAAAATGAAATATAACGCGATTTAATTCAAGCTAAAATATTCTATAATGTTATGGTCATAGTTGTCGTTACCATTTTCTTGTTTGATAAAGATGTTATATCAATATGACTTTACTAAGGATAAATCATGAGAGTCAGAAACTATCGCCGCACTTCAGCAAGATATCAAAACCAAGAAAAACATTTTTGTAACGCTAATAACAGCACATGGAATCAAAGAAAATGAATACAGCCAAGAGATATTACATATTCGCTTGGAAACGGATGTGCTATTTAGTCATTGATGTGTATAACGCGCCAAAACTCATCAGTTATGCGTGTTTTGGCGAAATATAAAATTCTCAAAAATGAGGATATGGAAAAAGCCATGAGAAATGGTGGCTTTCTAAGTTTTGCTCCCCCTCCTAGTCAATTCTCCAACCAATTCTATGACGATTGGCGTGCTTATACTAGACTTAATTACTTGCTTAACAAAATTTTAGGTGGATTTTTATTGGTGACAACTAGTGTTTGGTCGATGTTAAAGCATAAAATTAACTTATAAGTTATGAAAATGTGGAAATGTGGAAATGTCTTCTTAAATTTGAAAAAGGACGTAAACCCCCCGCCTTTTATACGTTAAAAGTTAAATTATACATCATTTATAGGCCAAAAGCCAAGTGGAATACGAGATTGTCAAATTAAGTCTTTTGAGTGGAACGCAGTGTACAGAGTATTCCATCATTCCAGAAAGAGGAGGTTTGACACTGTATGATGTTTTTATAAACGAAAACATAGCTGATTTCAGGGAAGAAGTAAGAGATATAAATAACAGGCTGAAGCTAATAGGTACAAAGCATGGTGCAAGCCATTCTTATTTCAAGCATTTTGAAGGACGGTATGGCGATGGTGTTTGTGCATTGTACGATCTGCCCGAATAAAATCTAAGATTGTATTGCATCAGATACGGCTCAGACGTTATAATTCTCGGAGGTGGCGGGTTGAAAACAAAGGAAACGATGGCATGGCAAGATGATACAAAGTTGACTGAGGAAGCGACCAGAATGATTGAATACGCCAAAGACATAGCAAGGCGAATGGACGGCGGAGAAATATACATGTCGAGAGACAAGCCAGAACTGGAAGGTAATTTTTACTTTTTTGAAGACGAAGAATAACAAACAAAATAGACAACATCATGAAAGCGAGAGAATATAATAGCCCATTCATCCAAGAATTACAGAATGAGGCAACTCCTTTGGAAATGGAGCAAACAAATGTCAAAATGCAATTGGCAGCCAATATCGAAGACCTTATCAAGTCTAAAGGTTGGTCAAAGACTAGATTTGCCTCGGAGCTAAACAAAACGCAACCTGAAATATCAAAGTGGTTGAGTGGTGCTCATAATTTTACGGTTGAAACACTTGTGCAAATTTCGCAGGTTCTCGGTGTGGAGATTGCTGTACTTTTTGCGCAAAAA
>CAZRHR010000114.1:2170-4628 GCA_964599915.1 uncultured Candidatus Competibacteraceae bacterium | reverse complement strand
CCGCCGCTTTCTTTGCTTGCCCAAAGAAAGTAAACAAAGAAAGGGCACCCTGATTAATGAGGCGTGGCGGAGCAACGAAGGGGAAATGGGGCTTCGGCTACGCTAAGACACCATTCTCGGCTACGCTCGAACACCAACGCCTTCCCTTCCTACGCTACGGAATCAGGGAACGACTCCGATAGTGACTTCGGTGGTTCAAGATTTGGTTTGGTGGATTTACTTTTTTGGCCGCTTCGCGAATTAAAATCTTTTCCTTATCATGCGCCCTCAAGCCGGGCGGGCTTTTACTTTCTTTGCTTATTGAAAACAAAAATATAAACTGCTTTTATATTGCAAGTTATATACAAATAAAATTTATAGGTACAACAATAGCAACGTTGGATAAAATTCGGACTCAATGGTGCTCTCTTACATGCTAAACCACCAAACTCATTGGGGCGGGTAACGGTTTCCTTCCACGTATCTTTCATGCTTGGATTTGAGAACCGCACGAAAGCTAAATTGTTACCACCGGGCATTCTTGTCCACTGTGTATGTAAACCATTGTCGTTTTTGAGTTTCACTGTCTTTGGCGGGTTGGTTTTCGTGTCGGGTGTTTTAATTTCTTTAGAAGGGGAGAAAAAATATTTTCAAATTCTTCCTGCATTGAAACAGGCACACTCACACAGCAGCTTGGGTTGTGAGTTTGCCTTGCGGAGCTGCGGCATGTGTGTGACTGTAGCATAGCCTTAAATATTACGAGTGTTTTATTTGTGCGTCCACTGCAATTTCTTCACAACGAACATTATTTTTCTTTTCAGGTTTAGAGTAAACATTAACTGATTGGTGAGAGGGTGCAAATGAATTGTCATAGACAAATGTTTTGCTACCAAACACTATTTCTTCTACTACTTCTGCTTCATATACTGAAACTCTGTCACCGGCATGTTTATGAATCAGTCTTTCAATCTTTTTGATTTTATAGAGGTTTTCAACGTCTTGGGTTTTATCATCATGCATCAACACAAAAAAATAATCTCTTGCTCTACTTATTGATACATTCAGCGTATATTTCTAATTCAGAAACATTCTCGGATGCTTGCTGATCGAGAAAGGCGGATTGAATAATGAAATGATTATATCACATTCATCCCCTTGGAAACCATGTATTGCACCAACCAAGACTTCCGTTTTTTTGCTATCGCTATGCTGTTGTGCCAATAGATTTTCAACCAGTGTGGTTTGTACCTTGTTTTGGCAAATGACACCTAATCGGAATTTGTCTTTGTGGCTATGCTCTATCTGCTTTGATAAATTTTGAACAAACTCAACGGTAAACAAGGCTGAGTAAACCTGATAATTGGATTTGTTCTCTTTATTAGGCTTAAAGATGCTTTCGTATTTGCTTACTGGAAACTTGATAATATTCAGGTCTTTGAAATCAAGTCCTCGAATGTTCAACGCATTTTGTTCTGCTTCTGTACGGTAATGCTCTAATAAGATATTACGCAGTAACCGTTTTCACCGTTAGTGCCAGTCCATTGTGAAGGCATAACAACATTATAGATACCTCCACTTCCTCCATTTGCTGAATTAATCGGGAATGGCGTAAGGTAATTGGAAGGGATGTAAGATCTAGTTCCATAATTGTAGGATGGATAAGAATAATTTGTTATCGAGCCATTTATTCCGTTAGAACCTGGTCCTGCGCTTGATCCTGGAGTTGCGCCAGTTCCACCGGGAGCAGATAAAATTCCATTGAAACTGCTAGCTTGCCCATTACTTCCTGCCCCCCCTCCATTTGGCACCCAACAACCAGAGCCACAATTTGTTTGGCCTAATGACCCACTTGCTCCACCGTTGCCAACTGTAATTGAATATATTGTTCCTGGAACCACAGAGAGAATGCCTTTGTTGTAACCTCCTTTGCCACCAGAACCACCTGCATGATTTGTACCGCTACACATTTGACTACAAGGGCAAACACAATTAGCCCAAGCCCCACCGCCACCGCCACCGCCACCCCACAGCTCAACGGTAATTTGTGTAACTCCTGTCGGACATGTCCATGTTGTAGTTGATGAAAATCCAATCCGAACCCCCTGAGAATTATTAGGTAAAGCATTAGAGTCCACCGATATTTGATTATTATTTATGATAATGCCTGTTCCAGCAGTATAAGTTCCAGCCGGCCCTTGCACACCTTGTATACCTTGTGGTCCTTGCGCACCTGTAGCACCCTGTGGCCCTGTCAAGTCAGAAGTAGTAAAGGTTGAACCATCATCGTAAGTAAAAGTAAATGTTCCATCACCGTTATTTGTGGTGGATGCGATACCGTTTCCTGTTGCGCCTTGAGGTCCAATGGCACCAGTTGGTCCAGCCGGCCCTTGCATACCTTGCGGTCCTTGTGCACCTGTTGCACCTTGTGGCCCTGTCAAGTCAGAAGTAGTAAACGTTGAACCATCATCGTAAGTGAAAG
>CAZRHR010000114.1:0-2070 GCA_964599915.1 uncultured Candidatus Competibacteraceae bacterium | reverse complement strand
CTGTTGCACCCTGTGGCCCTGTCAAGTCAGAAGTAGTAAACGTTGAACCATCATCATAGGTGAACGTAAATGTCCCATTACCATTATCTGTGGTGGAAGCAATACCGTTTCCTGTTGCACCTTGAGGTCCCGCAGCACCCGTTGCTCCCGCTGGACCTTGTGGTCCTTGAGGACCGGTGGCTCCAGTAGCTCCCTGAGGACCTGTCAAGTTCGATGTGGTAAAGGTGGTTCCGTCTGAATACACAAATGTTACAGTTCCATTGCCATTATTCAATGTACTTACAACCCCGTTTCCTGCTGGGCCGGTCGCGCCAGCAGGACCCGTAGGGCCAGATGGCCCCTGAGGACCTTGAGGACCTGGCGATGAACTTCCGGATGATGTGGCATATAACGCATAAGGTACGCTCAACAACTGACTTATTCCGGAAATGGTGTAATTCGAACCACCCGTTACATCTGCTTCTGTTTTCACAAAATAAGGCCCATTCGCCCAGTTGATGGCCGCGAAGTTGCCAAATATGACGTTTCCGCCACCAATCTCAATACTGGCTAATCCATTTGTATTGGTATTGGGCACCTGGGTTTCCACATACACCGCAGTTCCATTAGCTGAACCTTGTAAGATACTTATCCGCATTCCCACAGAAGTATTGGTCACTAGTGCATTTGAACCATTGCGAATGACCGCCTGATAGCTCATTTTGTTTGGAGCCTGGGCATAGATATTTGCTGTCAAAAATAAGACCAAAAAAATCTTGGTTAGATGGTTCATTAGTTTTTGATGATTTTGAAGGTTTGAATTTTTCGATATGCTTGATTTATGATATGAGCTAAGTAAGCTCCTGATGGTAAACTGGTTGTAGTAATAAAAGTTTGTGGTGATAGCAATTGACCGCTGCCTAAAAGCCTACCCTGCATATCATAAAGTTGATAAGCCAATGGCTCGTTATTGAATTCACCCATGTCTATTATCAATTGGTCAACAGTGGGATTAGGAAAAATCAAAATGGACAGATTGAAATCCGTTTCATTGATTCCTACTTTAAAAATTTCATAGGCCTGTTGTACACCTTGTGCAACGCTTCCATTGGAACCGGTTTGCGCAGTGTAAACCACTTGACCGATACTATAAGCAACACTCCCACCACTTCCTATTGCGTCCCCACCGGATGCATTCACAGACTCTTGGGCTTGCATTAAACCACTTCCACAAAGCCAAAAAAACAAGCAACTAAACTGGATATTTTTCATAATTTCAAAATCATACAAATACCTGCCTTACAAAATGGCAGGACCATTTCTTTTGCGAAACCATATTTGGCTCATTAGGTAAGTCGTGTTTCATGTGGCTACCAACCGTCAGACCAATTGGCACAAATGTAAATTTATTTTTTCTTTTTGAACAAATACTTTGACGCAACCACGCTTTAACCACCACTTATTTATGTAAACCAAAAGCGATGCAGCATAAAGAGAAAATCGTGAAAAATCCTTCATAGAAATTGAATTCCCCATCTCAGAATTGGCTAGAAGATTGCATAAAAGCTGAAGGCACCTCTATAATTTTTTGAAAACCCGCACGTTTCTATTGACGAAATATTACAAATTGGTAAAATCATTCATTACGACTTCAGTAAATACTTTACACATTTGTGCAAGCCTGAAACCACCCTTACTGAAGAAGAAGCCGATGTGGCGCAATCTGTAAACTATTGGAAAGATAAATACATTGCCCTGCTAGATAACATAACCAACGGCAGGAACAATCCGGAACAATTTGAGCCAAAGATTTCTGTTTGAGAATTCGGTTTGATTTATGCCACTTTTGGGGCCCCATTTTAACATGCTATATCTCAAGGAAAACGACATAGCAAAGATCTTTAATACAATGGCGCTCAAATATATTTTTAAATTACTCGCTAATGGCCATTAATTTTGGTACCTCAACCTTTCAGTGCTGGCTTTGGCTTTTAAGCGGATTTAATCGAGAATATCCGCTTATTATCCGAGTGTTTCACTAAGAAGACGTAGATTGTCCACGGGGAGGGGTTGGGCGTAGCCCCGATTTTC
>CAZRHR010000113.1:0-4631 GCA_964599915.1 uncultured Candidatus Competibacteraceae bacterium | reverse complement strand
GGTACCGGTGAATCCGAATCATGGCCAATTTAATCACGTCGGCTGCGGTTCCCTGAATGGGTGCATTAATGGCGTTTCTTTCCGCAAATCCTCGGACCGTTTGGTTGGCGGAGTCAATGTCGCGCAAATATCGCCGGCGTCCAATAAGGGTTTCTACATATTTATGTTGTCGGGCAAAAGCTACTTGCTCATGCATATACGTCTGAATACCCGGATATTGGGTAAAATATGCATCAATGATGTCTTTGGCTTCCCCACGAGGAATGCCTAATCTTTCGGCCAGGCCAAAGGCAGAAATGCCATAAATAATTCCAAAGTTTACCATTTTCGCTTTTCCCCGCATCTCTCGATCCACCTCCGACAAGGACACGCCAAACACTTTGGCCGCGGTGGCGGTATGAATGTCAAGTCCATCTTCAAAGGCTTGAATCATGTGTTTTTCCTTAGCCAGTGACGCAATAATGCGCAGTTCTACCTGCGAGTAGTCGGCGCAAAGCAACACATGGTTGGCATCTGTGGCAATAAAGGCTTTTCGGATGGCCCGGCCTCGTTCGGTGCGAATGGGAATGTTTTGAAGGTTGGGTTGTTGCGACGAAAGCCGACCTGTGGCCGCCACCGTTTGGTGATACGAAGTATGGATGCGTCCGGTGGACGGATGCACCAAAGCCGGCAAGGCATCTACATAGGTACTTTTTAACTTTTGAATCTCCCGTAAATCCAAAATGGCGGCTACAATGGGGTGTTTATGATGCAGTTTTTGCAAAGTTTCCTCATTGGTGGCATATTGTCCCGACTTGGTTTTTTTGGCTTTTTCGTCTAACCGCAATACGTCGAAAAGAATTTCTCCCAGTTGTTTTGGCGAAGCCGTATTGAACGGCCGGCCTGCCATGGCTTGGATTTCCGCATCCTTGGTCGCAATTTCCACCGCCAATTGACCCGATAATTGTTCAAGCAAAGGAACATCCACGTTGATGCCATGACGTTCCATGGTGGCCAAAACAGGCACCAACGGCATTTCAACCGTTTCAAAAACAGGCATACCCTTTACCTCGTGTAACATGGGTAAAAAGGTGTCTCGTAAACGAATAGTAACATCCACATCCTCATTGGCATATTCTGCCACTTCTGCCAAAGGCACATCCCGCATGGTTTTTTGCCCTTTTCCTTTTGGACCCAACAACGCTTCCGTAGGAATGGGCTGGTATTGCAAATAGGTTTGAGCCAAAAAATCCAAATTATGGCGCATGTCCGGCTGTAAAATGTAATGGGCCAACATGGTGTCAAAGGCCAGACCACGTAGCGTGATGCCATAGCGGTGCAGCATGTGCACCTCGTATTTTAAATTCTGTCCGATTTTTGGCAAATCAGGATTTTCCAAAGCCGGTTTGAACCATGCCAAAATGGCTCGGGTTTTTTCCTGGTCTTCCGGACAAGGAACATACCACGCCTGTCCTGGCGCGATGGCAAAAGCAATGCCTGTGATTTCAGCCGTAAGCGTATCCAGACCTGTGGTTTCCGTATCCAAACAAAAACCTTGGCTTTGGCTCAGTTTTTCAGCCAATTCCTTTTGCCAGTTGGGATCCTCCACGATAAAATATTGGTGGGGAAGGTCTGGTAACGTTTTGTAATGCGAAGGTGCTTGAGGCGCTTCTTCCACTTCCGTTAGTCCGGAGAATAAATCAGGTACCGCGGATTTGGTCGTGACTTGAGCCGCAGCCGGAGCGGGCGTGGTGGGTCCATTGCCCAGCAAACGGTCTGCCATGGTTTTGAATTCCAATTCCGCAAATACGGCCCGTAACGCCTCCTCATCCGGCTTTTCCACCCGTAACGCCTCTTCATCTAAAGTAATAGGCACATCTGTGATGATGGTGGCCAGTTGTTTGGACAGCAGACCCAACTGCGCGTTGGACTCCACTTTTTCCCGCATTTTTCCCGTTAATTCATGGCTATGGGCCAGTAAATTCTCCACGGAGCCGTAGGTTTTCAGAAATTTAAGGGCTGTTTTTTCCCCGACGCCAGGAATTCCCGGAATGTTATCCGCGGAATCCCCCATGAGTCCAAGTAAATCAATGACTTGGGAAGGATGTTCAATATCGAATTTAGCACAGACTTCCGGAATACCCAAGATTTCGTCCGGCGCGCCCATGCGTCCCGGTTTGTACCAAAAGCAATGGTTGGTTACCAGTTGGCCATAATCCTTATCGGAGGTCATCATGTAGGTGGTAAAGCCTAGTGCTTCTGCTTGTTTAGCTAAAGTTCCCACCACATCATCCGCCTCAAAACCCTCTTTAATGAGCAGAGGAATGCGCATGGCCGCTAAGATTCTGGAAATAGGTTCAAGGTTGTTGCGAATATCTTCCGGCATGGCTTCCCGGTGGGCTTTGTATTGTTCAAACAAGGCCACGCGGTCGGAAGGTTCTTCCGCCGGGTCGAACACCACCGCCATGTGGGTGGGTTGTTGTTTTTTAAGCACATCGATGAGCAGGTTGGTAAAACCAAAAGCCGCCGAGGTATTTTGACCTTTGGAATTGATGCGAGGGTTATTAATAAAAGCAAAATACGCCCGATAAATCAGAGCATATCCATCGAGTAAGAACAGTTTTTTCGCATCCTGAGCGCCCATATCACCTTAATTTATTACAATGATACGGAAATCCGTGGAGGTGCTTTTTGCGCGGGGAAAAATGGCCGGTGAAAACGTTTTTCCGGTTAAAATGGGGCTTGGTTGGGTGGGAGAGATGGATTTAAAAACCGAAAACGAAAAAAAAACGAAAACATTGTTTCTAAAAATAGAAACTTTTACCACCTTTATGATGTTTAACGAAGCATAGTTGAATGAGATTTTTCGAGACAAAGTTTTTAGAAGAAGCGGCTGAGTTTATTTCTCAGCTTGACCCGAAGACAATTAAGAAAATCTTTTACAACATTGACCTAGCAGAACAGACAAATGACCCCAAACTTTTTAAGAAACTACAAAATGACATTTGGGAGTTTCGTTTAAAATATGCTGGACTTCAAATTAGACTTCTTGCATTTTGGGACAAGACCGATACTAAAGAAACTTTGGTTCTTGCGACACATGGTTTCATAAAGAAGGTTGACAAAGTTCCAGCTAACGAGATAGACCGCGCGGTAAGGCTTTGAAACAAATATTTTAATAACAAGCAAAAAATATAACTATATGGCAACTAAAGAATTAAAGACATACTCACTTGCCGAAATGAAAGACAAGTACATCGGCACAGTTGGAACTCAAGAACGTGATGAATACGAATACGAACTTCGTATGGACGTTTTAGGAAAGATGATTAAAACTGCACGACAAGAAAGAAATTTGACACAAGAAGAACTTGGACGCCTTGTTGGCGTTCAGAAAGCTCAAATCTCTAAGCTAGAAAGTAGTGCTAATAGTGCGACCATTGACACCATATTAAAAGTGTTCAAAGCCCTAGAAGCAGAAATCAATTTTAACGTAAAGCTTGAAGACAAATTTGTTAAACTCGCCTGACATAAAACCAAGCCGAACGAACGATAGCAGCTACCCAAAGGGCGTTGTTTCGTGCTTTGGAGACAGTGTTGTGGTTGCCGAAAGTTCTTTATGAGCAATAGGGGAGTTGTCTTTGCTTCCCATTCGTCCAATTATTATTTCTGGTTGCCGAGCTTTATTATCTTTTGAAAATCCATTTTTCCGCAGTTCGTCCCTTTCAAAAGTCTAAAAGTAAAGCGTGATTCATGTCTTCCACCGAAAAAATATTTGTACCCCATACCATAAATTGGTATTTTTGTTCAAAACCATTGTTATGGCAAAGAATACTTCCATCCTACTCGGAGATTACTTTGACAAGTTTATCCAAAGCCAAGTCCAGTCTGGACGTTATTCTTCTGCCTCTGAAGTAATAAGAGCAGCCTTGCGAATGTTTGAAAATGAGGAGAATAAGAAAAAAGAACTCATCCAATCGTTAAAGGTCGGTGAAAAATCAGGTTTTAATGAAGACTTCGATAAAGACGAATTTATGAAAAGCCTTCACCTGAAATACAAGACGAATGAGCTATAGACTCAGCAGAAAGGCGGAAGAAGATCTAGAGGAAATATGGCTTTACACATTAGAAACCTGGTCTAAAGAACAGGCAGATAGATATTTGAGTCTGCTTTTTGAGGAGATTGAGTTTTTATCCATTAACCCAAAAAAGGGGCAAGATTTTACTCACATTCGCAAGAATTATTGCTATTCAAAAGTAAAATCTCATTTAATTTTCTACCAATATAAAAAAGGCCATACTGTTATTGACGTGGTCAGAATCCTTCATGAAAAAATGGATATAGAAAGTAGAATAAATGAATAAAATTTGGCAGCGCACATCAGCTAAGTTTCCTTGCAGTTCGCAGAGCTAAGCATAGTAGATGCGTTGAGGGCAACTCCCTGATTCCGTAGCGTAGGAAGGGAAGGCGTAAAGAAATGGTTCGGTGGCTGAGCGTAGCCGAAGCCACATTTCCCCTTCCGGTGCTCCGCCACGCATTAGGAATCAGGGTGCCCTTTCTTTGTTTACTTTCTTTGGGCAAGCAAAGAAAGCGGCGGCCAGCCCGGCTCGAGGGCGTATGAACTAGAAATGAGTTGACTGCGCGAAGCGCC
>CAZRHR010000112.1:0-4633 GCA_964599915.1 uncultured Candidatus Competibacteraceae bacterium | reverse complement strand
GCCCGGCTTGAGGGCGTATGAAATAGAAAAGAATTGACTGCGCGAAGCTGCCAAAGAAGCAAATCCACCAACCAAATCCTGAATCACCGAAGTCACCATCGGAGTCGAGAACGTTGGCTGAGCGCAGCCAAAGCCAAAGTGCCCCCCAAACGTTGACTGAGCGCAGTCGAAGTCGGTGACTGAGCGCAGTCGAGGGGAGGAGCCCCCTTACGGCAAAATATTAAACTCAATAATACTCGCCACCGGAGAATTCGAAACCGGGGTCACCGCCACATTGAAAGGACCACATTGCCAAACCCCATCCGAATTATTATAATAAGGCTGTGCGCCATGGGTTATGTTTGCGGTGTTTATGCACTGCGTTCCGGTTATGTTTACTACCGCACCTGCCGGAAGCCACAATGGATTCCCACTACCAAAGGCGATGGATTGACCATTCACCGTAAAAGAATTTCCTCCTGTAGGGCAAGCGCCATAATTCACGTAAAACAGCCCGGAACTGGTCCCGCTTGTAGCACCGGTACATGGATTGGGTTTGGTGGCCGTCCATGTTTCAGAACCCCAACTAATCCAACCCGTCACCCTGCGACCTGCCGAGGTATTCACAAACGCCACTTTCCAAACTTTACCCGCCGGAACCGTTTGGGCACCGCTCTGATCATTCAATAGCAATACGCGATTAAATTGCAATGTGCCTTGCGCTGTTATACCACTGATTGTCAAAATTAAAACTGCGCAAAATTGAAAAATGGTTTTCATGTTCATTTGTTTTTTATCTTATTTGGAAAGAGACTTTACTCCAGCCAACATGGCTTCCACCATGTCTGATAAACCATATTGAGGTTTCCAGCCCCAATCTGCCCGAGCCGCTGCATCATCAATGGACTGTGGCCATGAATCTGCAATGGCCTGACGAAAATCGGGCACATAAGAAATGGTGAAATCGGGAATATGCTGCTGAATGGCACTCGCCAATTCTGCCGGTGTGAAACTAAACGCCCCCACATTGTAGCTTCCACGAATTTTGATTTGGTCCGCAGGTGCATGCATGATGTCCAAGGTAGCCCGAATGGCATCCGGCATGTACATCATGGGCAAACGGGATTCAGGGCCTAGAAAGGAAGTGTAGGTGCCGGAAGATAGTGCATGATGGAAGATATCCACCGCGTAATCTGTGGTTCCGCCACCCGGAGGCGTAGTGTAACTAATCAAACCGGGATAACGCAAACCACGCACATCTACCCCATATTTTAAAAAGTACCATTCGCACCAACGTTCTCCGGCTAATTTGGACAAGCCATAGACGGTGGTGGGTTCGGTAATGGTGTGTTGAGGAGTATTTTGCTTGGGGGTGGTGGGTCCAAAGGCCGCAATGGAGCTAGGCCAATACATTTGTTTGTACATGCCTTCTTTTCCCATTTCCAATAAATGAAGCAAAGGCTCCATGTTCAATGCCCACCCTTTCTGTGGGTGTTTTTCTGCGGTAGCAGATAACATGGCGGCCAACAAATATACTTGGGTCACCTTTTCTTTTTTGATCACCTCTGCCACCGCTTGTCCGTCCATAACATTCAATAAGACAAATGGACCCTCGGATTTTTCCGGTTCGCGAATGTCTGAGGCAATCACCTGTGACGTCCCGTAATGGGTACGAAGGGCATGGGTCAATTCGGTGCCAATTTGGCCGCCGGACCCTAGAATAAGGACTTTCTCCATGGTCATTTCTTCGAAACACAAACCTAAAACAAATTCTGCAACCCCGATGAGGTTTCATCCTTGTTTAACAGGGATTTTCGGATATTTGCCCCAAGGTGATACAAAAACACACGCTGAAGATTTTACGATGGCTCCTTGCTTGGGGTGCCTTGGTCTATGTAGGTTGGAAATTGTACGAGGCCAGGCAGCAACTTTCGTGGTCCGGCGACTGGTTACCTGACCTCTTACCATTGGCCATTGCGTTGTTTCTTGTGCCGGTGAATTGGGGACTTGAGGGTTATAAGTGGAAAATTCTTGTAGAGCGAACCCAGCCTTCTACGGTTCCTTTTTCATGGATAAAACCCATGCTCATTGGCGTAGCAGTGTCCATTTTTACCCCTAACCGTGTTGGAGAATTGCCCGGCCGACTTATCATTTTACCGCGTCAACAGCGCGTAGCAGCAGGCATTTCAGCCGTTATTGGCAGTTGGGCCCAACTTACATTGACCCTCACTTTGGGGTTGCTGTCCGCCCTTCCTTGGTTATCTTACCTCGCTTTACCCACGTTTACCTATATCTTGCTTAGTTTGGCTGCCACCTTAAGTGTCGTCGCCTATTTTTCTCTTCCATTTTGGTGGAAAAAGGGCATTCCGGCGCGTTGGCAATCCCGATTTGCTGGTTTTGCTCGCACCTTAGAGCGCGCCAACCTACCTTTACTCACCGTGGCCATGTCTTGGTCGTTGGTGCGTTATGGCGTTTTTTTAAGTCAATTTCTTTTGGTATTAATTGCTTTTCACGTCCACATACCCTTTTTCGCAGGAGCCAGCCTGGTTTCCCTTGGATACCTTATCAGCACGTTTATTCCACGGATTGCTTTTTCTGAAATTGCCGCCCGAGGTAGTTCTATGGTTTTGACCCTGAGTTGGGTCGGTGCTCCTGCGGTTCCCGTGATGCTGGCTACGACCGTCATTTGGATTTTAAATGTTGGCTTGGTGGCTTTGCCCGGTGCATTCATGATGCTGTTGGACAGGGACAAAACGCCACAATCATGATTTCCGTGGTTTTTATTTGGCTTTTCCTTTGGGCCCTTTGGTTGCTTTGGTTAGCTACAGCACGCCGGCAGCCCCCCTCGTCCACGGCTCCACTACCCGCTTATGCCGTGGTCATCCCCGCCCGAAACGAGGCCCAGCACTTGGCGGACACCCTGAAATCCATTCTGGCGCAGTCCCCGCCGCCTGCCGCTGTTTTCGTAATGGATGACCATTCAACCGACACCACGGCCGCTGTGGTAAAATCCATGAGGCATCCTTCCCTTTTTCTACATTCCACGCTTGGACACGGGAAAAAGGCCGCCCTTAAAGAAGGATACATCCTCGCGTATCCTTTTCCCCGTGTATTTTTTACCGATGCCGATACCCATTGGCTTCCCGGCGCGGCTGAACAGCTTTTGGTGACCGGTGCTCCTTCTCACGTGGCCATGGTTTGCGGAGAAGTGGCCTACCGGTCGGCGCCCCATGTTGCCGCAGCCTTTGCCCGTGCTGATATGGATGGAATGATGCGTACCGGACGAGGATTGGCGCTTCGTGGATTCCCCTTTGTTTGTTCCGGCGCATGTTTGGCGCTCCAGCCCGCCATGGTGGGGTCCCAACTTCCCGATTTAGGACCCGGGGATTCCGGGGACGACGTGTTTTTATTGCACGCACTCACCGCAACACACGGCCGAAACGCCATTGCTTGGATTCCGCAAACCCTTGTGGAAGTACCTGCCATTCCTAACCTTAAAACCTTGTGGAGGACCCGACTTCGGTGGGCGGGAAAAACCAGCCGATATGTCCAAAACACCGCTCAACGCGTAAGCCTTTGGATTTGGCTCATGCACTTCATCGGACTCGTGTTGGTGTTTTTTCATCCCTTTTGGGTGTTGGGAGGGAAACTTCTGTTAGATCTTGCCTTTTTTAGAGACAAAATGCGTGGGCGTCATGCATTAACCAGTCTGGTGTACTTCGTATATATTCCAATCCTTCCTGTAATTTCGTGGTTTACTACGGTCACTTGGAAGCAACGCGCCGTAAAAAAATCATGAAGTCCCGACGGTATAACGTATTAAAAATCCTAGGAGTAACTTGGATTGGCCTCATGGTGGTGATGGCTTTGGGCGCCGGTTTTTGGGCACCGGACACCAGTCCCGATGCCAACCGCCAATGGCTTTCGGCCCGTGCTTTGGATCCGGGAACCCGCGTTTGGGTGCGACAAGCCGAAGACCAGCAAGGTGCGCCGGAGGTCTTTACCCGCGTTTGGATACAAGACCAGCAGGTGTTGGGTCAGCCTCCCCAAGGCGCGGCACCCAAGACCTTAGGCAGCCTTACAACCATGCAGACTGCCGAAGAGCGAAGCCGTTGGAGCAACCACACGTTCTGGTTGGGTTCCGATCCCTTGGGAAGAGATGTGCTAAGCCGACTCATGCGCGGTGCCAGAATGTCCTTGGGTATTGGGGCAGTGGCCGTGGTTATTTCCCTATTGGTGGGACTTTTGCTGGGTGTAATGGCCGGCTGGTATGGAGGTTTTTTAGCTCGGTTCATTAACGGCATCACCCATTTTGTCTGGGCCATTCCCACCTTGTTGTTGGTGATGGTGATTACCTTATTCTTAGGTCAGGGCTTGGTGCCTGTTTTTGTTGCGGTTGGTCTTACCATGTGGGTCGATGTAGCCCGCTTGATGGAGGGCGAAGTACGCAGGATGCGCGGGATGGATTTTGTGGTGGCGGCCAAAGCCTTAGGTTTTCCCGGATTTCGAATTTGGACCCGCCATGTGTTGCCCGGCCTTATGGGGCCATTGATGGTGGTTGCCGCGTCCAATTTTGCCGCGGCCATACTGATAGAAAGCGGATTAAGTTTCATGGGCATAGGCGTGCATCCCCCGGCGCCCACTTGGGGAGGGA
>CAZRHR010000111.1:0-4905 GCA_964599915.1 uncultured Candidatus Competibacteraceae bacterium | reverse complement strand
CATCGGGCTTGAGTTTGGATTCTTGTGTGAATACAGGGCAGGTAGAGGCCTTGGGCAGTAGTGCAACAACGTCCACTGGTAGCCGATATGCGGGTGGATTAATTGGTCAAATGGATAATGCCCAGTCTAAATTTTTCCGTAGGTGTTATAACCGTGGCAATGTGACCGCGCAATCAGATTTTTCAGGCGGTTTGTTGGGAGATGGTGGCACAGGTCTTATAAGCCTGATGGAATGTCGCAACGACAGCACGATTCGTGGTCAATCCCAAACAGGCGGTCTTATAGGAGCAAATCAGGCGTCCACCACATCATTTCGTATCATTCGTAATTGCAGCAATTATGGTCCGGTGCTTTCTACTAGCGCTATTGCCTTAAGTCATGTTGGTGGACTCTTCGGTCGAATCAACTTAGCACATATAAGGAACGTCAGCAATCACGCCAATGTAGAAAGTGTAGGTGGTAATGTGGGTGGTATTGCCGGACGTTGTGAATCGTGCAGCGTGGATAGTTTGCGAAATACGGGCAGTCGAGTGCTAGGAACGCTTACGGGTACGCCAACTTCTACCCAAACCTACGTAGGGGGCTTAATAGGTTATCACACGTTTACAGGTCAGGATACGTTACGCATGGGTTGGAACTCAGCCCGTGTTCGTGGTTATGGTTGGGTCGGTGGTTTTATGGGTTATACGACATCGGGCTTGAGTTTGGATTCTTGTGTGAATACAGGGCAGGTAGAGGCCTTGGGCAGTAGTGCAACAACGTCCACTGGTAGCCGATATGCGGGTGGATTAATTGGTCAGATGGATAATGCCCAGTCTAAGTTTTTCCGTAGGTGTTTTAACACAGGTAGTATAACCGCACAATCGAATTTTTCAGGAGGCTTAGTAGGTGCAGCCTCTCAACTCCGCATTTTTCAATCCTCCTCTCAAGGAAATATAAGTACCATGACCCAAAGTTATGCAGGTGGCTTGGCTGGTCAATTACTTTTAGGCTCTCAAATTGTTCAATCCTTTTCAAAAAATGCCACCATTACTGGTAGTCAATGGGTGGGCGGTCTTGTGGGTGATATGTCAGGTGGACAAATTTCAGATTCCTACAGCCATGCGCAAATTGCAGCCAGTTCACTTAGCGGTGGGATAGCAGGTACCTTAACCAACGTAACGGTTCAAAGAATCTACTCGAAAGGTTTAGTTTCCTCCACGAACCAAAGTGGTGGTCTTGTTGGAACGGTTTCATCTGGTACTAATCAGCAGTCTTTTTGGGATTTTCAAACATCCGGCACGCAATTGTCAGCAGGAGGTAGTCCGAAATCCACTTTTGATATGCGTCTGGTCCAAACCTATTTAAATGCCACTTGGGATTTTGCCTGCGAAACCACCAACGGTTCCAACGATATCTGGGGTAGAAACTCACAAGTCAACCAATTATATCCTTTTCTTATGTGGGAAGGGTACACCCCCGAATGTATTTTCTGGGTAGGTTCCATCTCCAACACCTGGTCCGATGTCACCAACTGGGATCCTAATGAAGTCCCTGCCAGTGGCGCACCGGTCATCTTTAGTCCTTATGCCGTCAGAAACCTCCATCTCGATCAACCAAGGCTGGTCTCCTTTATGCATTTTAATGGCTCCAAAAAGAAAACTGTACTTGGAAACCATCATCTTACGGTGCGTGATTCATTGGTCGGTTACCATGATTCCAGCTACGTGAAAACCACGGGGACCGGATTGCTTAAGCGCAATATACCCAACTTGGCCTCCGTCACTTTTCCTGTGGGCGATACCCTCTACAACCCCGTCACCATCACCAACCGGTCGGGTAGTGCAGATACATTCTCCGTTCGGATGTTCGATCGCGTGCTAAAACATGGCCTCACCGGCGCCAATCACCCATACGAACATGTCAAAGTGACCTGGGACATTCATAAAAAGAACCAAGGCGCTTTGGGTGTTGATTTTGTATTCAACTGGCACCAATCGCAGGAAACACCTAACATGACTACCTATGCCTTGAATCACCACAATGGCAGTGTTTGGGAAATTCCTGCTCCCGCTCAATCTGCCTTCTATGATGGTTCTATCCAAAAAACATTGACTTTCCTTGGCTATCAGGGATCATTTTCACCCTTTGCCATAGGAGGAGACCCCATCAGTTCTTTACCGATTGATTTATTGGATTTTCAGGTAGATTGCCCAGACCAGACCACTCAGGTGATATGGAATACTGCCTCGGAATGGAACAATAGCCATTTCTGGGTGGAAACATCCATGGATTTGCAAAGCTGGTGGCCGGTGGTTCGGGTCGAAGGTAGTGGCACAAGTTTACAACCCAAACGCTATGAAGCAACGTTGCCATTGAGTGCCGCGCCTGCCCCTTATCTGCGTTTAAGACAGGTAGACTTTGATGGAACATTTGAGGTGTTTCCTCCCGTTGCCCGCCCCTTACACTGCGGCTTAGAAACTGCACAGCCCATGTTGTATCCAAATCCGGCGCATCAAGAAACGAAGTTGAAGCATGTGCCCGCCAACAGCCAATGGCAATTGTTGGACGCCCTTGGCCGCATTATGGCGCATTACCAAGCAAATGCAGAGGGAGAGGTACACATTCAATGGATGGGCGAGCCGGGGCTGTATCTGCTCATTCCTTCGGATGGAAAAAGTACGATGCACTTCAAAATCCTCTTTGAGCCTTAAGAACGGGTAAACGTGAAATTTTTTGGGCACCTGCCGCCCCGATTCCAAAAAGTCAATTCCTTCATTAGGGTGTACTTTGCTTTTTGAATCGAGCGAAATGTACATAGGCGGCACCGGGTGTTCCGCTTTAGTCCTCGCTACGCTGCGGGCTACCGCTGCACCCCCTGGTGCGGGATCTCCGATGAAATTCGGTTTATGGGTTAAGGGGTCTTGCTTTGTCGGTCTAAAAAATCCCGAGCGGTTTCTGCAATCACTTGGTCAATAGGCGTAAACCTAAAATCCGGAAGGGCACGTAAAAGTTTATCTGAATGATACCGATGGCTCAGTCCGGCATTGCGCGCGGTTTCTTCGGTGAATGGCGTGCTTTGACCGGTCAGGCTACTCCAACGTTCCACCCACCATCCGGCCATTGAAAGCGTTTTTGCACTGATTTCACGGGAGGTAATCGCTACACCCAAGGCATTTGCGATGCGCTGAAAAACAGATGCCCAGCTTCGGTTTTCTCCGTTCAAAATAAATCTTTCGCCAAAATGTCCCCCCGCATACAATTGAACCATCGCTTTGGCACAATCTTCTACTCCTACGAATCCTGTAGCTCCGGGCGGGAGGAAGGGAAGTCCTTTAAAAGTTTGGGAAAACAATTTACCTGTTCCTTGGTGGTAGGTTCCCGGTCCTAAAATAACTGCCGGATTTACGACCAACACCCTGAGTCCTTCTTCTGCACCGCGCCACACCTCCATTTCACCTTCATATTTGGTAAAAGCGTAGGTGCTGTTCATTTTATCCCGTTTCCAAAGCCTTTCTTCCGTGATGTCTTCGGGTAAACTACCTCGTCCTAAAGCGGCGATGCTGCTTACATAGACAAAGTCCGGACAACCGGCCACCAATGCTTCATTTACAAGTCTGGCAGTGTCTTCGGTGTTTCGTTCTTTAAGGGCTTTTTTGTCCTTCTTTTGAAAAGACACCAAGCCCGCGACATGGAAAATGGCGGAGACCTCTTTTACCACTTCTTCTACAGAGAAAACATCCCCCAAATCGGCCTCTACCCAGTTGATTTTGTTCAAAAGGGCTATAGCTTGTTCACCATGCCGAAGTTGGAACACATGCTGCACCAAAGCAAAGGATGAGCCGGTTCGGTGTGTCGCCCGAATGGGATGGTTTCCAAGGGCAAGTTCAGCCAGTAACCAAGCACCTAAGAATCCGGTGCCGCCAGTAACCAATAAGGGTTTTTCTTCCATCCTTTAGAATGGAACAAACGTCAATCCAATACTAATTGGTGTAATACCGTCCAAACCGCGTCCAGCTTCAAAAAAGGGTTGAAGAGAATATTGGAACGTTGCGGCCACCCGACCATAGCCAATTCTACCATACACGCCATACCGAAACCGATTGATACCAGGTAGACCAAAGGTTTTCATAGTGATTTCTTCATTGAGTTGCGAGGCATTGCCATTCGCATCGTACAGGTAATTGGGGCCAACATATTTGTCCTTGGAATGAATGACATAGCCAATTTTGAAACCTGCTGCAATTTTGAAGGTGTTTCTTTTGTTGGGTTTAATGCGGAAACGCACTTCCAATGGCAATTCCAACATGGTGGTACCTAATTTATAACGGTCCCAACCACGGTTCGCTGTGTCCGGGTTGATGGTTTCTCTAATGGATTGAAAATAAACGGAATCAGAATTGTTGTCTTTTCTCAGAAACGCATTGGTGAAAATGTTTTCTGTACTGAGTCCTAGACCGATGCCGAGGCTAAAATTGGAACGTCCCAATGGGATATCTCCCATGAGTGCAATGTCGAATCCTCGTGAAAATGGACTTACATCCACTGACCCGGGTTGATTCATCCAGCCATTCCAGTTGAAATTCATTAACAGTAAATCTTGCTTGATGGGCTTGGGTCTTTTTTTGCCGGGATCTGTTGGGCTTGTGGTGGCAGGAGTTTCGGGCTTGCGGCGCAAAACTTCTGGTAAAGGATTTTGTGCAGATAAAAACTGGAGGGAAACCATCCCTACAGCGGCGAGAAGAAGGTGTTTTAGGCGCATCATAATAATTTATAGCCTTCAGGCAGTGCAAAAATAAGGCCAATAATTGGTTTTTTGCCTAGGTTTCTTCGTTTCCTTTTTGGGGGTCTGCCACCATCTTTTTTATTGGTTTTCATTGTTGTCCGATAAAAATCAGAATGTGTGTTTTTGGATTTCTAAGTATC
>CAZRHR010000110.1:0-5582 GCA_964599915.1 uncultured Candidatus Competibacteraceae bacterium | reverse complement strand
ATTTTCATGGCATTTTGGAAAACGTAGGGGCAGACCTACGTGTCTGCCCTGATTCTAAATGAACAACAAATCAAAATACCATCCCAATATCCACCACCGCAGGTCTATCCGCCTGAAAGGATACGATTATTCGCAGGCGGGATTGTATTTTATTACCATTTGTTGTCAGGACAGGATGTGTAGATTTGGTGATGTGGTCAATGGGGAAATGATATTAAATGATGCGGGCCATATGGTTGATAAATGGTATGATGAATTGGAAAAAAAATTTGCAGATATCCGTTGCCACGAAATGATTGTTATGCCAAACCATTTTCATGGCATTTTGGAAAACGTAGGGGCAGACCTGCGTGTCTGCCCTGATTCGAATAATGACAATGCGAACACGATGTAGGGGCGAACCTACGTGTTCGCTCCTGGGCGAACACGTAGGTTCGCCCCCTACATCGGGTGGTGCAATGGTTTAAAACAATGACCACCAATGAATATATCCGTGGTGTAAAAACAATGGGATGGATACCATTCAATGGAAAATTGTGGCAACGTAATTATTGGGAACACATCATCCGTAATGAAAAATCCTACCAGACCATATCGGATTACATCATTAACAATCCTGCAAAATGGATAAACGATAAATTTTATATCAAATGAAGTTCACCAAAGAAAAATTAGAGAAAGCGTTTGCCGGGTTGTTGGGGTGTTTTTAACAACTTAGACAAATCCTTAGTTTTCAATCCAACGCATTTGGAAGAATATGATACTGGTGCTTATGGGTTGATGAACGAATAAGCCTAAGAGCCCAATTACAACACCAGTTGAGCAACATCGTTTTCCCTTACCCATGAACGTTTTCCGACCTTTGGCTTTTGTTAGCCTTGCTCAATTTCCTGTTTCAATGCATCCTCCTCTTTAATTTTCCTTACCCTAAGCTTTGGATGCGGACATAAACCTTTAATTTTGAGCAAAACAGTTCCTATGACTTCTTCCCGACTTTCACGCGCTACCCTGCTTCGGCTTTTTGCTTTAGGCATGCATGTAGGATCCGTGGCCATTTGGATTCCAGCGGTTTTATTGCCGGTGCTTACCATCAAGTTTGGTGCAGGTCAGTCGGGTATTATGGCCTTGTTTGCCGGGGCCATGTCTCAAGAGAAAACGCTGAGTATTCTGGGCTCTATTCAAGAATTATGGGAGCAAGAACATAAAGTGCTGGCGGCTTTGATTTTGTTTTTTGCAGGGGTTGTGCCTTTACTCAAAACGATATTGTTGACCCTTGGGTTGGCCTTACCGCAAAAATCTATTGGGCAAAAAAGTGCCTCTATGGTATTTTACATTGGAAAATGGGCCATGGCCGATGTGTTTATGGTGGGTATCACCATCGCATTCATGAGCATCAATAGCCAAGTAATGGTAAAAGCGATAGCTGGAACAGGCTTGTATTTGTTCGCCTTTTATGTGGTACTTTCTACCCTGGCTGCGCAGTTAACCGTCTTAATATCAAAGAGAAAATAATCTCAAAGGGTTTTTACCCAACCAAACGGATCGGACACCCGACCGAACTTAAGGTCATCCAGATAGACCGCAATTTTATTGGAAAAAGGCCGGTCATCTGCGGGAGGCAATGGGAAGTCTTCTCCAAGGATGTGAATCAGTTCAATTTGAGCAATGGTCGCTGCTGTTCCGGCGCCAAAAAGTTCGGTGACGCGTTGGTCTTGAATGGCGTCTCTTAGTTCGGTGACCTCGATTTTTCTTTCTTCAATGGCCATGCCCCAAGAACGGGCAATGGTTAAAATGGAATCTCTTGTAATCCCGGGTAAAATGGTACCACTGTCCAATGGAGGCGTCACCAAAACACCATCCATAACCACAAATAAATTCATGGTACCCGATTCTTCAATGTAGCGGTGCTCCGCTGCATCAGTCCAAATAAGTTGGCGGTACCCTTTTTCCTGTCCAAGTTTGGCTGGGTAAAGGGATGCAGCGTAGTTGCCGGCTGCTTTGGCGGCCCCTGTTCCTCCTTGTGCTGCGCGGGTAAATTCTGTTTCTACCTTTACCTTGATGGCGCCCTGATAATAAGCGCCCACAGGAGAGGTGATGATGGCAAAACGAAATGTTTCAGACGGCTTGATGCCTAAATAGGCCTCCGTGGCAAACATGAAGGGCCGAATATATAAAGAATAGCCGGGTCGGTCAGATACCCATTTTTCGTCTAAAGATATCAACGCATAAAGCCCTTCTAAAAAGAGCTCTTCTGGAAATTGTGCCATACACATCCGCAAGGCGGAGGCGTTCAGCCTGGCCGCATTGGCTTCCGGTCTAAATATACGAATACGCTGGTCTTCACCACGATATGCCTTTAGTCCTTCAAAGATGCTCTGCCCATAATGCAAAGCAGACATGGCCGGATCCATAGACATGGGTCCATAAGGCATAATGGTTGGCGCGCTCCATTCTTTTCCATCGAAATCGCTCACCAACATGTGGTCTGACTTGATTTGGCCAAAAGGAAGGTTGTCCCAATCCACAGTGGAAAGGCGAGATTGAGTGGTTTTTTGCGTAAGAATGGATGCTGACATTGGAAAAATAAAATCAGGGCTAAGATAACCAGTCAAGTTTAGGTTCACCTACACCCTTAAGTTTTTTTTCAAAAATCTTACTTGGGATAAAATGTGGTACAAAGGCCAAGGTGCATCTCTTTACCTCGTCTTTTGTTTTCTTTCAGTGGCTTAGGGATGGTCCAGCAGAAATTGAACCACCACTTCTGCCTTTTTTTGTCCAATGACTGCACCGATATCTTCCAGCTTCGCCTCTCTTAACCGTTTTACCGATTTAAATTCCTTCATTAATTTTTCTATGGTGGCTGAACCTACCCCCGGAATATCTTCTAGGGCAGATTTAGTCAGGGCTTTTCGGTGTCTGCTTCTATAATGGGTAATGCCAAAGCGGTGTGCTTCATTGCGCATGTGCTGAATGACTTTGAGCGATTCTGAGCGCTTGTCGATGTACAATGGCAATGGGTCGCCCGGAAAATAAATTTCTTCCAGCCGCTTCGCGATACCAATTAGGCTCACTTTTCCCCGCAAGCCTAAAGCATCAAACACCGCCACAGCTGCCGATAACTGTCCTTTTCCACCATCCACCACCACCAAATCCGGCAGGGGTTCGTTTTCCTCAATGCATCGTCCATATCTGCGTGTTAAAGCCTCTTCCATGGTGGCGAAATCGTTGGGGCCCTCCACCGTTTTTACATTGTAATGGCGATATTCTTTTTTAGATGGTTTTCCATCCCGAAACAGCACCATGGCGGAAACGGGAAACGAACCTTGAAAATTTGAGTTGTCGAAACACTCGATATGGTGAGGCAGTTTTGGGAGCCGCAAGTCTTTTTGCATGGTTTCCAAAACCCGCATGGTATGGGCTTCCGGGTCTTTAATGGCCATGCGACTCCATTGATCTTGGATGTGAAAACGTAGGTTTCGGTTGGATAAATCCAAGAGCATTTTTTTGTCCCCACGTTGGGCCACATGGTATTTTAAACCGGGGATTTGAACTTCCGGCATCCGGTCTACCACCAGCTCTTTGGCCGTCGATTTAAATTTCCTGCGCAATTCAAATATGGCGAGCGCGAGAATTTCTTCCGGCGTTTCTTCCATTTTTCGTTTTAAATCCAAGGTGTGTCCTTGGACCACTGCGCCTTCAATTACTTGTAAATAATTGACATAGACATGGCTGCCTTCTTCTGCCACCGTAAACACATCGCAATCTCCAACGTCTTGACCTACCACCACAGATTTAGAGCGATATTGCTCCAACATGGCAATCCGTTCCTTTAAATCTTGGGCCTGTTCATACTCATATTTTTCGGCATGGCCTATCATGCGGGTTTTTAGAAGCCGAATTAAACTCCCGGTTCGTCCGCGAATAATTTCTCGAATATCCTGAATCATTAATTGATACGCCACTTCTTCCTGCAAACCCACGCAAGGCGCTTTGCAATTTCCCAAGTGATATTCCAGGCAGACTTTGAATTTCCCCTCTCGGATGGCTTTTTCCTGTAACTGTAAACGACAGGAGCGCAAGGGATAAAGTTGTTTAATGAGATCCAGTACATTTCGCATCATTTTAATGGATGCGTAAGGGCCGAAATACTCATCTTGGTCATTGAGTTTTCTGCGGGTGGGAAAAACACGGGGAAAAGGCTCATTGGTAATGCAAATCCAGGGATAGGTCTTATCGTCCCGCAACATCACATTGAACCTGGGTTTTTGCTCTTTAATGAGGTTGTTTTCGAGCAGTAACGCGTCCAATTCTGTTTCTACGACCATGATTTGAATGTCGCGAACCAATTTTACCATTAAACGGATGCGTCCACTGTCGTGGTGTTGTTTGTGAAAATAGGAACTGACCCTGTGCTTTAAATTTTTGGCTTTGCCCACATAGAGCAGGCTTTGCTTCTCATCATAAAAGCGATATACTCCCGGTGTCTCCGGTAATGCTTTTAAAATCTCCTGTATTTTTCCTTCAACTTCCATAGCCTGGTCGAAATTAACAACAAACCATGGAAAACATAGGTTTTAAAATGGCCAGTGAAATGATAATGCAGCTTAAATTTGGTCAGTGGCCAAGTTGAAATCGTTTTACCTCTTTGTTTATTACCACTGGATATACATGTTTTTCCTTTTGGCGCTCGCCGGAGGACTGGCAGGTTGTAAATCCAAACAATCCGCGGTGCGTCCATCTGGACAAATTTCTATGGGGGGCTTCGCCTTAGAACCGGGCGCCCATAAAGCCTTAATCAAAGCCGCTACTCCATGGTTAGGTACGCCTTATCAAATGGGTGGAACTACGCAAAAAGGCGTGGATTGCAGTGGTTTCGTGCAAGAAATGATTCGCGTGGTTTGGGGTAAACAAGCCCCACGCAGTAGCCGTGAACAGTTTGATTGGGCAAAGCCCGTGGAAAAAGGAAAACAGGCCGCTGGAGACCTGGTGTTTTTTAAAATTCGAGGTCCTAAAGTTTCTCATGTGGGATTGTTGCTCGATTCACAACATTTTGTTCACGCCAGTACCTCGTCCGGGGTGCGGGTAGACCATCTTTCTTCTCCTTATTACCTTAAATCTTGGGCTGGATTCGGACGAATTCCCTCATAGCAATGATCAAAAAGACATGAAAAATAAAAATATTGGCGCTTGTAGGGGTTTGATTAACCTGCTTTTTGGGTGGAGTGTCGGGGTCATTATGGGATTAATTTCTAGTTACACCGCCTTGCATGGACAGGTGAATATCGAGTTTACCAAGGATAATTTTCCGGAATCCAGAAAAGGATTGAAGATGGCTTTATCGGCCATTGAACAAGGAGACCGCTATTATTATGGACATGAGAATGGGTACAGCATGGCCCTGCCCTTTTATTTGCAAGCCTACCAATTCAATGGAAACCATGCTGAACTGAATTTCAAAATCGGAGAATGTTACTTGCGCCACCAGGAAAAATTCAGGGCTTTGGCGTTTTTGGAGCGCGCAGCGAAGCTTAATCCACACTTGGGGATTGGATTGGATTTGGCGTTAGGGAAAGCCCATCAAT
>CAZRHR010000109.1:0-5618 GCA_964599915.1 uncultured Candidatus Competibacteraceae bacterium | reverse complement strand
AAAATTAGAAAAAGTGTTTGCCGAGTTGTTGGGGCAATAAGGATTTCCCCACCATTTAGGTATTACGATAAGCCGTAAATCTCGTAAAAGCAATAACGATGTCAAAATCTACCGGCTAGGTTTGTGATTGCGTTTGTGCGATTAAAATGGGAATTTTAGAGCAGGAAATGGGGGTAAAATGGAGCTATTAGCCGAACCAACCGTTATCGGGAATAACAGGACGACCTTATAACCATGTACAAAATTGAACGAGTGTAGAATGTACCTTGTTGGTTGGACGAGGGTGTGTTTTTGGCGCTTTTACCCTTGTATTAAAGACGAGCGAAAAACTCACACTCAAACATCATAAGCAAATTCAAATTTTAAAAACAAAACACTAGTCTCAACGCAATTGAGCGAAGCCTCACCTCAACTTTTTCCCTCAGGTATCCGAATTTAGTGTAATTTCGCCTCCCATAAACAAATAAACATGAGTTTACTGGTCATTGGCACGGTTGCTTTCGATGAAATTGAAACACCTTTTGGCTCTAGCGGACGGGTCATTGGAGGCGCCGCCACTTACGTATCTATCGCTGCATCCTATTTCAGAAAAGACATCCATCTGGTGTCGGTGATTGGTGATGACTTCCCTCAATCAGGAATTGATCATTTTCATCGCAGAGGCATCCATACCGATGGGCTACAATTGAAAAAAGGACAAAAATCTTTCTTCTGGGCCGGTCGCTATCGGGCCGACATGAACAGCCGCGATACGCTCGATACACAACTCAATGTATTGGCAGATTTCGACCCGATTGTGCCGGAAACCGCCAAAAATTGTGAATACCTGATGCTCGGCAACCTTATGCCAAGCCTTCAACTTAAAGTCCTTAACCAAATGAACCAGCGCCCCAAATTGGTGGTGATGGATACCATGAATTTTTGGATGGACTCTGCTTGGGACGACCTTTTGACCGTCTTGAAAAAAGTAGATGTACTTACCATCAATGATGAAGAAGCGCGTCAACTTTCCGGTGAATTCAGCCTCGTGAAAGCCGCAAGAAAAATCCTGACCATGGGACCCAAATACTTGGTGATCAAAAAAGGAGAAAATGGCGCCTTGTTGTTCCACGAAAACGACATGTTCTACGCGCCCGCCTTACCGTTGGAAGAGGTATTTGACCCGACCGGCGCAGGCGATAGTTTCGCCGGAGGTTTTATTGGTTATCTTTCTTCTACCGGTGATGTGTCTTTCGATAACATGAAAAAAGCGGTGATTTATGGCTCTGCCATCGCCAGCTTTTGTGTGGAAAAATTCGGCATTGACCGCGTTGTTGACCTTACCCAAGAGGAGCTTACCCAACGCATTTCCAAATTCGCCGACTTAGTGAAGTTCTAAAATCGACTTTTCAATCTTTTCTATTCATAAAGCGTTCGGGACATTCCGGACGCTTTTTTTGTATCAGAACATCCTTGCGTCCTTGACTGTTCCCTAATCGGCCTTTTTTGCATTAAAAAAATTCAGCCGTAAACTATTGGCCACCACGCTTACAGAACTAAGGGCCATCGCTGCGCCTGCCCACATGGGATCCATCCGAAATCCAAAGAATGGGTATAAAACACCTGCGGCCAACGGAATGGATAGGACATTATATAAAAACGCCCAAAACAGGTTTTGACGAATGGCTTTTAAGGTCATTTTTGACAAGGCGATGACTTCCGGAATCCCCATGAGGTCATTGGATGTAAGGGTGATACCGGCAGTTTCCAAAGCGACTTCACTGGCTTTTCCCATAGACATACCAACATCGGCGCGGGCCAAAGCGGCTCCGTCGTTCATGCCATCTCCCACCATGGCCACCACTTTGCCTTCTGCTTGAAGGGCTTGGACATAAGCCACCTTGTCTTCGGGTAACACTTCGGCTTTCACATGGTCTATGTGCACTTGGTCTGCGACCGCTTTCGCTGTAAGGCGTCGATCGCCGGTAAGCATGTGCACAGCAATTCCCATGTTTTGCAGCTTTTGCACTGCCCCAAGGGCGCTTGGTTTGATGCGGTCTCCCAGGGCCATCCAACCTTTCCATGTATCGCCTGCCAAAATGCCAAAAACCGTATGGCCCTTTTCCATTTCTGCACGCACTTCTGCGGCTAAAGCGGCCTCCCAATGGTCCGGAGGGCCCAACAAAGCATCCAATGTACCTATACGCCAAGCCAATCCATTGATTTCTCCCTGAATGCCCATGCCCGGAATGGCTTTGAAGGCCGTGACCGGAACCACGCTTTCCTGGGAAAAAAACTGCACAACCGCCTGCGCCAGCGGATGCTCAGAATGGGATTCCAAACTTTTCACCGCTATCGCCGTAGAAGCGTCCATGGAACTGGTGGACATCACTTTGGGTTTTCCTTCGGTGAGGGTTCCGGTTTTATCTAACACCACCACTTGTAATTTTGCGGCGCGTTCCAAGGCAGCGGCATCCCGAATCAACAAGCCCCTTGCCGCACCTAGTCCCATACCCACCATAAGGGCTGTGGGCGTAGCCAGTCCCAGCGCACAAGGACAAGCCACTACTAAAATGGTCACCCAAGCATGTAAACCTTCATAAAATCCATGTACGCCACCCAACATCCACCAAACCAACCAAGTAAACAGACCAATACCCATAACCACCGGAACAAAAATGGAAGAAATCCGGTCGGCCATGGTTTGAATGGGCGCTTTAGACCCTTGGGCTTCTTCCACCAGTTGAATGATTTTTCCAAGTAGGGTCTCCTCCCCGACTTTGGTCACTTCCACGTCTAAACTCCCCATGAGATTCGCGGTCCCGGCAAAAACCTGATGTCCCTTTTCCTTGTGTACGGGCATCACTTCGCCGGTAAGTAGTTGCTCTTCCACCTCACTTTCACCCAAAACCACATCTCCATCAATAGGAATCACCTGGCCCGGAAGCACGCGAAGTACATCACCTGGCAAAATTTCTTCGAGCGGCGTTTCTTCTAGGCTTCCATCTTCAAGTTTTCGCAGGGCAAAAGGTGGCCGAAGGGAAATAAGTTTTCCAATGGCGTCTGTGGTTCTTGCTTTGGCTTTTTCCTCCAACCATTTTCCCAGCAATAGAAAGGTAAGCACCACGGCTGCACTTTCAAAATACACATGGGGATGCACGCCACGGCTATGCCAGTACGCGGGGAAAAGGGTATTGAAAACTGAAAACAGGTAGGCCAAACTCGTAGAAAGGGTGACCAGCGTATCCATGGTAAGTTGTCCATGTTTGGCCTGACGAAAAGCCCGAATAAAAAAATCCTGACCGGCCCAACCGATGATGGGCGTGGATAAAACCCAGAGCAGATAAGGCACCCAAGGTTCTTCCATAAAGCCCATGCCCAGCACCACCAAAGGAATGGACAACAGGCCCGCTACCAACGCTTTTCGGCCTAAAATCTTCCTTTCCTCTTGCTGTTTTTGGGCCATTTGTCCCGGCGCTGCGCCAGCACTTTGTATCACCAGGTCATATCCTGCTGCTTGAACGGCCTTTCTTAGCGCCTCAGGTTCGGTCCACGTTTCCAAAAAAGAAACCACCACCGTGGCCGATGCATAATTCAGCCGGGCCTTTAAAACCCCGGGCAAGGCCAATAAGGCGGAGGTTACACTGGCTGCACAAGCCGCACAAGCCATTTCTAACACCTGAAATTTAAGGGAACGCGTCGCCACGGTCCAGCCTAGGTCATGACCATAGGACACCATGGCCCGAAGTTGTTCGGCAGAAACCGCCTGTGGAAAAAATACCGATACAGAGGATTCTCCCTCCATGTCCACCTTTACCTCGGGAAAAAGGGAAACATCCCATGCCTTGGCAGAAGGATAGATTTTGGAAAAAATGAGAGAAAAGGCCATAGAAAGAACAACCAAACATCCTAAGAGAAGTGGCTGTTAGGGTAGATTTATCCGTTCAATTTGCTCTTAAACTGTTGAGAAAATTGTTCCCAAGGTGTGGTTTTGTAGGCGCCCGAACCAAAGAAAATAATCACCGGTTCAAGGTTTTCCGGGGTTTGGTATCCGGCCAGCGGTTGAATCATGTTCTGCTGTTCGTCCAAAAAGACGAGGGTTGGGTAACTCAACTGTCCGGAGGTAAGTGCCGCAGCAAGCTCATGATACCCGCGCATTCCGGAAGCAATAAACTTATACTCTCTTTCCTTAAATGTAACGGGGGCTTTTTGTTCCGCATCAAATTTCACGGGATAAAACTGCGTGTTCAAAATGGCCGCAATCACGGGATGAGAAAAGGTTTTTGAATCCATGACCTTACACCAGCCGCACCAATCGGTGTATAAATCAATCATCATGGGTTTGGGTGTTGTTTTGGCTAAAGCAACAGCCTCATCGAATGTGTACCATTTTACGGTAGCAGGAGATTGGGTATGTACAGAGAGAAGGGTAAAGAGCCCCAACAATGTTCCGAGAATTTTCATGTGTTCGTTTATGAGGTCAATTTACGAAAATTGGGCCAAAGCCTTGTGAAAAACATGTTAAACCCATTTTAGTAGCCTGTTTTCGGGGCTTCGGAAGAAACGCCAAAAAAGTCGGAAGCCAGGGTTCCGGCCAAACCGGAGGCACCAATCCGAAAATTTTGGGTGGTCAGGGTCATGCCGCGCATGTTTTCCACCAAAGCCAAATAGGCTTCGGCTTGTTGAGGTTCACGCACACCACCGGAGATTTTGATTCCCAAAGCAGAGGCATTTCCTTTTTCCAGTACCGCTTGGGTAAGTATTTCAGCGGCTTGAAGGCTTGCACCCGCGGAAATTTTTCCTGTGGACGTTTTTAAGAAATCCGCACCACCCTCGAGGGCGGCTTTTGCCATTTGGCGAATAATGTCAAGGTCTGAAAACTGGCCGGTTTCCAAAATCACTTTCAAAGCGGCATTACCCGCAGCCGCTTTTACCCGTGCCACCTCTTCCGTAATGGCCTGCCATTGTCCACTGGCAGCATACCCCCGATCTATAACCAAATCAATTTCTGAAGCCCCTTGTTCCAAGGCATATTGCGTTTCTGCCGCTTTCAAAAACTGGGGAGCTTTTCCGGTAGGAAAATTTCCGGTAACCGCAGCCACAGGAATCTTCATGCCGCCAAGATGTTGAATCACATAGGGAACCAAGGGAGCAAAAACACAAATGGCAGCCGGCGTCAATTGTCCCTCTGAACGTTCCCAAAGTTGGACCCATTCTTGGGTCCACTTTCCAATCTGCTCCGGATGATCTGTATCGTTTAAACTGGTAATATCCAGAAATTGATATAAATAGGCACTACGTTTCTTTTCCATGATTTACTTGGTTACATATCTTTCCAGCAGGATGCGTGCATGATGTCGCACATGACCCGCGAGGGCAACACCTATGGCCATGGGCTGAATGGGACTGCCATTGGCCGTGCCCAATTGAAGAAGGGTCGAGTCAGACAAAGAACGAAACAATAAGATATTGGCAGTACGCAAGGCCGCAAACTCGTCGAGAAGAAACGCCCATTCGGGCAAGTCACTTTTTCCTGTTTGGGCATATTGGTTTTCATCAAAACCGGGCAGGGCTTGTTTTTCACCTCGGGCAATGGCCAGCGCACGGTATCCAAAAATACGCTCCGTATCATTCACATG
>CAZRHR010000108.1:0-5723 GCA_964599915.1 uncultured Candidatus Competibacteraceae bacterium | reverse complement strand
CGGATGCATCCACAGATGTCATTATCACCAATTGTTGCAACGTGCCACCTGTGTTAGCCAACACGGTGCAAACGGTACAAGATTTAACCATCATGTCAGGCGCTGCACTTTCTTTAGAGCCTACTTCGGAACTTCAGATTGGTGGAGATTTTATTAACCACGGACAAATCACCGGAACAGGGATACTCACTGCCAACGGAACCACCAACCAGTATTTTACTTCCGGTGGGGTCAATAAACCCATTCCGGCTTTAAAAGTGCAGAAAGCCACAGGACTTGTGATTTTAACAGATTCATTAAAAATTACGGGTTCCCTGAACATTGTTCAAGGCGGTTTGCAAATGGATTCTGCCACGGAAACCCATGCTTTATGGCTGGAAGGGAACTTTACGAATCAAGGAAGTTTTTATCCATCGGCTACTGCGCCCCTCATTTTTTCAGGCAACCAAGCCCAATCCATTACCACAGCGGGCGTGGGTGCACTTCAGGGACTGGGCGCTGTTTTAGTGGATAAATCGGCCGGAACATTAAGTCTTGCGTCTGATCTTCGTGTGGGTGGAACATTTACCTTGCAGCAAGGCACCGTGGACTTTGGCACAAGGCGTATTATATTTGAAAAGGATGTCCTGCGGCAGGCCGGTACGTTTAATGCGACCTTGGCCACCTTTGATTTTGCAGGCATTCAAGGCCAGCAAATCAATACGCCCCTTCAGGTGTCCAGATTGTTGCTGAACAACGCTACTTTGCCTGCGGGCCTTACTTTGGCCGATAGTTTAGTGGTGAGCGATAGCCTGTATTTGGGAGGGAGGATACAATTGGCCGCATCAAAACCTTTGGTTATTGGAACATCCGGCTTGCAAACCGGCACCCTTGGCGGCACAGGGCGCGTATTAGGCACTTTACGCCGGTGGTTTCCTGCTGCAACCCAACCCACGCCATTCCTTTTTCCCGTAGGAACACAAACCCGAAATACACCAGTAAAACTAAGGTTTACAGGAGCTCCCACGGCGGGAACCATTTCCACCACGTTTAGGCCCGTGATTCCTATTACGGGTGGACTACCCTTGATCGATGGCAGTCAAGTGATTTCGTTTATTGCCACTGAAGGTTTTTGGGAAATAGATCCTGGTAATGGCTTGAATGGCGGACAATACAGCATTACTTTGACCACCGATGCCTTTAACTCCATTACGGACACCAGTACGTTTCGGGTGCTCAAATCTTCCGATCACGTGCAATGGACCATGGAAGGAACCCATGGAGGAATTGTGGATTTGGGAAGTGGTCGGTATGAAATTTCCAGACATGGATTATCCGGATTCTCCTTTTTTGGTGGGGGTGGCGGTTCAGGGCCTTTGCCCATTGATTTAATCTCCTTTACAGGGGAGTGTGGCATTGGGGAGGCCATATTGGAATGGAAAACGGCATCTGAAATCCAGAACCGCATGTTTTACATTCAAGAACTACAAGACCATCAGTGGGTCACCCTTGATTCTTTACCGGGGGCTGGTTTCAGCAATGGGCTAAGAAAGTACACCCATACGATTCCCTTACGTACGGAAGGCCCTTATTATTTCCGTCTAGTTCAGGAAGATGTAGATGGCAAAAAGGAGGCCTTTACCCCCATTTCTTTGGATTGTGATTTAACCACCTCGTTGGGGCTTAGTCTTTCACCAAATCCTTCTTCGGACTGGGTGCAAGTGACTTGGCAGGGCCAATGGAGCAATCCAACCCTTTGGGTCGAAGACATGAAAGGTCAGGTGTATCTAACCCAATCCATGGAGCAAAAGCAAAGTACACTGCTTTCCGTAGCTACTTGGGCTCCAGGGGTGTATTTGATTCGGGTAAAAGATGATTTTGGACGCATGGCGGTGAGTCGGTTTATCAAATATTGATTTTCACGCCTTGGACCATGGGGCGGTGGTTTTTTCGCTAAGAAAGATGCACTTTCTCAGGGGCTTCTGGATAAAATTGAAAACAGTTTTTGTGGTTTTTTCAAACCATGAAAACTGTTTTTAAAATAAAGGAAGTGGATGGGGACAAAGGGCGCTAATAAAATCAATTTAGAGGTGGTTGTCTTGTATTGAAAAGGACTTTTGAAATTAGTTTATAGGCCATGTCGGAGTGCTTGAGGGGGATACACCTTGATCCATGGCGTTTATAAATTTTGGACAGCATTAGGGGTATTCGCAAATAGTGTCCAAATTATAGAAAACATTTGTTTGAAATGTCCAGATTTAAAACTTTGTTAGGTTAAATGCTTTTAATGTCCATTAAAACTGGAGGCTTATTTTTGTTTTTAAATACTTGAATAACAATTAATTAATTTAGTTTTTCCAAATTTTGAAACAGGTTGGCACACAGGTTTAAGCACTTGTTTTAGAGGGTGGGTAAGGCCTACCTTTGCCATGCAGTTTGCTTGAACCACAAACTGTGAACGTACCCAAGTTTTACAAGCGCACATGAAATTTACATTTTATAGCCTGATAGGCCTATGCCTTGTCGTGACCTTATCTGGGGCATTGTTTTCGCAGGCCCCGCCAGCGATACCAACCGCTCCGTTGGCTCCTGCCTGTGATGTGGGAACTGCCCTTTCCAACAACGACAACATTAATGTTGGTCAAAATCGCCGTTTTCAAACCAATGGTAACCGCTCCAACGTGAACTTAAACGGTGGAAATCTAACCGTGTGTGGCGAACTTACCATTAACTCTGTAACTTGAATGGAGGAACGGTATATGTTCGTCCGGGCGGACGCCTTACGGTAAGCAGCTCTGTTTCGGTGGTGAATTTGAATTTGGTGAATGAAGGTTTCTTAGACTTGCGCGCCAACAACATGAATTTTAATTCTTCATCACGCATTTGGAATTTTGGAGACTCCATGATTGTTTCGGGCAATGGTACCCACCAAATGAACGGCGTAATGGTCACCGGCAATGGTTCCACCACCCGTGTGGAAGCAAGTTCACAAATCAATGGCAGTGGCGTTTTTCATGTAGATAACAATTCCACCATGATTGTAGAAGGAAACATCAGCAACGACGGAAACATTGTTGTTTGGGAATCTGCCACGCTACAACTGGAAGGCTCCTATAATTCGAATTCCAGCGCTCGAATCTTTATGGATGATTTTGCCCTGATGACCATTGACGGTGCAGCGGTTATGAACCATCCTGTGATTTACATTGGAGACCAAGGCAATGGTTCCATGATGCAACTCAACGGATCCACGGCTTTTAATAGTCCTGCCAGTACTTTTTCCGAAGTGCAGATTTGTTCTCCTCAAAGCTTTTCTGGATCCCAGTTGGGCAGTGCGCAACAATCTTGTGCCAATCAATCCAGTTTCGGTGCAGGTGGGGTAGGGCCTTTGCCTGTATCTCTGGTATCGCTATCTGCCCTTAGAACTTCTGAAGGAGCTGAAATTCTTTGGGTGACCGCTGCTGAAATTAATAACGCTTTTTTTCTCATCCAACGTTCCTCCAACATGCTAGATTGGGAGGATGCCGGTATGGTTGAAGGCATGGGGACTTCCTCCGTAGGCCGTTCTTATCAATTTGTAGATCAGGCACCTCAAGCCTATTATCGATTGATGCAAGTAGATTACGATGGCACTTCTGAAATTTTTGGCCCCGTAGCCCTTAGCGAAGCATTGGACTTGGCGGCCCCATTAGTCACACGTACCGGAAATTATTTTCGCATGCAGGCCAAAGGAACTTTTACCTACCAATATGCCAACATGGCTGGCCAGGTTTTCGCTCAGGGAGAAGCTGAAGATGGTTTTCTTTGGCCGATACAATCTTCTGGATTTGCCTTTTTTCAATTGGTTCAGGCGGGAAAAGTGCATGCCTTTTCCTTCTTTGTACCCTGATTCAACTTCTTGCGTTTGCGGGTAGATGTCCTTAAGCATCTAATGGTTCAGGATAAAGTCGGAGGGCTCGCCCCCCGGCTTTATTTTTTTTTAACCTATTTTTGTGTATGAATCAAAAAAATATTTTACTTCTAAAATCCATTTAACCAATGCTAAACATGCCTATATAGCTGTTTTCAACAGGATTAAAAAGGTTAGGTAATTACCTACTTTGTTGCTTTCCTAAATATTCTTAATTTTGGCCACCAATCCTCGAATACATATCAGCAAATGCGGCCTATACAGATGGTAGATTTGGCAGCCCAAATGGCGCCTATACGAAAGGAAATTGATGCAGCGATTGCATCAGTGCTTGACACTACCTCATTTATTCAGGGGCCTGCGGTTAAATCTTTTACTTCACAACTTAGCCAATACATCGGCGGGGCAGAAGTCATTCCTTGTGCCAATGGGACCGATGCCCTCCAAATAGCCATGATGGCGCTTGGTCTGGAACCGGGTGACGAAGTCATGGTGCCGGTTTTTACCTACGTGGCTACGGCAGAAGTGATTGCCTTGCTTCGTTTGAAACCGATTTTTGTAGATGTAGATCCCCGTACATTTAACTTGGATCCCCTTGCGCTTCAAGCTAAACTAACGCCAAAAACCAAGGCCATTGTACCCGTTCATTTGTTCGGACAATGCGCAGACATGGCGCCTATCTTAGACTTTGCCAAACAGCACGGCTTGTTTGTGATAGAAGATACGGCCCAAGCCATTGGTGCGGTCTACACTTTTCCGGATGGAACCACCATGCAGGCCGGCACCATGGGACATATTGGAACTACATCCTTTTTCCCCTCCAAAAATTTGGGTGGCTACGGAGATGGTGGTGCTATTTTTACACGTGACCTTGCTTTAGCCGAGCAAATGCGTAAAATCGCCAACCATGGTCAAACCAAATTGTATCATCATGGCCTCATCGGCGTAAATTCTCGTTTAGATAGTTTACAAGCCGCCATTTTGGGCGTAAAGCTCTCCCATTTAGACCGCTATGCACAGGCGAGACAGGCCGCAGCAAAGGTTTATGATGAAGCTTTTGCCGACTTGCCCGGTGTACATATTCCCTGTCGGGCAGCCAACTCTACCCATGTTTTCCACCAATACACCCTGATTTTTCCTGCACAGAAAAGAGACGCCATTCAGCAATTTCTAGAAAATGCCGGTGTTCCTTGTAAAGTGTATTATCCAATCCCCCTCCATTTACAGGAAGCCTATGCTTCGCCTTTGGCCAAGGCCGGTGATTTTCCTGTGTCTGAGGCGCTCTGTGACACTGTGCTTAGCTTGCCTATGCACACAGAATTAGACGCCGAGCAACTACAATATATCATTGAAAAGGTCCGTGAGGCCCTTACTTTTTAAAATTGAACCTTATGAAAATTGCCATTGTCGGGACCGGATATGTGGGATTGGTTACAGGAACCTGTTTGGCGGAAACCGGCAACCAAGTGGTATGTGTCGATGTGGATGCGGCCAAAGTCGCACGCATGAAACAAGGCGAAATCCCCATTTTTGAACCCCACTTAGACGTACTTTTTTTACGTAACATTAAGCAGCAAAGGCTTACGTTTACGACCAATCTGACCGAAGCCGTAGCCGCTTCCGATATTATTTTTCTGGCATTGCCTACACCTCCCGGACAAGATGGCTCCGCTGATTTGTCTTATGTACTTGGTGTGGCCGAACAACTCGGACACATGATGGACCGGTATCGGGTCATCGTAGGGAAAAGTACGGTCCCCGTGGGTACAGGTGATTTGGTGCGAGCGGCCATTGCCAAAAATGCCAAAGCCGAATTCGATGTGGTGTCTAACCC
>CAZRHR010000107.1:3588-6061 GCA_964599915.1 uncultured Candidatus Competibacteraceae bacterium | reverse complement strand
TTGATGTCACGGGCATTGTGACCGACCCTTTGGATCCCAACGATTGCGAGGAGTTTTTACCTCCTGCCACCCCGTGGAATACCATTCCCATCCTTCAACGCATTAAATTAGGCTATGTGGTTCAAAAAGTATTGGTGGATTATCAGTTGTAGTCTTTTCACCTTTGGATTAAAGGCACAAGACACCGAGTACCGGTATGCTTTTTTTTTCAAGGACAAAGGGGGTGCCCAAGCCTCATATTCTTTGCAGCAGCCCCAGCAGTTTCTCAGCGAGCGGGCGCTGGAAAGACGCGCCAAATTTGCCATTTCCCAGCATGAAACCGATTTGCCGGTGCATCGGGCGTATGTAAAGCAAATCTTGGATAGCCTGCCCGGCGCCTGGTATGTAGGTTCATCCAAATGGCTCAATGTGGCCATTCTTGGTTCCAACACGCCCATAGCCCAATTACCCGCCTTTTCTTTTGTAGAAAATTGGCGAAGCATTTACCAAGGTCCCGCCATTTGGAAAGGTTTGCCTGCCAGTCCCGGACATCCCTGTTGCGGAACCCTGTCGCTGCCCCCTTACCAAGGCGATTTTTTCCAGGCCAATGTCCAAAATGAAATGATTGGTGGCGATTACCTCCATGGCAAAGGCTGGAACGGGCGGAATGTGATCGTGGCCATTTTAGATGCCGGATTTCAGAAAGCCGACGTAAACCCCGCTTTTCAGCATTTGTTTGCCGATGGACGTGTATTGAACACATGGGATTTTGTGGCCGGAGAACCCGGCGTATATGAGGACAACAGCCATGGAGCCCTAGTGTTTTCCGCCATGGCCGGCTACCTGCCTAATGCCTATGTGGGCCTGGCACCCGCCGCCAGTTATGTCTTGTTACGCACCGAAAATGCCCCTAATGAAACCATTTCAGAAGAATTTTATTGGGTCATGGGTGCAGAATATGCCGATAGTGTAGGCGCGGATGTGCTGAATTCCTCTTTAGGATACACCACATTTGACCAGGCGGAGGACAGCCATGTTTATGGAACCTTGGACGGACGCACCGCCACCGCCACCCTCGGCGCCGTGTGGGCGGCCAGAAAAGGCCTCATGGTAATCAATTCTGCCGGAAACTCCGGAAGTCAATCTTGGCGGTATATAGGTGTTCCGGCCGATGCCGATTCCATTTTAGCCATAGGCGCAGTGGATGCCGAGCGGCAAAAAGCCAGTTTTAGTTCCTTTGGACCTTCTGCCGACAACCGCGTGAAGCCCGATGTGGCCGCCATGGGACGGCAGACTGTTTTGGTGGGCGTCCAAGGCGCGGTGACTACAGCCAATGGCACGTCCTTCTCCGCACCCATTGTGGCGGCGGCGGTGGCCTTGTTACGTCAGGCCTTTCCAGATCGTTCGCCCCAAACCATTTTGCAAGCGGTTCGAGGCAGCGCCGACCATTTCACCCAGCCCGGCGATGGCTTAGGCTATGGCATTCCCCATTTGGGCATGGCCAGTTTTCTTCTTCAGGCAACGGCGGCTGATTCCGCTTTGTTTATGTTGTATCCCAATCCCGGTAAAACCCCGGAAGTAAAAGCCGAGTTTTTTGTGCCTAGCCCCGGCGATTATGTATTAACGGTTTTCAATACCCAGGGGCAGCGAATCATGGAATGGACCTGGGCGTTTCAGAGTCGCGGGCTGTATGTGAAGCCATTGACCCTTCCTTCCCAGGCCAAAGGCGTGTTGGAATGGTTGTTTCAAGGTCCGGGTGTGCAACGGAGGATGAAGTGGTTGGGGTTGCCGGAGTAGTCTTTTTTTTCCATTTATGGATGTTTTTCCGACTTGAGGGGGCGGGGAAAAGAGAAGATTGGAGGTCTTTTTTTAGCTGTTTTTTAGGTGAAAGCAGTTTTGGCTTCTATTTTTCAGCGCGTATTTGTTAAAAAGAGTTAATTGAGTAAATCGATTTTTAGGACCCGCGTAGTTCACGTTTATATAGTCCTATTTCCCCCTTTTGTCCATGGTTTTTTGAAGAATTTAAGGTGGGCATTTGAAATATAGTGTAAAAAAATAATTTACAATATGCATAGTGAGGGCAGTTTTGGGGAATATTTTCCTTTCAAGGATATGAAGGTTATTCAAAAAAGTGTTGAGTGAAAATTGTTAAAGTTTGATTTTAATATTTTTAAAATATAGAAAATCAATACTATAAGAAATTTAATCATGAATATTTAAAAATAGTTTATAAGTTTTCCTTGTTTTAAAAATTTCTTATTTTGTTATTATCAATTGTCTTTTAGTAAAATTTAAATGTCTTTTTGGTGTAGTTTTGCATCCGAAAAGGAAGAAGATGTATTTAGCCATTCAAAGGGACCTGTCCCCCTTTAGGACATTGTCCGCTAACCAGCGTAATCAGGTTGTTTCTGTTGACTTCAGGTCACGGAAATCGCCTGTTAGGGGGGCGCCCCCCCCCCCCGGAGAGGGGGGGGGGTGTGTGGGGAGTTGTGTG
>CAZRHR010000107.1:0-3578 GCA_964599915.1 uncultured Candidatus Competibacteraceae bacterium | reverse complement strand
TTTTTTATGTTGTCTTCAGGTCACGGAAATCGCCTGTTTGCCCCCCCCCCCCCCCCCATGTAAATAGCTGTGAAATAGGCGAATATAGCCTTTTTTCAATTTCGTGTATGCTCCGCCCTTTGGGGTTGGGGCTTTTCCTGTTTTCTATCATTTCTGAAACCCAAAAAACCGTGAAAAAATTTAAATTAACCCTTGGTTTATTGCTTTGGATCTTTGGAACCATGGTATTTGCCAATAATATTTCGGTAAGTAACACCACCATCACCGGCCAAAACACCTCGGCTGGGGTAAACCATGCCGCCAATTACACCATGGTGGAATTTGACCTAAGCTGGGAAAACAGCTGGAAGGTCAGCAATGGACCCAGCAACTGGGATGCCGCCTGGGTGTTCGTGAAGTTTATGGTGGGCGCAAGCGACCCCGTCCTTACAGGTGTCAGCAGCAGCGGTACTACAGTTACGGTAAGCAGTACCGTCAATCTGCGGGCAGGCATGCCTGTATTTATAAATTCCGGCACGGGCACCTTTGCCGCTAACACCGTAATCAGCAGCATCAGCAGTGCCACCACCTTTGAGGTCAGTGACACGCCAACGGTTGCCCTGAACAATGCGACCATTGCGTGCCGCCGCATTTGGGAGCACGCCAGTTTAAATACCACCCAGGCCAACCACACCGCCCCGGCCGGAAGTACCATCGATGTGCCCAGCGACGGAGTAGGTGCCTTCATTTACAGATCGGCCAACGGAAAAGGTGCCTTTAGCCTAAACGATGTGCAGCTGCGCTGGGAGTACGGAAGCCAAGGAGTTGGCGACGATGCAGTAGTACAGATTCAAGTTTTTGCCATTGAAATGGTTTGGGTGCCGCAAGGGGAATTCGCTGCAGGCGACGGGAATAACCTTACCACGTTTGCCCATTTTAAATTAACTACAATAAATACGGCAACTGCCAACACAGTGCCTTCTGGAGTTGGCAATTTGGGAGAAGCCGCTGGCGGCTACCCCACAAACCAAACCGCCCCAAACGCTTCCTGGCCCAATGGCTATAATGGGTTTTACTGCATGAAATACGAAATGAGCCAGGGCGATTACCGGGATTTTTTAAATACGCTTACCTATACCCAACAGACTTCAAGAGCTGCAAGTGTTACTGGCATTGCAGGAACAGCAGCGCTGAGCAATACATACCGCAATGGAATTGACATACAAACCCCGGGGTTAGCAGCCAGTTTCACTCCGGCGGTGTATGCTTGCAACTTAGATGGAGATGGGAATTACAATGAAACGGACGACGGGGAGTGGATTGCGTGTAACTTTTTAAGTTGGATGGACGGAGCTGCCTATGCAGATTGGGCGGGCTTGCGCCCCATGACAGAACTGGAGTTTGAAAAGGCCTGCCGGGGCGGCCAAGCTCCCTTAGAGTATGAATATGCATGGGGAACAACGACCCATAGAACTGCCAATCATTTACTCAATTCAGGAACCCAAAACGAAACGTATAACCCTATTTACATTGCCGGAGGAAATGCAAATTGTAGGGTCGACAATGCGTCAAATGGCCCCGTGCGGGCGGGGTGTTTTGCAAGTGGGGGGGATACTACACGTTTCCAATCTGGTGGCAGCTACTACGGCATTATGGAGCTGAGCGGCAACGTATTTGAGCGCTGTGTAACGATAGGAAATCTAGATGGCAGGAATTTTACCGGCCTAAACGGGAATGGGGTGTTAAGTGCTAAAGGCCATGCGAACCAAAGCAATTGGCCTGGCATAAGCGGAGGCGAGGTAACAGGAGCCGCGGGGTCTGGCGCTAGAGGCGGCTCTTGGGTAAATACTACTACCCAAGCGCGCGTTTCCAATCGTGCTCCTAATGCCTATAACTACGGTGCTACCAACCCACAAACCAACCGAATTCCTCAGGGCGGGTTTCGGGGGGTGCGGTTGTTCCCGTAGCCGGATCTATGTTGATATAAATTGAGGGTTTAAATCGATATTAAAATGCATTAAAATGCTTAAATTGAACAAAAAGAACAATACACTTAAAACCACATGGCTCGCGGTTGGATTATTCATCTGCCAATGCGCCCATGCTCAATTTTCGGGCGGCAGCGGCGACGGCGCAGCCCGTTCCTCCAGCCCTCTATCCACTCAAAATGGGCAATCTGTGTTCATTTGGCGTGGAGGGGCTTCCGGCACTGAAACCGATTGGGCTACAGCGGCCAACTGGGTAGATGGCGTTCCTGCATCCACAGGAGATATCGTTGTTATTGAACCCAACGGAAATGGTTTTCAACCGACTTTGGACCAAAATCGCTCCATTGGAGCCTTGTATTTCAACAGTGCAAGAAAAAAAGTGATCCTCGGCCCTTACCAACTTAGCCTCGCTGATACCGTATTCCGCTCAGATACGGCGCATTACTTCCAAACCACCGGCTCCGGTCGCCTCATTCAACCCGCCCTCGCTTCCGGTGCCTCCTTTACTTTCCCCGTGGGCAACCTGCATTACAATCCGGTTACCATCACCAACCAAACTGGCACCACAGACCTGTTCGGAGTCCGGGTCATGGACACCGTGTATGTCAATGGGCAATCCGGTGCGCGCATCCAAACCCCACACGTGAAAGTAACTTGGGACATCACCAAAGGCAATGCCTCCGCCGCCGCAGGCCAAGGGGTGGATTTTACCTTCCAATGGAATGCCAGCCAAGAAGTAGCCGGCATGGCAGATTATGTGCTGAACCATCACAATGGTTCTGTTTGGGAAATTCCTACGGCCATGGGCGCACCAACTTTAATAGGAACTACAGACAAGTTTTTTACGGTGCCTCAATACCAAGGGTCGTTCTCGCCCTTTGCCATTGGGGATGATCCTGTGAGTCCGCTGCCCATCTCCCTCACGTCTTTTTCGGCGCTTTGTGCCGCGGGCAAAATTCAACTTGGTTGGACCACCCAGGCAGAAATCAACAACGCCTTTTTTCACCTGCATCGCTCCGCAGATTTGCTCCATTGGGAATCGGTGACCACCCTGCCGGGTGCAGGAAATAGCAATCAACCGCTTTCTTATCAATGGTCCGACCCCGTTAGGCCAGAGGGCACCGTATATTATCGCTTGTCTCAGGAAGATGTAGATGGCACCACCACGTCTTTTGCCCCGGTGGCCATTGGCTGCGAAGGAAACCAAGCGCAAGACCTGCGGCTGTTTCCTAATCCTGCCCAAGAGGAAGTATTTGTGCAATGTGCCGGTATTCCATCGGGTGGGGTAGGAGAGATGAAACTCACCGACGTACAGGGTCGGGTTTGGGCGTCTCTTCCTATCCAATGGAAAGAAGGAAGCCAGATGTTTTCTTTTGCTTTGGGTGAAGTGCCCTCAGGGATTTATTTTGTTCAGATGGTGCACCCGACCATCACCTGGCCTGCCATGCGGTTGGTGGTTTCTTCCACCTACTAAAACCTACCCAAGTGTTTCTACCGAGCCATGTTTGGGTTCTGGCGAGGTAGATTCAGGCCCCCTTCCAAAGGGGGCTTTTTTTGCGATGGCTTAGGCTATGGCATTCCCCATTTGGGCATGGCCAGTTTTCTTCTTCA
>CAZRHR010000106.1:0-6299 GCA_964599915.1 uncultured Candidatus Competibacteraceae bacterium | reverse complement strand
GATACTTAGAAATCCAAAAACACACATTCTGATTTTTATCGGACAACAATGAAAATAAATATCGTTATAGAAATTTTTTGTGTTAGAATTTTACACCACTATGAAAGAAAAACTTTAGACCATCGTCCTTTATTCACATCGATAGTTTATCTTTTATAAATGTTTGCCCTACTTTTCAATACCTATTCATGAACCTATTGTAATCTATAAAGTCATTTATGACAATCCGCATGTTTTTATTGCTCACTTTGGCCGACTTTTGTATTTCACCGACAGACCAGCAAAACCTATGAAATTATGGATCGTTATCCTGGGGATTGGAATGGCCTTGGCTTGTTCAGACAAAAGGGAAACCTTTGAAGTGCTTCCCCAACCACTCACCATTTCCGTATATGCTTCCGGGATTGTAAAAGCAAACACCCAATACGACCTTTTCCCAATGATGCCGGGAAAAGTGCTGGAAGTGCTAAAAAGTCCCGGACAAGAAGTGAAAAAAGGAGATACCTTGCTCATTTTAGACATTGATCAGTTGGCATTCCAAATGGCTTCAGCCCGTGACCGGGCCAAATTTGCCCAAGACCAAGCCTCCACTTATTCTGCTCAAATACAAGAAATCAGAGATCGCCTTTCTCTTGCACAGGCCAAAAAAAATCAAGACTCTCTCCTTTTAGAAAGACAGAGGCGTTTGTTTCAAGAGAAAATTGGGGCAAAAATTGAATTGGAACAAAGGGAACTCGCTTTTGAAGCCTCTAAAACAGAAGTAGCCAACCTTCTTGCCCGCCTCCGCCGATTGGAAGATCAACTACAGCTTCAAGCCAATGTAGAAAACAACCAGCGCAAAATAGCAGAAATCACCTTAAAAGACAGGGTGATATGTGCGCAATCTTCCGGGGTTTTATATGATTTAATTCCCAAAGTAGGCGAAACAGTTTCACCCAACCGAAGTGTGGCCACCATTGGCGAAAAAGACCAGTTCTATGTGGAACTTACCATTGATGAATATGACGTATTGCTGGTGCAACCGGGGCAAAAAGTAGTTCTTACCTTAGATAGCCGACCCGGAGAAGTGCTTGAAGCTGAATTATCGTTAATCCGACCCATGATGCAAGCGGCCACCCGCACCTTCCTTGCCAATGCCACTTTCTCCAAACCCATGCCCGGCCTTTATCCAGGATTGTCTGCCGAAGCCAACATCCTTATTGAAACCAAACCCAAAGCCTTGCTTATCCCCATTGGTTACCTCGTTTCTGATAGCCTTGTCTATATTTCCCCAGAAACCACCACACGGGTAAAAACCGGAGATAAAAATTTGGAATGGGTTGAAATTACGGAGGGGTTACATGAAGGACAAATCATCTACGCACCCGCATCCAAATGAAACAAGCGCCTCTGCTCATCCGGATTGCCCTTCAACTCATGCGTGCACGGCTGAAACAAAGCCTAATCGCCGGAGTTGGCGTCACCTTTGGTATTGCGATGTACATCACCCTCATGGGATTCATGACGGGTTTAAATGGATTGTTGGACGGACTCATTTTAAACCGAACCCCTCACGTTCGGTTGTATAACGAAATTGAGGCCATTTCCCAACAACCGGCCACCCTCGCCTTTCCAAACCAGGTGCACATGGTACGGCACATTAAACCCAAAGATCGGGGACGACAAATTTACCAAGCCACCGCCATTTTACAGGAATTAAGAAAAGACCCAAGGGTATTAGGCGTTGCCCCCCAAACCCAAGCCCAAGTGTTTGTGAATGCGGGCGCCACAGACCTCAACGCTGTGGTAACAGGCATTGAAGTTAAAGAGGAAATGCGGCTCTTTCGTTTACATGAATACCTGGTGGCCGGTGAACTCACAAGCCTGGAAAAAAATCCGAGCCATGTAGTTATTGGCATTGGATTGGCCAAAAAATTAATGCTCTCCGTAGGCGACGCCCTTCGCTTCACCACCCCAAAAGGACAATCCTTCCCCTTTCGTATTACCGGGATTTTTCAATCCGGGTTGGCAGAAATTGATAAAACCCAATGCTATGCCTCCCTTACTGCTACACAAAAACTGCTCGGTCAAAATGCAGGGTACTACACCGACATTCAAGTAAAACTTCACGACATCGAACTGGCGCCGAGGCTTGCCAAGGAATTTGAACAGCGGTTCAAAGCCAATGCCTTAGACATTCAAACGGCCAACGCACAATTCGAAACGGGAACTTCGGTACGAAACCTCATTTCATATGCCGTGTCCATTACCCTGTTGGTGGTGGCAGGATTTGGTATTTATAATATTCTGAACATGATGATTTTCGAAAAAATGGACACCATTGCTATTCTTAAAGCCACCGGGTTTTCAGGCGGGGATGTGAAAGGCATTTTTTTAAGTATGGCCTTAATTATTGGGGTATGCGGAGGCCTGTTGGGTCTGGTGGTCGGTTTTGTTTTACAAAATCTCATTGCCCGGGTTCCTTTTGAAACGGAAGCCTTTCCTACCATTACCACCTATCCGGTCAACCAAAACCCAGCACACTATGTCATTGGCCTCGTATTCGCTTTATCCACCACGTATTTTGCCGGCCTTTTACCCGCCAGAAAGGCGGCCTCTGTGGATCCTGTAGATATCATTCGGGGTAAATAATGTAGCCATGGAAACACCGATATTAGAAGCCCGTTCTATTTCCAAAACCTTTACCGACCCCGTGGAAGTAAAGGTGCTTAAAAACGTTAGCATGCAAGTGATGCCGGGCGAATTTGTTTCCATAGTAGGGAAAAGTGGCTGCGGAAAATCCACTTTGCTGTATATCCTTTCGACCATGGACACGGATTATGAAGGCGCCCTTTTCCTCAAAGGCAAAGCCTTGTCCGGAGAAAAGCCGGAGGTATTAGCCAACATGCGCAATGCCCATATTGGCTTTGTCTTTCAATTTCATTATCTCTTACCCGAGTTTTCTGTCATTCACAACGTGATGCTTCCGGGATTAAAGCAAGGAAATCGGCCGGAAGTTCAGGTAGAATCGGAGGCCCTGGCCCATTTGCGGCGCTTAGGCATGGCAGATAAAGCTTTGAAAAAAGCGAACCAACTTTCCGGAGGAGAAAAGCAAAGAGTGGCCATTGCCAGGGCGTTAATCAACCATCCGGACATCATCATGGGCGACGAACCCACCGGAAACCTGGATAAAAAAAATGCAGATTTGGTGTTCGGCATTTTTAAAGAACTTGCGGAGGAACGGCAACAAAGCTTGCTCATCGTCACGCACGATACGGATTTTGCGCAACGGACGGATCGCACCATTGTGATGGAGGATGGGGAAGTGATTTCTCAGGGTTAGGGGGGTGTGGGGGTTAATTCCGGAATGAACTTACCATGCAGCACTGAGTTTTTGGTGATTCTAAAACCATCCTTAATCTCTATCTTTTTGCCGATGAAAGGTTTATAACATGCTTCCTATTAATAGGAATTCAAGGTCGAGTATGTTCTTTGGGTTGAATCTATTCACCCCAAAGCCCTCATCGCCTCTCCCCCTCTCCCACTGCGCTATTAATCCAAACAAATCCAATACTTTAAAAAAATTTACCCGTAAAAATGCCAGGTCAAACCCACCTGAATACTTCTGTCCTGCATCGGATGATGTGGCGTGATAAAATAAGGAATGCCCGGAAAACGCTGGTTTACATTTCTCAGTTTAAACCAAAACCGCACATGGGAAATTTTCGCCGCTACATACACATCACCAAAGGGATAGCCGCCTGTTGAAAGACTATTTTGTACCATGAAACGGGACGTAAGCGGATCATACACGGGCGCCTGAAACGGAGAAAGATAATACATGTCTAAACCCAATCGCAACAGTAAATTGTTCTTAAACATCCGGGTTTGGAAATACACGTCGGCTTGGGCCATAAAGGGCGACAAGGGCAGATAACTGGCCGAACTATATTGGCCGGTGGCTTGTAAAAAACAGCCGAACTTGCCAAAACGAAACCGTGCCTGCGCTTGTGCCTCAGCGACCAAAGCTGCATCCGTGGCTTGCTGCGGCGTACTTTGGTCCTGAAAATATACATACTGGTTCACCAACCAAACGGCTGAACCCAAAGCAAAACGGTTCTTCCCAAACTGCCATTTTCCTCGAACTTCAATGGTTTGTTGGGGACTCAAAGACAAGTCCCATTGGGCATGGTTACTGACAAAACGATGGGCCAAAAGATCCGCCCGGTGGTTGCGAAAACGGGAAAACAAACTCAACCGATGGGACGAAGTGTCTACGCCGGCTTCCATGCGAAACCACATATCCACATTACCTTGATTAAAACCGCTCAACACAAGGGAACCCTGGGCCTCCGCATAGACTTTCTCGCCCAAATCGTAACGCAAACTTCCGAAGACTTCCACATGCTGGCCGGATGTCTCAAGGGTACGGGCATGCACTTCCAACGAATCTCCTTGAAGGGAATCAGCATGTTGGAAAAACGTGTACGCCGAATGACGGATTCCGGCTACCAAAGGACTTCCGGAACTATGTTTTTCTCTTAAATACAACCGCAGGGCCAATTCATTGGAGGTAGACGCCCATTGCAACTGGTGTTTGGTCAAACTGGAATCGAACAGTACCTGGGGCCAAGCCGTTAACAGGTTTCCTGTTTGTCGGAAACGGTCTTCTCCGCTCCGATGATGAAAGGCGTGAAACAAAGCCAACCGGGGACGGCCATTGGGCCCACCACTACGAATCAACTGATATTGGTGCTCGGCAGCTATATGGTTATCGAAACCGACCCGACCTGCACCTTCCAAACGCACAGGATATGTAGCGCGGTTCAGGTTCGGAAAAAAATTGCCATTGGAAATAAGTCCTTCACGGATAAAAGTGGAGTCATTCAACAAGCCGCCATTCTCTTGGAGGTTTCTTGCGTTGTGAATCACCTGACCCAAAAGCATATACCTCTGGTTGGGAGAAGTATATCGAATAGAAATCGCCGCGTTATGGTGCACAGCATCTTGCCTTCGGTAAGCGCCGGCGGAATTGATATGCCTGTAGGCTGCCCCAATGTGAAAGGAAGGTGAAATTTGTTGGCTATGTTGAACGGAAAAATAATGTTCACTTAAGGAGCCCAGCTGATAGGTAATGTTGGTTAAAGACCTGGCGGTAAGGTATTGGGGTAAATGTTCGGGTAGAAATTGATAGGCTTCTAAAAAGCGAAAACCGGAATGAGGAAGGTTGGCTTTCTCATCCGTAGCAGCTTGCATAGAGGAAAATTGCAAGGGTAAAATCGCCGTTCCAAGGTTGCCCAAGCTACTGTTTGAGCCGGAAGGCTGGAATCCGGGATCCAACTTTAGGACTTTTCCCCAGCCGGTATCCGTGCGGTTAAAATGTAATACACCATATTGACGGAAACTCCAGCGGTCTAGGGTAGATATGGACAGGGTGTCTTTAAGTTGTGAAACGCGGGGACGCGTAGATTGAGCGAACAATGGGCCGAACATGCCTAAGGCAAGCCATAAGAGCCAGACGAACCTACTCCGGCCCCAAGCCTTCATTCTTCTGCATTTAGGTCATCCTCATCGAACACCTCTTCCAATCCCAAATCTCCTTGCAGATAAATGGCCAACGTATCCAACGCTAATCGGCGGTGAGAAATGGCATTTTTTTCTTCTGCCGACATTTCTGCGAAAGTCTTATCCATGCCATCGGGCTGAAAAAGGGCATCATAACCAAAACCACCTTCACCCCTTGGGGCTTCTAAAATGGTACCATGGATTTCTCCCTCTGCCATGATGGGACGGCCCTTTTCTAGGTAACAAATCACGGTTTTAAACGTGGCCCTGCGGTTGGTTACGCCGTCAAGGTCGGCCAGTAATTTTTTACAATTATCTGCATAGGTCGCGTTGGGACCGGCAAAGCGCGCGGAATAAACACCAGGCTTTCCATCTAACGCTTCCACTTCGAGCCCGGTATCATCTGCAAAGCAATCTACACCCAAGGCTTCATACACTTGTAGTGCTTTTTGGTAGGCGTTACCTTCCAAAGTGGTTTCGTTTTCTTCCAATGTTCCGGAAAACCCGGCTTGGGTCATGGAAGTAACAAAGGCGTGTTTTCCTAAAATTTGGCGGGCCTCCTCCAATTTATGCGCATTTCCGGTGGCCATCACCAAAGGCGTTCGGTATCCAATGCGGATTTTGATCACCACTTTGCGCACAGGTTCCGGCGTTTCAAAAGCAATGCCCGGCATATGGGCATCTTGCGGCATTAAAATGGCGAACATCCCTTCTGCGAAATGAACAAACTCGCCCGGTCCATCGAACAGGGCATA
>CAZRHR010000105.1:4941-6496 GCA_964599915.1 uncultured Candidatus Competibacteraceae bacterium | reverse complement strand
CATTCCCAATGGATGGATGGCACTGTACAACAGACATGTAAAAAATGAATTGGTGCGTTTTCAAGAAGGTGCACAACCCCAAACCATTCAACTTCCTGCCATGGGAACCATAGCCGGGATGTCTGTAGAAGAGGAAACCGGAGAAGCCTTTTTTGCCCTCACCAGCTTCCATATGCCGGCCACCATTTATCGGCTTTCGCCCGGCGCTTCTACCCCGGAAAAATATAAAGCCTCCGGATTGGACATTGATGCTGAAAAATATGAGGTAAAACAAGTACGGTATCCCTCTAAAGATGGCACGGGAATTCCCATGTATTTATTTTACAAAAAAGATGTACCGTTGCAAAACAGGGCCTGTTTGCTCTATGGATATGGTGGATTCAACATTCCTGTGATGCCTTCTTTTAGTTTAGTCAATTGGTTGTTCGTAGAAAGTGGCGGTGTATATGCCGTTCCAGCGCTTCGTGGTGGTGGAGAATTTGGTGAACAATGGCATACCGCAGGCATGTTGGAGAAAAAGCAAAATGTATTCGATGATTTTATTGGAGCCGCAGAATACCTCATTGAAAAAGGAATCACCTCCCCTGCCCGACTTGCCATTCATGGCCGCAGCAATGGTGGTCTTTTGGTGGGCGCTTGTATGTTGCAACGTCCCGATTTATTTAAAGTGGCCATTCCGGCAGTTGGGGTATTAGACATGCTGAAGTTTCACCAATTTACCATTGGTCATGCCTGGATGGTGGAATACGGAAATCCGGAAAATCCGGCCCATTTCCCCTACTTGTATAAATATTCGCCCTTGCATCAAATCAAACCGGGAACCCATTATCCCGCCACATTGATTATGACGGCAGACCATGACGACCGTGTGGTTCCTGCGCATTCCTTCAAGTTTGCCGCCGCTTTACAAACCGCACAACAAGGCACCAACCCCATCCTGATTCGTATTGAATCCAATGCAGGACATGGTGCTGGAAAATCCACCGCCATGGTCATTCAAGATTATACAGATTTTCTTGCTTTTCTATTTACCCACCTCGCTGAAAAACCATGAGTTGGTCTTTTTGGGAAAAAGACACCTTTCAACAACCGGTGGACCTTTTGGTGATAGGTGCCGGAATTGTAGGCCTTAACGCAGCCCTCGCCTACAAAAAAAAACATCCTGACCACAAAGTACTTGTGGTGGACCAAGGGGTTTGGCCCTCCGGTGCCACCACAAGAAACGCTGGGTTTGCTTGTTTCGGCACCGCAGGCGAAATCTCCGCCGACCTTAGAAATCAGTCCCAGTCCTCGACCCTTCAATTGATTGAAAAACGGGTTTTGGGTTTACGAGCCTTATTGGACATGCACGGCGCAGAAGCTTTACAATTTGAAGCATGCGGCGGCTACGAAGTGTTTTTTCAAGGAGAAGAAACCCTGGCCGAAGCCGTTTTAAACGAAGTACCTCGTCTTAATGACATGCTGGCAGAAACCGGATTGTTTTCCTCACGCGTTTATACAACCTGTCCTCCAAACCCATCCACCCCGTGGTTTCCAAAAGCACATGCCTTGATAT
>CAZRHR010000105.1:0-4931 GCA_964599915.1 uncultured Candidatus Competibacteraceae bacterium | reverse complement strand
TTTCGAGGGCGCCCTACATTCTGGCCGGATTTGGGCATCTTTACTAGAAAAAGTGCAAATCGCAGGCATTCAAATGGATATGGGATGGACCGTGGAAAGCATAAAAAGCGAGGTAAACCCGAGCCTAGTGACTTTAAACCACACCAAAGGAACCATAGAACGCTTCGCTGGAAAAGTTTTGGTGGCAGTCAATGGTTTTGCAGGTTCAGTTTTACCCGAATTAGCGGAAGAAGTAAAACCTGCCCGTGGGGTGGTAATGGTAACGCAGCCTTTGAACCAACCCTTGCCCCAAGGCACCTTTCACTATGCAGGTGGCGATACCTATTTTAGAAAAGTGGGGCATAACCAATTGTTGATTGGAGGCGGTCGCCGTTTACAACCGGAAAAAGAAACCACGATAGAACAAACCATTCCAGCGGAAATCAAAACCTATTTGATGGATTTTATTTCAGAAAAATTGCTGCCCAATGTATCATGGGAAGTTGCACACGTATGGGCAGGTACCATGGGCATGGGCACACACCGGGCACCTGTTTGTAAAATAATCCGACCGGGCGTAGTTGCAGCCGTTAGACTTGGAGGAATGGGAGTGGCGCTTGGCACCCAATTGGGGCAAGAAGCTGCGGAATTATTGGATTGAATACCTCAATAAAAATCTGCTTTAGGCCGGCTGTAAAGTAATGAGGGTAATTTCAGGTGGAATGCCCACCCTGCCTGAATAACCGATACAACCCGTTCCGCGGTTTACATATAATTTTTTGTCCCCATCGCTGTAAAGTCCGGCCCACTGGTCATACACATATTGAGAAGGACTCCACTTAAATCCTGGAATTTCCACACCAAACTGAAAACCATGGGTATGTCCTGCCAGCATCAAATCGACCGGAAAGGTTTGCTTCACCACTTCTGCCTGCCAATGAGAAGGATCATGGGACAACAACAGGGTAAATTTTTCCGGTGAAAGGCCCGCCAAAGCCTGTTCAATTTTTCCGTAGCGTTTAAAATGCACTTTGGCCCCCCAATTTTCCACACCGGCCAGTTGAATGGCTGAACCCTCTTTTTCCAAAGCAACAGAAGCATTCATTAGTAAATGCCAGCCCATGCGTTGATGCAGTCGGAGCATTTGTTCAAAATTAGCCAGACGCGCCTCATCATTGGGCCACATGTGATAATCTCCATAATCGTGGTTACCCAAAATACTAAAAACCCCATGGGGTGCTTTTAGCTGAGAAAACAAGGGGACGAAGGGTTCCGCTTCCGCGGCAAAATTATTGACCAAATCACCTGTAAAAACGATGAGATCGGGCTTGAGCTCTTGAATGGTTTTCACCGCTTTTTCCATGGTTTCAGGAAAAAGAACCGAGCCCGTGTGAATATCTGAGATTTGTACAATACGAAAACCCGCAAAGGCCTGGGGAATTTTAGGATTTCGTAAGGTGACTTGATGGATGCGGAATTGAGAAGCCGTTCGAAACAGTCCATACAAGGTGGTAACCAGAGGAATACCGCCGGAAAAAATGGCCACTTTTCGCAAAAATACACGGCGTGATTCATCGCCAACACCGGACTTCCATACCCAAGATTTCATTTCCCAAAGCCCCATGCCCAACGTTGTAAAAATCAAAGCCAGTACCTTGGAAATGGTGATGAGCATGACCAACTGCCCCAACAACCGATAGGAAAACGATGGACTTTCCGGACGAAACACCAAAATGGCCAAAGTGGTGAAAGACGCTCCAAACCATAATAAAGTAAACAGCCGGAAACTCCAGCTCTTAGGTTGAAATGCCGTTTTTAACAACATCCAAAGCCAAACTTCCGCAACGACCCAAAGGGCCAAAACCAAAATAAGAATAACAAATCTGCTCATGGGCGTAGGGTCAAATACCATTGTGAGGTGCCAATGGCCAATTCTTTTCCATCTTTTGTTTGCAAGACCACCTGTGCCTCAAAGGTAGCTTTTTGATGTTCTTTCAGCTGGTGCAATAGCGCTTGCGTCGTGTTTTTATCCAGTTTATCTCCAAACCGAGCGTACACTTTTTCTGTGGCTTTGGCGGTGTACGTCATGTGAAGCGATTGCAAAACCAGCCGAAAACCTTTTTGCTCCAGCCGACGCCATAGTTCAGTACCGGCCGTAAATTCCGCCAATGTAGCCAGGGCACAAGCATGGAGGGTGCCCAAATGGTTCAAATTGTTTCGGCGAAAAGGCAACATGGCCGTGAGGCCGGTTTCATCCACAGAAACAATGCGGATTCCATGGGGTCGGTTAAAAGGTAATTTCCAAAAAAACGCTTGGTTTAATAAAAACAAACCCCAAGAAGACGTTCTGGCTTTTTCAAAAATATTTTTCATGTCAGCAATTGAATCAATTGGGTGTAATGTTGCACACTGCGGGCATGTCCGGCTTGGGCATGCCAATCTCGAATGGCCGTGAGCCAACCTGCAATAAAATGAGGAAAGCTACAAGGCTCCGGTTGTGGCAAAGGCCCTTCATGCCCGGATTGAATAAGAAAATGTTCAATTTCACGGCGAGAAAACACCGCACCACGGCTAAATGGATTAATGAAGAATTTCTCTTTTCCGGCCAACGATTGTCCTCGAATATCCTTTGCTTGGTCCGACTCCATGTAAGCCAACACAAAATGTTTGGGCAGGGGCACAGGAAGCACAGGAAGGTCCATGCTTTGGGCCAAAAACAAATACAAAAGGACCAAAAGCACAGGAGTGGCTTTACCCGTATCAAAGGCACGAGACAAGAAAAAATGAGACAACTTGGATTCCTCTTCTGGCGACACACCACGGAGATGATACATGGCAAAAAGCACATGGTTAACCACCCTGATTCTTTCAATCGCGGATAATTCTTCCGACATACCCAACCAAATTTCCTTTCTTACCCTCGCAATCCACTGATCCATGCGATCCAAGGAACTGTCAGGATACTGAAAAGCTTCTACGCAATGAATCACAAAACCTAAATCATGGGTGCGATAGGTTTTCCATTCTTCGAGTTGTGTAAAAAGTACATTGAAACGAATTTCATTTGCAATCCACTCCAAGCGTTCCGCTAAAATCCCAAAGGTGTGGTGCCGCCCTGCATTTTTCAGCCACGGCAACATTTCAGGGCCACGGCCTATAAAATCCTGCATCACGGCTTCATGAACCGCAGGATCCGGATCTTCCAACAAGGCAAGCATGGCTTGTATTTCTTTGGTGACTTTCACCTTGCAAAACTGTTTAAAATATTACACACTAACAGGATCATTCAAGGGTTTGTTGCCTAAAGATTCCTAAAATCAAGGTTGCATGCCAAAAGCGTAAAGAAAGAAATTACCGTAATTTTTTGGGAAAATGAAACCTGCAAACTATCTTTACGTTTCATTCTATAATTAACCTCCGTTAACAAACGATTGCTTATCGAAACACCACTACGCTAAAAGGATTTTATTCACCTCAAATTCAATGTCCTATGCGTAGCAGTGCCCTCAGCGATCAAGAGTTGATCCACGCTTACCTTCAAGGAAACACCGGCAGCTTCGAGATTTTATTGAAGCGTCATAAAGACCGTGTGTATGGTTACATTTACATGATGGTGAAAGATTCCGATCATACGGAAGATATTTTCCAGGATACTTTCATCCGTGTGATCCAAACCTTACAAGGCGGGAAATACACCGATGAAGGGAAATTCCTTCCTTGGGTTATGCGTATTGCCCACAATCTCATCATTGACCATTTCCGCCGTTTAAAAAGAATGCCGGCCTTCGAAACTGAAGAGGAGGACTTCGACATTTTCGGTGTACTGCGTCAAGAAGAGCTGAACGTAGAGGACATGATGATCCGAAGCCAAACCGAGCAATCTTTACAAAGCTACATCCAACGGTTACCCAAGGAGCAAAAAGAAGTGCTCTACATGCGCCATTATGCCGAAATGAGCTTTGCAGAAATTGCTGAGCAAACCGGGGTAAGCATCAACACGGCACTTGGCAGAATGCGTTATGCCTTGCTTAACCTACGGAAAATGATGGAAAAATCCGGTTTACAACTAAGCCAAGGTTAACCATTGCCACAACGATTGGAGCCTCACTTTAGAACTTACGTTCTGGAGTGAGGCTTTACAATAAATGAGATTTTTTTGCGTTTTGATGGAAATTTCACAACAAGCCTATGCCACACTTTTCCTCAAAACCGCATTCATTCCGCGCCAATCCCGTACCATCCGCCTTTACCCTTAAATGGATTGTGGGCTACGCCGCTGCACATCGGCAACTCAATCTATCCCAGATAGGCCTCGTACATTTGGTGCTGAACTGATTTTCCAGCACTTTTTAAGGTATTAACGATGCATTGTTAATACCTTAAATTCGTCATAGAAGATAGACGCAGGAAATCCTGCTAATATTGCCTTTGGCGAATATTGTCCTATCATGGCCTTTAAGAAGAAAAAAATACAAGATGAAGCATCGGAGTCTTTGCCTCCGGTGAACACGCCCCGCAAGAAAAAGGCTGAGGTAGAAAATTGGGACGCTGAGCCGGAGCCTGTAAAAAAAACGCGAAAACCCTTCCGCATAGCCCTTCCGGCTTGGGTCTATGACGCGCGCACCAAAAAGCTTTGGGGCTCTTTTCTATTGGTGTTTGCCTTATTTATGGCTTTGGCACAAATTTCTTTTTACTTCCATTGGCAAGCCGATCAATCTCTGCTGGAACACGCTCCGGAATCCCAAAAACCCACCGCCAACCTCATGGGATGGATGGGTGCATGGCTGGCACAACTACTGATTTTTAAAGGTTTTGGTTTCTCTGCCATCTTGCTGGTGCCCATTGTGTTTCGCTGGGGTTGGAAGAAGCTGTTCCCTCCTACCCTGCGTTTACCCCTTCCTTCTACCGAACATTTCATTTTCTTTCTTTTCTGGGGAGCTACTTTTCTAGGT
>CAZRHR010000104.1:0-6534 GCA_964599915.1 uncultured Candidatus Competibacteraceae bacterium | reverse complement strand
CGCAACCAACGCCTTCAACCGGAAGAAACGGCGCGTTTACAAGCGGATCTCGACCAACTGGCCATAGCCATTAAAGACCAAAAACCACCGGATGCAACCCAAATTTCTCCGGTGGCATCGGCGATTTTTGTGTATAGCCTCGCCGGTGAAAAGGAAAAAAATGAGGTGGAGCAGTTTATCCATTGGTGCAGCCATCCATTGGAAGAACCTCATTGGTCGCAAGCCCTCGACCTGTTGGTCAATCAACTTTTCGGCCATTGGCAATTGGGCCGGGTGTTACCTTTACTGGAAAAAATTAACGAACAAAAATCGCTAACCCATAGTGAGGACCCGTCAGATTTTGTCTCATCCGAACAAGACCATCGACTTAAAGGATTATATCACAACACGGTAGAACACCTAAACATCGATTTTTCCGTTTCGGTTCTACCCTTTCCTCTAGAAGTCCTCGATCCCAGAATCGTTACTGTAAAGCCGGGAAAAGGAAACGAATTGCACCGCCACGCACATGAGACAGTTTTCATCTTCCTTCGTGGAAAGGGAATGGTTAAAGTGGATCATCTAAGTCATCCCGTTGGTCCTGGTGATTTTGCATTTATCCCACGTTGGTGTCTCCACCAATCCATCAATACGGGAACAGAAGACCTTGTTTTTCTGGCCGTAGCAGATTTCGGACTCACCGGAAAATCCTTTATGGGCAACTATTTGAAAACTGCTCGGATGAAACATGCGACTGAGCCGGAAAAGTAAAGAATTGAACCATGCTTTATTGATTACATTTCCAATGATAAAGCCAAGGTGGGCAAATTTACATTTGACCCTTACCGCCTGAAACAAAACACAGCTGTTTTCCGTACATTAGCTTTGGTGAGTGCTGCGAGGCTGTCATGTTGCACTTTCCAAACCGGCCATTTATCGGAATATTTTTGATGGGAACTTTACAATTGGTTGATAAGATTGAGGTATTTATCCGAAAATACTACCGTAACCAGCTTATTCGCGGTGGTATTTTAGGCTTAGGTGGCTCGCTGGCGGTATTTTTATCTGCAGCTCTTTTAGAATATGTGGGGCAATTCGGTCAAATGCCGCGCGCCATTCTATTTTTTGGAAGCCTTGGCGGAATTCTGGGATGGTTGACCTGGCTTATTGCAGGACCAGTTCTCGGCCTTTTCCGACTTGGAAAAAGATTAAGCCATGAGGAAGCGGCAAAAATCATCGGCAAACATTTTCCAGACATACAGGATGCCCTCCTCAACACGCTGCAACTGGAGAAAATGAACCGGCAGGCCAGTCAAAAAAATGAATTGATTGAAGCGGCCATTGCGCAACGAACAGAGCAATTACGACCTATTCCCTTTCAACAAGCCATTGATTTCAGCATCAACAGAAGATATCTCAAATACGCACTTATTCCTTTGGGCTTGCTGGGTCTAATTCTCATTGGAAAACCAGAGGCCATCACCGGAAGCACGCAACGCTTAGTGGGATTCAACAAGACGTTTAAACCCGATGTAGGATTCGAGTTGAACATCGTCAATCCGGACATGGAAGTGTTGGAAAACGAAGATTTTACCTTATCGGTTGAAGCAGCAGGGCGTATTGTTCCAGAGGTAGTTTACCTTAGAAATGGAGAAAATACCTACCGCATGGAACCTGATGGTAAAGGAAAATTCAAATATACGTTTCGTAGTCCTCGTGAAGACCAAGTATTTCAACTTCAAGCAGATGCTTATGTATCCGACCCGGTATATCTCCGTGTAGTGCCGCGACCCTCCGTGTTACACTTAGAAATGGACCTTGATTTTCCGGATTACCTTGGCTTAGGAAAACAAACCCTAGCCAATCGAGGAGACCTTACGGTACCGGAAGGAACCAAAATAAAATGGCGTATCAAAGCAAGAAAAACAGAGAAGATTCACCTCATTTTTCAAGATAGTACACACATTTTAAGCGGAGAAAAAGACCTTTTTTCGTTTGAACGAAAAATAAGGGCTGAAATGCCCTACCAGCTTGCACCGGCAAATCGATTTGCAGGTAGTCCGGACAGCCAATCGTATGTCATTCGTGTCATTCAAGACCAGTTTCCCTCCATTCAAGTACAAGAATGGCGAGACAGCCTTTTACCGGGAAGAATTTATTTTCAAGGAAAGGCAGAAGACGACTATGGATTAAAGCGACTTGTATTTCGTTTTGCGAAAGGCCAGGCCGAAGAAATTCCAGCCTCTAAAGCCTTTCAGTCTGCCAATTTATCTTTACCCATGGGTGCTGCACCCGCCCAAAGGTTCAATCACATGTTGGATGCAGATGTACTTTCCTTACTTCCCGGAGAAACCGTTTGGTATTACTTCGAAGTATGGGATAATGATGGCGTAAGGGGAAGTAAGTCCACCAAAACCCAAATGCAGGCCCTAAGGCTTCCAACCAAAGAAGAAATTCGGGCCATGCGCCAAGAGGGTCAAGCGTCAGTACAATCCGGACTACAAGAATCCCTCAAAGAGGCCCAAGAAATACAAGAAGCGCTCGAAACATTGCGCCGCGAGATGCTGCAAAGCCAAGACATCAATTGGAACCAAAAGGAGAAATTACAAGACCTGTTGTCTCGACAAAAAGAAATGGAGCAGCGACTTGAGCAAACACGTCTACAACAGCAGCAAAATAACGTCAGAGATGAGCGTCTAAGCAAAGAAGAGCAAGAAATATTAGATAAGCAGAAAAAATTAGAAGAATTATTAGAAAATATAAGGAGTCAAGACCTTGAAAAGATGCTCAAGGAGATGGAAAAGGCCATGGAAAGAATGGACCGCCAAAAAATGCAAGAACTTATGGACAAGATGCAAATGTCCAATGAAGATTTGAGCAAGGAATTGGACCGTTCTTTAGAATTGTATAAGCAATTGGCCCTCGAGCAGCAGTTGAGAGACTTGAAAGATGCCTTAGAAAATCTGGCACAAGAACAAGAAAGGCTTGAAAAAGACACCCGATTAAGTCCGGAGGAGAAAGCGCGTCGACAAGCCGAACTTAACAAGCAATTTGAGGCTTTGAAGCAGGAAATGCAAAAGGCGGAAGAGCAAAACAAAGGATTGTCTCGGCCACGAGATTTACCCAGCCAAGAAGAAAAGGCGAAGGAAACGGAGGCGCAAATGCAGCAAGCCCAAGAACAATTGCAGCAACAAAAAGAACAAAAGGCCCGTTCCGCTCAGCAAAAAGCGGCCCAGAACATGCGCGAAATGTCCAAACAAATGGAAGCAGCGCTTGAACAGGAAGGCCAACAAGAAGAAGATATGGAGGCTTTACGGCAACTTCTTGAAAATTTAGTTAGGCTTTCTTTGAACCAAGAGCAGATCATGGAATCACTCAAATCCTACCAGCGTACGGATCCACGCGTGAGAGAAGTGGCAAGAAGTCAGCGAAAATTGGTAGAAGATGCCAAAGTAGTGGAAGATAGTTTGGAAGCTTTGGCCAAAAGGGTTTTAGAAATCGAAAGCATCATCACCAAAGAAATGCGGGATTTGCGCCGCGACATGCAGAGTTCCATTGAGTTTTTAGGAGAGAGACAGATTCCACCGGCGGTTCAAAGGCAACAAGGCGCCATGACAGCGGCCAATAACTTAGCGCTCATGCTTAGCGAGGTGTTGGACCAAATGCGCGAGCAACAAAAGCAGCAACAACAAGGACAAGGAAGTCCATCCGGATCGTGTAAAAAGCCCGGAAGTGCGAGTGGTTCCTCCATGCAATCCCTTCTGCAACGCCAAATGGGCGTAGAAAAGCGGATGCAGGAAATCATGGAAAAGATGCGACAACAGCAAGCGGAAAAGCAGCAAGGCCGTGAGCCGGGAAAGAAACCAGGAGACAAACCCGGCGAACAAAATGGGCAAGGAAAACCGGGTGGGCAAGGCGAAGGCGGTTCAGGTCAACAAGGCGGTAACAATGGGCAAATGTCGCAGGATTTAGCGCGTTTGGCGGCAGAACAAGAGCAAATCCGAAGAGAGTTGCAAGGCATGATGCAACAATTAAATGAGTCGGGCCGAAAAATGGCGGGTGAAATCATGCAAAAAATGGAAGAGAATGAAACCGATATTTTAAACCGTAGAATTACAGCCGAAACCCTGCGACGCCAGCAAGACATCACCAGAAGGATGATGGAATCGGATAAAGCCCAGCGAGAACAGGAACAAGACGAAAAGCGTCAAGCCAATGAAAACCGCCGTGTTTTTGACCTACAGCAAGAAAAATTAGAGGATTATTTCCGTGCCAAAGCGAGAGAGCAAGAGTGGTTACGGACGGTTTCACCTGCTTTAAAACCCTATTACAAAACCAAAGTCTCCCAATATTTCAATACCTATTAACGCAATGAGCGCATTAGATTTTACGCGGGTCACTTCTCCTTTGGCCGCACTGCCCTCCTCCATAGAGCAAATGGCCGGTTTAGAGGATTTGATTTGGTCCATTTTCCATAAATTTTCTTTACCGGAAGAGGCATTTAGTGTGGTGTTCATGGCCGTCACGGAGGCCACCAGCAATGCTATACGGCATGGAAATGCCACCAATCCGGACAAACAAGTCCAATTATTTGCAGATTGGGATGGGACCAACCTTTATGTCTGTGTAAAAGATGAGGGACATGGATTTAATCCAAATGAGTTGGAAGATCCAACGGATCCCAAAAACTTATTGAAGGAAGGTGGCCGCGGGGTATTTCTTATGCGCAAATTCGCAGATCATGTATCTTTCGATGACAATGGCAGCCGTGTGACCATGGCCTTTCGAATGGCAGCTGTATGATCACTTGGACACAGAGCGAAGACATGCGTTTTCGCGTAAATGATGCGGGAAAAGTAAAAGAATGGCTTTCCAACGAAGTGGCATTTCATGGCCATACGGTAGACCGCATTCAAATGATTTGGATGAGTGACGCAGGTATTCACGAGATGAATAAAACCTACCTAAACCACGATTATCCCACAGACATCATCACCTTTGATTATGCGGAAGGGAAAGGACCTTTGAGCGGCGAATTATTCATTTCCATAGACCGTGTAAAAGAGCAAGCGATGACATGGGAAGCCAGTTTTCGGGACGAATTGCACCGCGTCATGGTTCACGGGATTTTACATTTGATGGGCTACACAGATGCCACGCCGGAACAGCAGGCGGAAATGCGTAAAGCAGAGGATGCGGCTTTGGCCCGAAGATTATTTTAATGGAGACGGAGTTGATTTGGATGTGGCAGGGTCTCGCCTTGTTGCTATGGATTATTGGGGTAGCTGGGTGTTTTCTCCCTATTTTACCCGGACCGCTCTTGGCGTACGCCTCTTTATGGATGTATGTGTTCCTTCCTGAACCTTTTTCTATTTCTTGGCCCTGGCTGGTCTTTTGGGGCTTTTTCACTGCATTGGTCATGCTTTTGGATTTTGTATTACCCGGCATTTTGGTCAAACGATTCAAGGGAAGCCAAGCGGGTATTAGCGGCGCCAATTGGGGCGCTATCATTGGATTATTCTTCGGTCCTCCGGGCATTCTCATGGGTCCATTGGTTGGGGCCATGCTTGGAGAACTCTCCCAGCAAAATTCTTTGGGTACGGCCTTATCCTCAGGCTTTGCTGCTTTTCTGGCTTTTTTCCTTGGAACAGGCATCAAGCTTATGGTAGCGGCAGGCATTGGAATACATGTTTTCATTCAGCTGGGTCAACTCCTACTTTCTCTTCGCTAATCCTTATTTTTGCACACCAATATAAAATGTTCCACGTGGAACAATCTAAAAAATGATGTTACCTTCATACGACGTAATTGTAGTAGGCGCCGGACATGCCGGATGTGAAGCGGCTCATGCCGCAGCGAAACTAGGGTCAAAAACCCTACTCATCACCATGGACATGGGACGGATGGGACAAATGTCCTGCAACCCCGCCATGGGTGGAATTGCCAAAGGACAAATTATCCGAGAAATTGATGCACTCGGTGGAATGTCGGGCATTGTATCCGATGAGTCCCTCATCCAATTTCGCATGCTCAACCGCTCCAAAGGACCGGCCATGTGGAGCCCACGAACCCAAAATGACAGAGAACTCTTTAATACCACTTGGAGAAAATACCTCGAGTTAAATACCAATGTTGACTTTTGGCAAGACATGGTGGTGGGCATACAAGTGGAAAAAGGACAAGCTACGGGCGTAGTGACGCAAATGGGTGTGAAAATTCAAGCCAAAACCGTCATCCTAACTTCAGGCACTTTTTTAAATGGTGTCATCCATATTGGAGAAAAAAGATTCGGAGGAGGCAGGGCCGGAGAAAAAGCCGCTACAGGAATTACAGAACAACTCACCCAACTCGGATTTAGGGCAGGCCGAATGAAAACAGGAACCCCACCCAGAATCGATGGACGAAGCCTTGACTACACGCAAATGGAAATCCAAGAAGGTGATCCCGATATCCAAGGATTTTCTTATCTCGATACACAAAAACCCACGCACCAAAGACCCTGTCATATTACGTACACCAATGCGAAAGTCCATGATATCTTGCGGACGGGATTTG
>CAZRHR010000103.1:0-6684 GCA_964599915.1 uncultured Candidatus Competibacteraceae bacterium | reverse complement strand
GGCTGAATCCGGTCCCTTGTTCGGTTGGATTCAATGGCTGTCAGATGCATTATCATTTGATATTCCCCAAGCTGCGTATGTGGATACGCCCGGACTTTTAGCGGCATTGCGGATGTTAATCGGGGAAAAAAGTTTTATAGAAACCTCTTGGGATTACACGGATTTTGTGCCGGTGTCTAAGGGCTGGTCTTTTCAGGAGAACGTTTTTTCCCATGTGGTTTTCGCCGAAGGTTATCGGGTATTGGAGAATCCTTATTTTGGAAAAGTTCCCTTTAAACCAAATAAAGGTCAAGGCATTCATGTTAAAGGACCGGAGGTTTCCGCGCCCCATTGTTGGCATAAAACCTATTTTTTCATGGGTTTGCCGGGAAAGCCCTGGAAGGTGGGGAGTACGTATCAATCCAGGTTTCAAGGATTGGAAGCGGAGGCGCCGGAAGAGCAGATGTTGCTAGAAGCGGCCTCAGCGCATGGATTCAAAGTAGATGAATTTGCATCCTGGACCGGCATAAGGCCGGCAAGTGGGGATCGGCGTCCAGTGGTTGGAGCGCATCCATTTCTTCCCGGATTATTTATTTTAAATGGATTAGGAAGTCGTGGGTTGAGTGCCGCTCCGGCTATGGCAGACCAGTTGACTCAACATATTTTACACCGGCAGCCGCTTTGGTCGGAGGTCAATGTGGCCCGGTTTTCGAAGCGTTTGGCCCAATCAGAGATTTTAAAGTCTTTTTCCTCATGAGACCTTCTTGCCGACAGCGATTTTTTTGGCTAGGCTTTTACCTGCTGTGCTCCGGTTTAATGGCAGGAAACCCAAGGATTTTGTTGATAGGTGATTCCCATATCAATGGTTGGTATGGTGGCCATTTACATCGTTACCTGCATTTGAGCCGAAAAGTGGAAATTTTCAGCCTTGGCATTGGGGGCGCCGGAAGCATTCATTTTACCTATCCATTGCGGAATTTTTGTTGTGGTTATTCGGTTCGTCATACCTTGCCAACCGACAGTCTTCCGTCGGGAAATTTACCGCCTAAAAAGGAAGGCAAATCAGAGGTAGATCAATCGGTCATTTTACCCAAATATGGGGGACGTTTGGATAGTTTGGTGGCCGTTTTTCAGCCCCATGTGGTGGTGGTTTTTTTGGGAAGCAACCAAGCCAATAACCATGAAGGACTTATCCGCGTGATACGCAAGCGTCGGCCGCAAGTGCCTGTGATTTGGTTGGGTCCATTTCGTCGGTTGGGTCTTGAAGGTCGATTGTATAGCATAAAAAAGGTAGCCAAAACCTTTCCTGAGGTTTATTTTATTCCTACCCACGATTTGGCGGGTCATGATACCCTAACCATGTTTCATTTGAATGGGAAACAAGCGGATAAAGTGGCTAAAAAAGTGAGTGAACGCATGAATCCCTTGTTGGATTCATTATTGGCCAATAAAGATTTGCCTAGGAGCTTAGGGGAACGTGCTGGTTCCGTTCCAGATCCCTCAGGTACCAACCTTGAATTGAAGGAAAAGTAAATCAATTCCATGCTTACCTTTGCGCCATGTCTGCGGATTCTACTTTCATAACAGGACCTTTTCCTAATCCGGTAAGTTTGGCCGTGCCGGAAAAGCCTTATTCCTGTTTGTCTATTGCAGAGCGGTGGGATGTAGACAGCGTGGAGGCGGTTCAGGATACGTTGTGGCAACCCTCTTTTTTGAGGGGTGATGTCCCAGCCCCTTTGCCGGTAACTTTACCTGTGGCGTATACTTTCCCCATGCAAACGGTGGTCATGGGATTTGGGTTGCTGTTTATAGGTACACTAGTGGTTCAGAAATTTTATAAGTCTGCGGCCATGAAGTTGTTTTTGAAAAGTTTGTTCAGCCCCATGGCATTTCGTCGGTTCTTGGAGGATGAGGAACCGGGTTGGCCGCCTTCTCCATTTTGGGTGTTTTTTGGTGCCATTTTCTTTTGGTCGGCCAGCCTGTTGTGGGGGTATCACCAAATCCGTCCTATGGCTCCGGGCATGGAATGGTGGTGGATTGGAGGCGGTGCGTTGGCGGGATTGCTTTTACCGGTGGCCCGCATTCTTGGATTAGGGGTTTTAGGGCGAATTTACCGCATAGAGTTATGGAGTGTGGCCCATATGCAACTGTCTTATCAATTCCATATCATGTGGAGTTTGCATTTATTGGCCGGTTGGATTGTGTATGCTTTTTTACCCGCTTTTCAAGGGTATATGCTGGATTGGATATGGCTTTCAGGCGCGTTGTCCATGGGCTGGCATGTACTTCGCATGGTGAGCTTGGCATGGTCCGAAAGAGGCATTCCTTTGTTTTATTTCCTTTTGTATCTTTGTACGCTTGAATTGCTTCCGCTAGGGTGGTGCTATCTCCACTTCGGGAAATAAACAGGACAGAACCGGGAAATCCTTCATCACATGAAGATTAAGAACATTTTTATAAGTCAGCCCAAACCCGAGTCAGACCGTTCACCCTATTTCGATATTGCGAAAAACCATAAGGTAACGCTGTCTTTCCGTCCTTTTATTCATGTAGAAGGTTCCACTGCTGCCGAATTAAGAAAGCAACGTATTGACTTGGCAGAGTACGGATGTGTGATTCTGACCTCCAAGAACGCGGTAGACCATTATTTCAGGTTGGCCGGTGAAATGCGCTATAATGTGTCGGAAACCACCAAGTATTTTTGTACGACCGAAGCCATTGCCCTTTACCTCCAGAAATATATTGTCTATCGCAAGCGCAAGATTTTTCATGGGAAAGCCGGGCTAGAAGAACTGATTGACCCCATGCGAAAGAACAAGGATGAGAAATTCATTTTTCCCTGTTCAGACAAGCACCGTGACTCCGTGACCATTTTCTTGGAAAATACCAAAGTCAATTTTACCAAAGCCATTTTTTATAAAACGGTGTATTCAGATATGAAGGATCTGGATTTGTATGGTTTTGATATGCTGGTATTTTTTAGCTCAAATGGAATCGAATCTTTGTTTGCCAATTTCCCGGATTTCGACCAGAAGCATTTACACATTGCCACGTTTGGAACAGAAACCGCAGAAATGGCCAAAAGCAAAGGCTTAACGGTACAGTTGATGGCACCGATGCCCCAAGCGCCATCCATGGCCATGGCCATAGATTTGTATTTGAAAGATCAGCATGCCAAGTCCGGCGGAAAAAAATAAGTCTATTTACTCATTTCCCAAAGCCGAGCGCATTTGTAGAAAGGCAGACCTTCAACTTCTTTTTTCCAGGTCGCGAAAGCATTTTTCACACCCATTGGTGGTGCTTACGGCCTTAAGACCAAGCCTTCCAGGTGAAGCAACCCTGCAAATGGTGGCCGTGGCACCCAAAAAAAAATTCAGGAAGGCCGTAAGCCGAAATCAAATTAAAAGAAGGTTAAAAGAGGTGTTCCGCCTACAAAAGCAAACCTTATGGCCTCATGTCCCTGAAAATGCGACCCTTTTGATATCTTTAAGCATTGTGACGCCCCAAATTCCTAACCACCGTGAAACAATGCAGGGCTTTCATCGTTTGCTAAACAAATCCGTTTTGCCGTATTTAGCAGAACATTCATCCTTAGACGCCCATGATGCGCATTCTTCATGATTTTTTTAGCCGAAGCTGGACCCGTGGGAAAGGCTATGTAGCTGGACTAGCGACAGGTTTGGCCCTTACTTTTTTATTCAGTTTTGGCAATTCTTGGGAAATTTCCAAAAACTTGGAAATATTCTCCGTGCTCATGCGGGAACTGGATGTGTATTATGTGGACGAAGTTAATCCGGGCGATCTCACCCGGACCGCCATGGAATCGATGCTGGAAACCCTTGACCCTTACACCGTATTTATTCCGGAATCAGAAGTGGAAAATCATCGCATGTCCATGACCGGGCGATACGGAGGTATTGGGGCTGTGGTGAGAAAATTAGGAAATTATGTGACCATCGTAGAGCCGTATGAAGATTCTCCTGCGGCCAAAGCCGGCCTCATGCCGGGCGATAAAGTAGTAGAAGTGGCCGGACAATCCGTAGTAGGCAAAGGAACCGATGATGTAGTGCGCCTTATGAAAGGGCAACCCCAAACCCAAGTGGCCATAAAAATTCTTCGCGGAGGTGAGCAAGGCACCTTGTTGGATATCCAAATCATGCGGGAAGAAATTAAATCTAAAAATGTACCTTATTATGGTATGCTTCCTGAGCAAATTGGCTACATCAAATTGGCAGGATTTACAGAAAATGCCGGTGGTGAAGTCCGGGAAGCGTTGGAAAAACTCAAGGGTCAAGGCGCCCTAAAAGGTGTTATTTTGGATTTGAGAGGCAACCCCGGTGGATTGCTCAGAGAAGCCATTCATGTGGTCAACGTATTTGTAGATCGTGGGCAGCCGGTGGTAACCACCCGAGGAAAAGTGCAAGAATTTAACCGCACCTACCGCACCACTTTACCCGCCCTCGACACCTCAATGGCCCTGGTGGTGTTAGTGAACCGTGGTTCTGCTTCTGCTTCAGAAATTGTGTCAGGTACCATTCAGGACTTGGACCGTGGGGTGGTTTTAGGACAAAAAACCTTTGGGAAAGGATTGGTGCAAACCACGCGTCCGTTGGTGTATAACGCCCAACTTAAAATTACTACTTCAAAATACTACATTCCATCCGGCAGGTGCATTCAGGCTTTGGATTACAAGCAGCGCCGCCCCGATGGTTCTGTGGCTCCCGTGCCGGATAGCTTGAGAAAGGAATTTAAAACCAGGATCGGACGGAAAGTGTACGACGGCATTGGGGTTTATCCGGATGTATCTGTGAAACCACAACGCATGGCCAACGTAGTGCGTGCCTTGATGAACAATGACCTGATTTTCGATTTTGCCAACCGCTACCGTCTCGCCAATGCGTCCATTGTAGCAGCAGAACAGTTTCAGCTCACCGAAAAGGATTATCAAGACTTCCTTACCTTTATTTCGGATAAGAAATACGACTATACCACGGAAAGCGAAAAAATGCTGGAGCGTTTTAAGGAAACGGCCACCAAAGAGCAGTATTTTAGTCAGATAGAAGCCGAATTTAATACCCTTACCGCCAAAAAGCGAACCATCAAGAAGGAAGATGTTTTGACTTTTCGTTCCGAGATTGAGCGGTTGTTGAGGTTGGAAATTGTCGCAAGGTATTATTATAGAAAGGGACGCATTGCCTCAGAAATCACGGATGATCCGGAGGTCCGCGAAGCGGTTAAGATTTTGTTGGATACCAAGCGCTATCAACAAATTTTATCGCCTGATTTCACCATCCGCATGGATGAGGTAGAAAGCATCGACCCATCCATGGAAACAGAACCTGGCGATGAATAAATGGCCGCGTTGTTCCATCCTCATTCCCACTTGGAACAACTTGGATTATTTAAAACTTTGTATTCGCAGTTTACGGCAACATAATGCCGTGGACCATGAACTGCTGGTATTTGTAAATGAAGGCACAGATGGAACGTTGGACTGGTTGCAGCAGGAAGGCATTTCATATATCCATTCCCCTGATAATGTAGGTGTTTGCGCAGCCTTGAATCAGTTGGCCGCCAAGGCCACCACGGATTATTTGCTGTATTTAAATGACGACATGTTTGTGCTGCCTGAATGGGACATCCATTTGTTAGCCGCAGCCATGCAGCGTCCGGATCATCGTTGGTATATATCGGCCACCTTATTGGAGCCTCAACGTACAGGAAATCCGTGTGTGATTGCGCCCGCGCCATTTGGGCAAGACCCCCAAAGTTTTCGGGAAGCGGAGCTTTTGGCCTCTTACACCCAGTTGTCATTTCCAGATTGGAGTGGCGCCAGCTGGCCCCCCAGCCTTATGCATCGCAAATTATGGGATGAAGTAGGTGGATACACCGAGGCATATTTCCCCGGCAATTATTCCGACCCGGATCTTTCCATGAAAATTTGGACGACCGGAGTGCGTTGGTTTCAAGGCGTAGGTGCGGCACGGGTCTATCATTTTGGTTCCAAAACCACCGGTCGAAGCCCCATGAATAATGGAAGAGCCACATTTGCCCGCACTTGGGGAATCATGCCTTCCTATTTTAAAAAGCATTATTTGCGCCTTGGCCAACCCTTTACCGGTGCATTGCGAGAGCCCAGACATGGGCTGGGATTTTGGCTAAGTCGTTGGCGCGCCCAACAATTGGCCCATAAAGTAAAATGAAATTATTGGCCTCTTTTGGCCCGGAAAAAATCCGTGAGCAATCGGCTACAATCGGCTTCCATCACACCTCCCACTACGTCGATATGATCTAGGATTCCGGTGGAAGAGGTGAATCCATATTTCTGGTCGTATGCGCCGAAGACTATTCTTTTACACCGGGCCCATCGCAGTGCACCTGCGCACATGAGACAAGGTTCCAAGGTTACGTATAAAACGGTATCCTGTAAAAATTTGGAGCCAATGGCATGGCTGGCGGAAGTGATGACTTGCATTTCTGCATGGGCGGTGACATCATTAAGCGTTTCAGTGAGGTTGTGTCCACGCGCAATAATGGTGTGTCCGGCAGCCACCACGGCACCCACAGGCACTTCACCTTTTTCAGCGGCTTTCACGGCTTCCCGCAAAGCTTCTCGCATAAACCATTCATCCGAAAACATGTCCATGGGTCAAAGATAAAAGTTGGGGTTAATTAATCTTTAAAAAGGTATTTTCTCGTTGGTTT
>CAZRHR010000102.1:0-6798 GCA_964599915.1 uncultured Candidatus Competibacteraceae bacterium | reverse complement strand
GGTGCCTAAAATTTTGGAGTAGATTTCACTTCCCCAAATGTTTCTGCCAATGGAAGCTTTGAGGCGATTAATTAAAAGTGACTTGGAGCGTTGTACTTGGGCGGGCGGTGTCGTTACACCCTTTTCCCGGCAAAAGGATAAGAATTGACTAAAGATGAGTGGTTCCATGGCGCCATCCAAGGCAAATCCCTGTCCATTTGGATATTTTTTCTTCCATGCCTCTCTGTTTCTATCCGCAAAATCAAAAGCAAAGTCATAGACCAGACCGAGGTTGAAGGCTTGCTCAAAGAATTTTGTAAAAGGAAGGGTGTCCAATGGAATCAATACGTCTGGGGTAATGCCACCGCCGCCGTAGACGGTTCGCCGCTTGTATATGGTTTCATACTTGAGTGAATCCGGATAGGCTGAAGAATCCGGAATGCCTCCGTTGCGCAAATCGTGATACGCCTCCTGATAATACGCTTCTGCGCCATCTGCATAGGGACGCTGAATGCTCCTTCCGCTTGGGGTGTAATACCTCGCCACCGTAAGTGCAAGACCGGAACCGTCGGACAATTCGAATACTTCCTGCACCAATCCTTTTCCAAATGACCTGCGCCCAATCACGATGCCACGGTCGTTGTCTTGCACTGCGCCAGAGACAATTTCCGAAGCGGAAGCCGAGCCTTCGTCGATCAAAATGGCTAAAGGGCCGGTTTCAAACAATCCATCCGGATAGGCATGGTAACTTTTTCTACTTCTAGAGCGCCCTTCGGTATAAGTGATGAGTTGTCCATCGGGCAAAAACATGTCGGCAATGTCAATGGAGGCGGTAAGCATCCCGCCCGGATTTCCACGTAGGTCGAACACCAGCCTTCGCATGCCTTGTTTATTCAATTTTTTGAGTGCTTTTTCCACTTCCTGTGCAGACTTTTCTCCGAATCGTCCAAGCCTGATGTAGCCGGTTTCGTAAGGCATCATATAGGCTGCTTCCACTGTATATAAAGGAATTTTATCACGTGTGATGGTAAAGGGCAGCAGGTTTTCTTGTCCCCGCCGTTGGATGCCTATGGACACCTTGGTCCCCTTTTTTCCCCTCAGTTTTTTTACAATTTGGTCTTGGGGCGTTTTATTTCCTGCGACGGTTTTTCCCTCAATTTCTACAATTCTATCGCCACTTCTCAATCCCACCGCTTCGGCCGGTCCGCCGGAAAGTGCCGAAAGCACTACAATGGTGTCGTTGACCATGTTAAATTCAATCCCAATGCCATCAAATGAGCCGCTAATTTCTTCGTCCAAGGCGATTTTATCGGCAGGTGGTGTGTAATACGAGTGGGGATCCAAACCCTCCAAAAGTGCCGTAATGGCTTGGTTGGTGAGGAGGTCCATGTCTACCGTATCCACATAATCTGCCTCGATTAGCGAAAGAATCTTCGCCAATTTATTGTCTTTGGGCGTAAGGGTGAACATGGGCCCGGACGTTTCTTGAAAGCTAAAATGAAGAAACTGCCCCAAAAACATCCCCACAATCAGCGAAATGGCAATCAAAATAGGCGCTATCACCACAAACCGAGGTGTGCCTTTCATTTTATTATTTGGCTCTAACATATTTAGAACAAAGGTAAGAGAGTTCATAAAGGTTTTTTCAACCCTTTGGATTTTTAAAAAAATTAGGAAAAAAGACTCTAGGTCAAAGGTTGCCTTGGGATTTGATGATCCTTTTTACTTTGCTACGTTGGCTGAACGCCTAATTCCTTAAGGAAATGCCCAATGTGCCCTAGGGAAAAGTTGGGAGCAGGATGGTCTGCACGACTTACAGGGCATTTTTCCAACCAATTTTTTAAAATCGCTTGATTAATTTGTGCTTGTTGCATGTGCGTCCAAAAGGGTTTGTCGCCATGTAAACCCGCCAAATATTGTTGTTCCGGTTGTCCGGGTGTTGGTATAAAAAGAACGGGTAAGGGCGTGTAAGCCAAATCCATCAGGGTTGTATATCCATTACGCGCTACCACGCCGGAGGCATGCCGAATCGCTTTTTTGACCTCTTCTGTGGAGGCGCGGTTCAAGATTTTCCAATGGGCCGGAAAGTTTGTAGTGGCAGGCTTTGTGGTTCCACGAATGCAACATGCCGGATATTCCATGTCTGCCGGCCAGTGCGCCACCAATGCTTTTTCAAGAAGACTGCGCTGGGGTTCAGGCCCCGACAATAAGATCAGGATATGTTTCGCTTCACCCAGCGTTTCTTGAAAGTGGGGAAGCAGGCCTATGTATTTGGTTTTTTCGGGACATGGCGAGGGATGGCTAAGTTTCCCTGACCAAGTAGGTTCTTCCGCCACATCCGGTACCCAAATTTGGTGAAAAGGACGCAACATGGTTTTATAAAAAGCCTGAATTCCGGGCAGGCGAACGGGTAAATTCAATTGGTGTGCCAGCAAAATACTGGGTTTTTCCGGCGCATAAAATCCTAGACAATGGTCTGAAATGCAGGCCTGTAAACTTGGATATCGGTCGAAAAGGATTATTGCCCGCTGTTTTTCTTCTTGTATCCGACGAAAGAAGGCCGGTCCTTTGCGAAGCAACCGCCACCAAAGGTCAGGCCCATGTTTTCCATATTGAATATCCGGGTCGGTTAGTGATTCAGTGGGTAGGTGAGGAAACCTGGCGCTGAGCCATTCCAGCGCCGCACCGGAAGAAACCAGTAAGGGGTGAAACCCTAATTTTTCCAGTTCAGTGATGAATTGTGCACTGCGTGTGGCATGGCCAAGGCCCCAATGCAGCACCGCCACCGCAATGTCAGGAGGTCTTGACATGGGCATTGCGGTAGAGGATTCTAAAAATGTCGTACAAACGACGCACCACAAGACGAACCATGGTGTACACGGGCACAGCAAGCATCATTCCTGGAATTCCTCCCAGGATGCCTCCCGCCACAATGACCATAAAAATTTCAAGTGGATGTGCCGCCACAGAATCGCTGTAAATCCAAGGCTGTAAGGCAAAATTGTCGATAAGTTGAACCGTCACATACACCCCGGACATTTTAAGCAGTAGCGGAAGGATGTCCGTATCAAAGGGTAAATGCAACTGTGTGGCCAAGGTGAGCATGGCGCCAACCAAAAATCCCAATAAAGGGCCCAGATAAGGAATCAGATTCAGGATGCCTGTAATGGTTCCTAGGGTGAGCGCCATGGAAAAATTTAGCCCGACCAACCATAAACCCAAGGTGGTCATGATGGCCACCAAAAGCACTTCAAAACCAAGCCCTAAAAAGTATCGTGACAAAGTTTTTCGTGTTTCTATGAGTACGTTCCAAACATGTTCATGCCAGGAACGAGGCATAAGTTGCAGGGCTTTTTCCAAAAACAAGGTTCGGTCGCGCAGTAAAAAAAAAGCAGAAAAAAGGCTGCCAAAAAAAATAGCGAAGGTAGAAGAGAAGGCATCTAAAGCAGGCGTAATGAGGTCCATCACCTTTAGGGACTTCCAAAATTGCTCCCATTGTGTCATTAATGCCTCAGTCAGGGGAGAATGAGTATCCGCTTCCGTTGAATTTTGAACCAACCATCCTTGTTGTACCATCCAGGTTTCAAGGTCGTGAAAAGCGGTTTGTAAAGTGGCGGAAAGCTGTTCCATGTCTGTGTTGCCCAAAGCCGTGATTTGTTGCTGAACCGTTGGGCCAACCAGCAGAACCAAGCCGGCCAGCAGGAGCCAGAAAGTCAGGATGGCCAAACCTGCCTTCATGCTTTTCCCAACGGCCCATTTTCCCTTGGGCCAATGCCCCAATACATCGAAAATGGGACGCGCCACCAGCGAAAGGATAAAACCAAGAAACAGCATCCATGCCATGGCAGTGAAGAAATACAAGAAGGCAAAAACGCCAATGCCCAGTAAAAGTGGGGGTACCCAAAGGGAAGGTTTTTTCCAGAGTTGTAGCAGCGGATCCGCCATAAAGCGTAATGGTTAACGCTTGCTAAGGTAGGGGTTTTGGGCTGGAATATAGCATGGGTGGCGCAGAGACATTAGGTTTCGATGGATTATCTTTTGGTGATTATTTTTTCGACCACGACCAATGAAAAATTGGAAAGTAAAATTTTAAGTGTTCAATTAAAACCCGGAATGACAAAAGTCAAAGATGACTATGAAATTATGATAGATCAGCGGCTGGCGATGGAAAATAGAGATTACTTAAATGATAGAGACCTTACCAAGTGACCTTTCCGATTGGTTTAAAGAGAATATTAAAATGGTCCCTGATGTGCATTTCGGGGTGTTGCTTGTGAGTCAATCAGAAATCTCGAACTAAAAATTCAATAGGTCTGTTTGTGTGGAATTACACCTCGCACACCTCCTCTAGGTTTCATTACATCACCGGTGTATCGAGGAATAAGGTGGATGTGCACATGCGGAACGGTTTGACCTGCCGTGGCTCCTACATTGATGCCTACATTGAAACCTTGGGGTTCAAAGGTGTCCGTTACTTTCTCTTTTACCTGATTTAAAAGTTCAAAACATGCCGCTTGCTCTTCTGGAGTTAGGTCAAAATAATTGGCGGTATGCCTTTTCGGGATAATGAGCGCATGGCCGGGATTGACAGGAAAAATATCATAAATGGCAAACGCTGTTTCGTTGAAAGCGATCAATGTCCTGCTGGCATCAAGGGTGCAAAAAGGACAAGGTTGATTTAATTCCATATCTGGTGATTTTTGGGTTGAGGATGTAATTTTATTTCGATGATGTATCGTCTAACTTTTCCACTCCCATTGCTCAAAACCTCGGCTTTCAATCAGGTAATGGCAATTGTCTTTTAACTGATTTATTCCTTCAGTGGACCAAGTATGAGAGGGCTTGTGACCAAGTAAACTGGTTTGTATTTCCTTGGTAAATCGATCCGGTTGGTGGTCATATATTTTACCCCAGTAGTTCAAAATCAAATCTTTCCGCTTTTCTATGAGGTTTGGCGTGGGAATACTATCCTTTTTCTGTTGGTTTATTCTTGGGTCTGAAGGAAGTAAATTCCACAAATCATTATTTTTCCAAATGGAAAAGGGTATGAGGTGGTCTATGTCGTATTGGGCTATTTTTTTACCCGTCCAAACACAATACACGGTGCCTTCTTTTTGCAGAAGCGCTTTGTATAATTTTTTGGACTCCGCAATTTCTCTAAGTGTGATGGGACTTTTCAACACTTCATCCAACACCTGATGAACGGAAAAGGATTGCTGAGAGGCTTGAGCCGAAAATTCGGCCCACTTGAATAAAATAGAATCTTGGCCGTTGATGAAGTTGCCTAACACTTTAAAGGCTTCATAATAAGAAAGTGGAATGTGAAAGGTGCCAAAATGCAGGATCAAGTCCGCCATTCCTGCAATGCTCTTGCTTTTCAAAGGAGAAGGTTCAAAGGAAAAAATAGAATAATGACTTTTAGAAATGGATTGGCCAATAAATTTCATCGGCATTTTTACGATGGTATCCCGGATACTTTTGGATAGTTGGTAGAAAAGAGGTTGTATATCCTTCGGTATGCCTTTGTTTTTCAAGTCATTGTAAAAAGCAGAAAATCCACCACGGTGTTCATAAGGTTGAATGAGCTTCTGAAAACTAAAGGCAAACGCAAGTTGGCGGTCTTTTCCATGAATCTGTGGAATCTGACTTTGAAAGATGGGATAGTAATACAGCATCCACTTTTCAATAAGTAATCCCATGGGGATGCTTACTTGATTCTCTGTTACTTGTATAAACGGTGAGTTATCTTGAATAATATCAATGACGCCGCGCAAAAGGGCAAACTTATACGTAGTGTTTTTACTGTCTCGCTCAATGATTTTATTAATATTTGAAAAAACCTCTAAGTCCATCTCCCGGATTTCAGTTCAAATCAATTTTTTTCACCTGCTTATTATGCTAAAGATAAGGTAGATTTCTTAGAAAATTCCGCCCTCCATGTTGCCCTTAACCACATTGCTTTCGCAGTTGTGTCAACACCTTTTCTTCCAAAGCATGTCCGCCGGAAAAGGATAATCTGCTCACAGGTAACCCTTTTTCTTTTAAGACTTGCAGGTCTGACCTCACCTGTTCTTCAGAGAGCATGGGGTCTTCGTCGCCTCGAATGAGTAGGGTAGGTGGCCAATGCGTAAAATCGTCCATGGAAAGGTCGGGAGGGAAAACGCCCGCCCATAAAAACAACCGGGTAAAAACGCCGGGAAGCGCTGCCGCCAATCGTCCTGCCGTGGCCGCACCTTGTGAAAATCCCAGCAGGTAAATGGGGGTTTCCGGATAAGTGGCTTGTAATTGATGACAAAGGTTTCCTAAATACAGCAGATAATCTGCGATGTCCGCAGTTCGATCTTCCTTGGTCATCCAGGTTGCACCCACCGGACCGCTGCCGCCCCGTGTGTAAAAACGACTCAAAGCTTCCGGTGCTACCACTACATCTTCTGAAAAAACCGGCAGCTCAAAGGAAGCTAAAAACCCTTCGGCCAATTGGCCATATCCATGTAAAACCAACCAAATTTGCTTGGGCGGACCTTGTACAGGCAAAAGTTGATACACCCTTGCCGTACGTTGGACCTGCACATGCGTCACTTGCATGCGGCTCATACGTTGAAGCGGAAATGCATCACATCGCCATCCGCCACAATATATTCTTTGCCCTCTACGCGAAGCTTTCCGGCATCTTTAACGGCCGATTCTGAGCCATATTTTACATAGTCCTGGTAACCAATAACCTCTGCCCGAATAAATCCTTTCTGGAAATCCGAATGAATCACGCCGGCCGCTTCCGGTGCAGACATCCCTTTATGGATGGTCCAAGACCGCACTTCT
>CAZRHR010000101.1:0-6861 GCA_964599915.1 uncultured Candidatus Competibacteraceae bacterium | reverse complement strand
TTCGGTGTTAGCCCCGTTGTTCCAGACGTAGGTGTAAGGATTTCCATTGGTAAAACTGGTTCCTCCGGTTACGGTAAGGTCAATGGCCCCACTCGCATTTCCGAAACAAGCCACGTTGGTATTTTGAGAAGAAAGGGTAAGTGCCGCCGCTGGTTGATTGATGGTGGCGTTCAAATTCGCAGTACATCCGCTGTTGTCACTCACGGTCACGGAATAAGCGCCGGCGGCCACATTGTTCAAATCTTCGGTGGTGGCGCCATTGCTCCAAAGGTAGGTGTAAGGTGCGCCGTTGGTAAAGGGCGTTCCTCCCGTCACGGTCAAATCAATGGCGCCGGTGCTGTTTCCGAAACACGCTACATCGGTGACTTGGGAAGAAAGTGTAAGTCCGTTGGCGGGCTGCGCAATGTTGGCGTTGAGCGTGGCGGTACAATTATTGGCATCGGTGACGGTGACGGAGTAGGCGCCGGCAGGAATGTTACTCAGGTCTTCGGTGACCGTGCCATTATTCCAAAGGTAGGAATAGGGCGCCCCATTGGTAAAACTGGTTCCACCTGTTACCGTAAGGTCCACCGCTCCGGTGCTGTTTCCGAAACAAGCCACGTCGGTATTTTGTGAGGAAAGGGCAAGTGCAGCTGCAGGTTGCGAAATATTGGCATTGAGTGTGGCGGTACAGTTGTTGGCATCAGTGACGGTGACGGAATAAGCACCCGATGTAATATTACTCAGGTCTTCCGTTGTGGCCCCATTATTCCACAAATAAATGTAAGGTGCGCCATTGGTAAAAATGGTTCCTCCGGTTACGGTAAGGTCAATGGCCCCACTCGCATTTCCGAAACAAGCCACGTTGGTATTTTGAGAAGAAAGGGTAAGTGCCGCCGCTGGTTGATTGATGGTGGCGTTCAAATTCGCAGTACATCCGCTGTTGTCACTCACGGTCACGGAATAAGCGCCGGCGGCCACATTGTTCAAATCTTCGGTGGTGGCGCCATTGCTCCAAAGGTAGGTGTAAGGTGCGCCGTTGGTAAAGGGCGTTCCTCCCGTCACGGTCAAATCAATGGCGCCGGTGCTGTTTCCGAAACACGCTACATCGGTGACTTGGGAAGAAAGTGTAAGTCCGTTGGCGGGCTGCGCAATGTTGGCGTTGAGCGTGGCGGTACAATTATTGGCATCGGTGACGGTGACGGAGTAGGCGCCGGCAGGAATGTTACTCAGGTCTTCGGTGACCGTGCCATTATTCCAAAGGTAGGAATAGGGCGCCCCATTGGTAAAACTGGTTCCACCTGTTACCGTAAGGTCCACCGCTCCGGTGCTGTTTCCGAAACAAGCCACGTCGGTATTTTGTGAGGAAAGGGCAAGTGCAGCTGCAGGTTGCGAAATATTGGCATTGAGTGTGGCGGTACAGTTGTTGGCATCAGTGACGGTGACGGAATAAGCACCCGATGTAATATTACTCAGGTCTTCCGTTGTGGCCCCATTATTCCACAAATAAATGTAAGGTGCGCCATTGGTAAAAATGGTTCCTCCGGTTACGGTAAGGTCAATGGCCCCACTCGCATTTCCGAAACAAGCCACGTTGGTATTTTGAGAAGCAAGGGTAAGCGCCGCCGCGGGTTGTGCAATATTTGCGTTTAGGGTGGCGGTGCAATTGTTGGCATCGGTCACGGTCACCGAATAGGCACCGGCGGGAATGTTATTCAGGTCCTGGGTGGTGGTTCCATTGTTCCACAAATAGGTATAAGGATTTCCATTGGTAAAACTGGTTCCTCCCGTCACGGTAAGGTCAATGGCTCCGGTGCTGTTTCCGAAACAAGCTACGTCGGTGTTTAAGGAGGAAAGTGCAAGCGCTGCGGCAGGTTGTGAAATATTGACATTCAATGTGGCCGTACAATTGTTGGCATCGGTCACGGTGACGGAGTACGCGCCGGCAGGAATATTGCTCAGGTCTTCGGTGGTTGCGCCATTACTCCACAGGTAGGTGTATGGTGTGCCATTGGTAAAAGTGGTTCCTCCGGTCACCGTTAAATTCACTGCTCCAGTGCTGTTTCCGAAACAAGCCACATCGGTATTTTGTGAGGAAAGGGCCAAGGGCGCAGCTGGTTGAGAAATGGTTGCGGCTGCAGTGTCTTTACAACCTTGTCCGTCGGTTACAATCACTTGATAATTGCCAGGAACCAAATTGGTCAAATCTTCGCTAGATGCCCCATTGTTCCATTGGTATTGATAAGTGGGTGTTCCTGATTGAACGGTGAGGTCAATCTGCCCATTTGCTTGGCCATGACATAAGATAGAAGTGGGATTAACAGAAGCTATAGGTTTGGGATGAACTACAATTTGTGTAGTTTGGGTATCTGAACATCCCTGCATAGTAGTGGCGATGAGGCTTACTGGATAAGCACCCGGGGCAGCGTAAAGGTGAGTCGGACTTACCGTAGATGAGGTGGCGCCGTCCCCGAAACTCCATTGATATTGAGAAATAGAGGTAAATGGAGCAGAAGAAGAATTGGAAAAATTGACAGGGTTGCCTTCACAAACATTGGGTGCCGAAAACTGTACATTGGGAATGGCATTTAATGCAATGGTTTGGGTCATGGTATCTCTACAACCATTTGGAGCCGTCACCACCAAGGACACATTATAGCTTCCATACGACCCGTACTGAATGCTTGGATTTTCTAAGTTTGAAGTGGTTCCATTGCCAAAATTCCAGTTGAAAGTACATCCATTCGGAGGATTCCCCTGAAAAGAGGAATTGTTTACAGGGGTAAAATTAAGTCCACAACTGGGTGGCTGGAAAAAGTTAGCCACCGGATCTGTATCTACGGTAATGGGAATGACTATAGAATCAGCACATCCGCCTGTGGAGGTCGTCACTAATTTTACATTGTAGGTTCCCGGGTTGGCATAGGTATGCGTAGGGTTTTGTAAAGTAGAGGTATTGCCATCCCCAAAGTTCCAATCCCATGATCCAATGGTACCATTTTGCACCGTAGTCTGGTCCGTAAATTGTACGGTTTGGTTGCAACCAAAATTGACGGAAAAGCCTGGTTGCATTACCACAGGGCTTACGGTAGCGGTCAAGGTGGCCGTACAACCTGTTACGGAGGTGATGGTTACAGTGTACACTGAAGCGGCCGTGGGATTGTTCAAAATCAACACTTGGCTATTCCCAATCACAGTAGGACTTCCTTGTTGCCTCCATTCATAGGTGTCGAAACCTTCTGGCGCAATCAATTGGGCTTGTGTACTTCCCGGACAAAATTTTACCGCAATTTCAATGGGTTTACAGGAGGCCACGAGGTAGGCATACCCAAAATGTCCTTTTAAATGGCAGTCTCCTGTTCTGGCATTAATGGTCACGGTTTGCCCAATATAGCCCGTTAAATCTACCCCGACTTTGGTCCAGTTTCTCCAACGAATTGTACGTCTATTCCAAGATGGACCCACTAGGACTGTTTGAAAACCCGGTACCCCGCTGGCCGGGGTCACTTGGTAAAAGGTGCAAGGAATGTTGGTACCGTTTCCATCAACAACCTCCAATTCAAATCTTGGTTGCTCAGAGGGTAAATGACCAGGATCCTCCAACACCACAGCAAAGTTGTATTCAAACAATGCGGTACTGGGTGTTACTGTATATGTGTAGGATAACCCTTCTGCAAAAGAGGGAGGAGCGCTTGCAACTGGACCACTTCCTGGGTAAGATACGGCATCATTCCCCAGTCTTGCCGACCTTGTGTAACCCACAGGTATTCTGGGGAGTGCACCGATAAATGGATCATTTCCCGGCGTCATAATCGTATGTCTGCCATTGACAATCCCCACTGTGGGTAAAGTGATGGGACAGCAAGTACCCGTTCTTCCCACCCAATTGGTGAAATTACCCATGCTAAAATTCAGGTTCGGGCAATTGTTGAGCTGAGTAAAATTTTGTCCCGTCGCTTTTTCCACGAAAAGCAACGAAAGCAATAACATCCAGACCTTAAGGAGGCGTGGGATCATGGTTTAAGTAGGGACATATTCAGCTAAAGTAAGCAGAATTCAATTCTAAAATGAACTTAAAACGTCTTAAATAAATGTTAAAATTCAAAGTTTCGGCATTAAACCTCCGTGAAATCAAGTTTGGCGGACATTTTCGCTTGGTTGAAAAAATTTTCTTTTTGACTTTGCCTTGTTTTTACGGTCAGCCATTGCGCTGAAAATCTAAGACATCTTCCTTGTTCATGCTGTTTTTATTTTGCCCAGTTCGCGTTTTCAAAGTTTTAGTCCATGGCCATGGGGAAGAAGCCTTTGGTTTTGACTTTGGTTTCACATCAGCTGTTAGGATGGACCCTAAGGTTTTTGTACTTTTACCTATGCGCATTTGGTTTTTGATTTTTTGTTTTTGGTGGACCATCGGCTTGGCCATGGCACAATTGGGTCGGGGAGAAAGCATACCCCACCAGGCTTTGGCTGCCTTGCCTGAAGTTGCCATAGCTCTGAGTCCCATTCCTTTGGATTCTTTGTTGGCCGCCGGAGAAATTGAACAAAGCCAAGGGGTTCCTTTTCGCTTCGGCTGGGCAGTGGAGGTGAATCCGGAAACCGCATGGCAGATTCTTCCCGAAACCCACGCAGGATTTCGTTATCGCGCCAAACTGTTTTATGCTGAAAATGCGATAGGTCTGGGCATTAATTTTTCTGAGTTTTTTCTCGTAGAAGGCGCCACCGCATGGATAGGAAACGGCCAAGAAATCTTGGGCGGATTTTCAAAAGAACATGTTTCCCATCCAAACGCTTTTGCTACTTTTCCAATTCCCGGAGACTCCATTTGGGTCATTCTTCAAGAACCCGCTACCGCATTGGGGAAAAGTGTCGTGAGACCGGCATCCATCGTGCATGTGTTCGACGCCGGTTTCTGGGATAAAAGTTTCGGGGCATCCGGCGCTTGTAACCAAGATGTGGTTTGCCCACCCGGACAAGCCTGGACGTCCGTTTCCAAAGCCATTGTGATGGTTTTGACCAACAACAACCAGCGCAAATGTACCGGAACCCTAATAAATAATACCTCTGAAAATGGCGAGCCTTATGTACTCACCGCCAGGCATTGCAATACTGCCACCAATTCCCTGTTTGCTTTTCAATATACCCGAAACGATTGCGGGGGAAGCGAAGGAGCTTTAGACAAAGTAGTCCAAGGTTGTCAGATTCTGGTGAACGCACCTTCTTCCGATGTCACTTTAGCACGTTTAAGTCAAGCCCCACCGGTTTCTTGGGGTGCGTTTTGGGCCGGATGGGATAAAACGGGTGAAGTGCCCGAGGCCACCACCACCTTGCATCATCCCAGGGGCGATGTAATGAAAATTTCCCACGACTTAGACGCCCCCGAAATTTCCGGCTATCTGCCCATGCCGGACACCGGCCAAACTTATTGGAAAGTCTTGGATTGGGACATTGGAACCACCGAAGGCGGCAGCAGCGGCGGAGCACTTTTTAACCCAAGGCAACAAATCATTGGCCAGCTCAGGGGCGGCTTGGCCTCCTGTTCCAATAACCTGCAAGATTATTATGGACGCTTTTCCATTTCGTGGGAAGGCGCCGGACCCGGAAACCGACTTTCCGATTGGCTGGATCCCCTGCAATCCGGGGTAGATACCCTTGCCGGAAAATTTCTCAATGTGCCCTCTTTCCAGCATGATGTGGCCATCACCGGCATTGATGGACTGGATCTTTTGAACTGCAACCAACCCACGCCCATTCTTCGCTTTACCAACCATGGTTCTTCCGTGATACAGCAATTACAAATCACCCTGAAGATCAATGGAGCGCCACGCGCCACTTTGGGTTTAACGCCCAACCTCGGATTTATGGAATCGGCCACCTTGCCCATAGGAGATATCATGCCCGAATCGGCAGGCGATTATCTATTGGAAGTTGAAGTCCTTTCGGTGAATCAACAGCCCGATGCTTATAGTCCCAACAACACTTTTTCCCGTAGCTTTTCCGTGATCAACGGCCATCCCTACCAGCTGCAAGTTTTTTCCGATGCCTATCCGGAGGAAACCGGTTGGGAGATTCGCCAAAGTGATGGCACCTTACTTTTTGCCCAGCCTGCCCTTGGCGATCCCGAAACTTTGACCGAAAAATCCCTTTGTTTACCCACAGGTTGTTATCAATTTATCGCCTTAGATGCCTCGTCCGATGGGATGTGTTGCGATTTTGGCGAGGGTTGGTTTGTGATGATGGACAGCGAGGGCGACACTTTATTTCAAGGTGGCACCTTTAACGACAGGGTGGCCTATGATTTTTGCGCCCCCGACTATGCCCAAATCGATGGGCAAATCCGCATTTTTCCCAATCCCTCTTCCGACTTTTTTTACCTCCATTTTCCCGAAGTACAAGATTTAGCCCTTGCAGAAATTACCATCGCCAACCTGCAAGGCCAGATTATGTTGCGACAGCACCCGACGCATCAAACGTGGATGCGGGTTGACACCCAGACGTGGGCACCCGGCGTGTACGCCATAGACATGCAGATGCCCAATGGAAAGCACCGTTTTGGGAAATGGCTGAAATGGCCGTGACAGGGTAGGGGGGCTTCGGCGGGCTCAGCCTAAAGACTTCGGCTAGCTCAGCCTAAAGACTTCGGCGTGCTCAGCCTAAAGTCTTCGGCGAGTTCAGTCCAAGCATTTCCATTGAATTCCAGCGTTTGGTGAAAGGTGTTTTTGGAAAAGGGCAAAGAGAATTTATTGATTTGGTGGGGTGGGAGGGGTGTCGGGGTATATACCTTTAGGGGCAAGTTTCAACAGTCACTTCGCGTGAACTTTATATTTTAGATCACTAGTGTCCGATAAAAAATAAAGGAGCGGAAGTTTTCCGCTCCCCCTTCGT
>CAZRHR010000100.1:0-6989 GCA_964599915.1 uncultured Candidatus Competibacteraceae bacterium | reverse complement strand
CTCCAGGGCTTCGCCATTTCTTTACGCCTTCCCTTCCTACGCTACGGAATCAGGGAACGACTCCGATGGTGACTTCGGTGGTTCAGGATTTGGTTGGTGGATTTGCTTCTTTGGCCGCTTCGCGAAGTCAACTCTTTTCCATCTCATACGCCCTCAAGCCGGGCTGGCTTTTACTTTCTTGGCTTGCCCAAAGAAAGTAAACAAAGAAAGGGAACCCTGATTGAGAAGGTGGGGCGGAGTACCGGAAGGGGAATGGGGCTTAGGCTACGCTCAGCCACCGACTTTGGATACGCTCAGTCAACGTTTGGGGGGCACTTTGGCTTCGGCTACGCTCAGCCAACGTTCTCGACTCCGATGGTGACTTCGGTGGTTCAGGATTTGTTTGGGAACGCTACCTTTCGGTGCTGATTTTGGCTTGTAGGCCGTTTTAATCGGATATATGCGCTTAAGGGCCGAGTAGTCTCACGCCGGATGCGTAGATTGTCCACGGGGAGGGGTTGGGCGTAGCCCCAGTTTTCGCTTCGACTTCACCATCTCGAGCAGCCCCTTTGGACACGGCACATTGAGATGCCAGCAGTTTTGCGCGTAAAACTTCAATCTGTTTTGTAGGCCAACCAACGAAATAGACCTCCGCTTTCCTAACGCCTGCAAAAGAGAAAACAGGCTACTTGGGCTGAGCAGATGGCTGCAAAAAAATGGGCTGGAGGGAATCTAATATCCGGCTTTCCTTTTCCCAGACATCCACCAAAGAATCGTTCATTTTTCCAATGGATAAGACTCGGCTTTCTGGCAATTCGGGCTGAAAAAGGTCTAAATACGAACGAAAAAGACGGCCGCCGACAAAACTTACGGTTTCAAAATGCTGGGTGGCGTAACGCAAATAACCGGAAGAATCGGACTGGGCTGAAAATCGCTTTAGGGTGTCAAGGGCTTGCAGGGCCATGGATTCCATGTCGCGAGACACGAACACTAAGCCCAATGAGTCATTTTTCTCAAGGGCTTGGGCAGCAGCCTCTAAAAAGGAATCGGCGCGATGGCGATACACATCCACAAACGCCACCATTTGGGATTTGGGGATTTCAGTAGTAGTGGGTGTACATGACCATCCCATCCACAAGGCTCCAACAAACCACCAAAGTTTAACGCCCTTGATACTGTGTTTCATAATATTGCTGATACGCCCCACTGGTTACCCGATCCAACCAATCTTGCTGGTCTAAATACCAAGTAACCGTTTTTTCTAAACCTTGTTCAAAGGTGACCGAGGGGTTCCAGCCCAGTTCACGCTGAATTTTACTTGCATCAATGGCATAACGCCGGTCATGACCGGGACGATCTTTCACAAAAGTGATAAGCCCTGCGGAAGTTCCGGGGGCCTGTCCTAATTTTTCGTCCATGATCACGCAAAGTAAACGGATCAAATCGATGTTTTTCCACTCATTGCATCCGCCAATGTTGTAGGTCTCTCCTACTTTTCCGGTATGAAACACACAATCGATGGCAGCCGCATGGTCCTCTACGAAAAGCCAATCGCGGGTGTAATTTCCATCCCCATAAACCGGCAAAGGCTTGCCTGTGCGGATATTGTGAATAAACAATGGGATGAGCTTTTCCGGAAATTGGTTGGGACCGTAGTTGTTAGAACAATTGGTAATGACTACAGGCATGCCATAGGTATTGGCGTAGGCGCGTACCATGTGGTCTGAAGAAGCTTTTGAAGCGGAATAAGGGCTTTGCGGATCATAAGGCGTGGTCTCTTCAAACAAGCCTGTATCGCCTAGTGAGCCGTACACTTCATCCGTGGAAATATGATAAAAAAGTTTGCCTTCCCAATGTCCTTTCCAAACCTGTTTGGCGGCTTCCAAAAGATGCAAGGTTCCAAGCACATTGGTATGCACAAAAGCCAAGGGATCGAGAATGGAGCGATCCACATGTGATTCTGCGGCCAAGTGAATGACCCCATCGAACTGCATTTGAGAAAACAGGGTCATGACCATGTCGGCATCCCTTATATCTCCTTTTTCAAAGCGATAATTGGGGTATTTCTCAATGTCGGTGAGGTTTTCCAGATTTCCGGCATAGGTCAATGCATCCAGATTATAAATCAAATAATCGGGATACTGTTGTACCATCCGACGGACCACATGTGACCCGATGAATCCGGCTCCGCCGGTGATCAAAATTTTCTTTTTCCAGGTAGTCGCCATAAGGGTTAGAGTGACCAGTATTGAAGGTTCTTAATTTTCCCCCGATACAAACCTTTGAGGTCGGCCAGAATGCCTTGGTTGGGCATAAGTCGCTCGAAATAAGCTTCGGGTAAATTCAAATACGGGGTATGTGGCACGGCAATAATAACGGCATCGAAATGACCTGTAGGCTCAGGTAAAAGAGAAAATCCATATTCATGCTTTACCTCTTCGGGATCGGCAAATGGGTCGGTAACCACCACTTCGCAGCTATAAGATTTTAGTTCTTCTACTACGTCACTGACTTTGGAATTCCGAATATCCGTCACGTTTTCTTTGAAGGTAGCTCCCATGACCAAAATACGGGCATTTTTAATGTCCTTGCCGCAGGCAATCACCTTTTTAATTACCTGACGGGCTACGTGTGCGCCCATATAGTCATTGATTTCCCTACCGGAAGTGATCACACGGGCATGATAACCCATTTGTGAAGATTTGTGGGTCAAATAATAGGGATCCACACCAATGCAATGGCCTCCAACTAAACCCGGTGAAAAACGTAAGAAGTTCCATTTGGTTCCGGCGGCTTCCAACACTTCATAGGTATTGATGCCCATGCGGTTAAATATCACGGACAATTCATTCATTAAAGCGATGTTCAAATCGCGCTGGGTATTTTCAATGATTTTGGCCGCCTCTGCAACTTTGATAGAAGAAGCACGGTGAACACCCGCTTCAACTACAATTTCATAGACTTTAGCAATTTCTTCTGAAGACTCCGGGTCACAACCACTCACCACTTTAATGATTTTGGCAAGGGTATGTTCTTTGTCCCCGGGATTAATCCGCTCAGGAGAATAACCGACCTTAAAATCTTTCTTAAATTGAAGTCCGGACACTTGTTCCATGACAGGAATACAATCTTCTTCTGTACAACCTGGATACACGGTGGATTCAAACACTACATAATCGCCCTTTTTCAAAGCTGCACCCACTGTTTTGGACGCACCAATCAGGGGCTTTAAATCGGGTTGATTGAATTGGTCAATGGGTGTAGGAACCGCCACAATAAAGAAAGTGGCTTCTTTTAACTCCTCCGGATCCGCAGTAAAATGAATGTCCGTGCCTTCGAAATCTGAGGCCTCCAATTCATTGCTAGGATCGATGCCGTTGCGCATCAAGTCTACGCGTTGCGCGTTGATGTCAAAGCCAATCACCTTGATTTTTCTGGCAAACTCCAATGCAATGGGTAAGCCTACATACCCCAGTCCAATGACGGCAAGGGTTTGTTTTTTCTCGATAAGGTCGTTATAAATGCCCATGTTTTAAAGCGTATATGCGTTCAATGATATCTACATTTTTGAGCCCTTCTAAAGCGTTGGTAGAAGGGAAGTGGCGGTTCCGTAAGGTATCCACCACATTTTGAATGATAAAATGGTGATTGGCGGCCGACCCGATGTATGGGCCGTAGTTGTTGGGCGGTAAAGTGGGTTCAAGTTCCGGCATGGTATAGCCGTCGATGTGGCAATATTCTACTTTGTCCATGTATTGTCCGCCTACTTTGAGCGAACCTTTGCTACCAATTACGGTAATGGAGCTTTCTAAGTTTTTATCCCAGACGGAAGTGGTGTAAGACAAAAGTCCCATCCCTCCTTTCATGAGTTCAAAGGACACCAGGCCTGAATCTTCAAAATCAGTATTATCCTGGTGATTAAAGTTTTCAAAACGGGCTTGAATATTGGAGATGTCTCCAAAAACCCAGTATAGGATATCGATAAAATGAGAGAATTGGGTAAACAAAACCCCGCCATCCATGTCTTTGGTGCCTTTCCAACCACCGGGCTTGTAATAGCGGTGGTCGCGGTTCCAGTAACAGTTGACTTGTACTAAAAAGATGTCGCCAAGGATTTTATCCGAGACCACTTGTTTCAACCATTTGGAAGGAGGTGAATACCGGTTTTGCATGACCACGAACACTTGGCGAGAAACCTGCAAAGCTTTATAAATCACCTCTTCACAATCTGCTTTGGACAGTGCCATGGGCTTTTCACAAACCACATGTTTGCCGGCTTCAAGACCCGCGATGCAATGCCTTGCATGCAAACCGTTGGGCGTGCAAACGTTGAGCACATCAAAGTCCGGGCCGTTGGCCAATAAATCTTCTAAACTGGAGAAACAGGGCGTTTGTGCATCGGTCCAGCCTAATTCTTCAACATCCCGAACATCTGCCACCGCCACCAATTCGGCATCAGGGTTTTGTCCAATAAGAGTTGCATGGCGTTTTCCAATATGCCCCATGCCTACCACGGCAAAACGTATTTTGTTGCTTGCACTCATGGTTGAATGGGAATTACTTGCCCTTGAATAAGTTGATATTTTTCGCCGGATTCCGGACAAACGGCCTGGCCTTGGGCATCAAAACTAAGGGCACATCCATGGGCACTCATCCAGCCATGCTGTTTCGCCGGATTTCCATACACCAATGCATACGAAGGAACGTCTTTGGTTACTACGCTTCCTGCGCCAATAAATGCATAGGGATGAAGGGTAATGCCACACACTATGGTGGCATTGGCTCCAATGGTCACACCCTTTTTCACAAAGGTTTTGCGAAACTGGTCCTTTCGTTCTACGCCACTTCTTGGATTAAACACGTTAGTAAAAACCATAGAAGGACCTAGAAACACATCGTCTTCCACTTCTACACCTGTATAAAGGGAAACATTGTTCTGTACTTTAACCCCGTTGCCTAATACAACGCCTGGGCCTACCATTACATTTTGACCTAATACACAACGCTCGCCAATGCGGGCTTGCTTCATGACATGACAAAAATGCCAGACTTTGGTATGTTCACCCAATACGGCGGTTTCGTCTACGATGGCCGTGGGATGTATGTAGGCAGCACTCATACTTCTTTGAATAAATAATTGGGCGGCAAAGATTTGAAATAGGCCAATGTTTTATCTAACCCATCCCGACGGTTCACTTTAGGTTCCCAATCTAGGAGCTTCTTAGCCAAGGAAATGTCCGGGCGACGTTGTTTTGGATCGTCTTCCGGCAAAGGTTTATATACAATTCGGGTATTTGCACCCACCAAAGAGCGAATTTCTTCTGCAAATTCTCCAATGGTGATTTCTTGAGGGTTTCCAATGTTTACCGGCTGTGAATAATCGCTCATGAGCAGTCGGTAAATGCCTTCAATTAGGTCTGACACGTAGCAGAAAGAACGGGTTTGGGTTCCATCCCCAAACACAGTAATGTCTTCACCACGTAAAGCTTGTCCGATAAAAGCGGGAAGTGCACGGCCGTCATTTAGTCGCATCCGTGGCCCGTAGGTATTAAAAATTCGCACAATACGGGTTTCAAGCCCATGGTATCGGTGATACGCCAAGGTCATGGCTTCCTGAAAACGCTTGGCCTCATCATACACGCCGCGTAAACCTGTAGGATTTACATTGCCCCAATAAGATTCCGGCTGCGGATGGACCAAAGGATCACCGTAAACTTCCGAAGTGGAAGCCACTAGAATCCGTGCATTTTTCGCTTTGGCAAGACCCAACAAGTTATGTGTCCCAAGTGAACCCACTTTTAGGGTTTGAATGGGAATTTTTAAATAATCGATGGGGCTTGCGGGCGAGGCAAAATGAAGGATATAATGCAATTCACCGGCCACATGGACAAACTTGGACACATCATGGTGGTGAAACTCAAAGTCTGGATTTGGAAAAAGATGTTCAATGTTGCGTAAATCTCCGGTGCAAAGGTTATCCATGGCAATGACCTGATAGCCTTTGTCCAAAAAGAAGTCGCAGAGATGGGAGCCTAAAAATCCGGCGCCGCCTGTGATGAGAATGCGTTTTTTCTTTTCCATGTGTTTAGGCAATGGGCGCGCGGCCAATAGAGTGATAGGTGAATCCCAAAGATTTCATTTTATCCAGGCCATAAATGTTACGTCCGTCGTAAATGCGCTTATTCTTAAGCTGTTGGGCTAAAAGGTCGAAATCTGGTGTACGGAAAACACCCCATTCGGTGGCGACAATCAATGCATCGGCATCTTGGGCTGCCGTGTAGGGATCTTCCATGTAATGAAGCGCGTCTCCGTATTTTTGGCGCACATTAGGCATGGCTTCTGGGTCAAATACTTTGAGGGTTGCCCCCCTTTTCAGTAACTCATCGATAAGGAACAAGGCAGGCGCCTCACGGATATCATCCGTATCCGGTTTAAAGGCTAATCCCCAAATGCCAAAGGTCTTGCCTTCGAGGTGCTCGCCTTCTCCAGCTAAAATTTTGGATAAGAAAAATGCCCGTTGGTCCGCATTAACGGCCAACACGGCTTCAAGAATTTTGAATTCGTAATTTGCCTCGCCGGCACTTTTTACCAACGCCTGCACATCTTTTGGAAAACAGCTTCCACCATAGCCTAAGCCGGGAAAAAGGAACCGTTTGCCAATCCGGTCATCTGCTCCAATACCAATGCGCACTTGGTCTACATTGGCGCCTAACTTTTCGCAAAGTCGGGCTACCTCGTTCATAAACGAGATTTTGGTAGCTAAAAATGAGTTGGCCGCATATTTGGTGAGCTCAGCAGAACGAATGTCCATGAAAATGATGGGATTGCCCTGACGCACGTAAGGTGCATAGAGTTCTGCCATAAGGAATTTGGCCGATTCGCTTTCGGTACCTATGACAATGCGGTCGGGTTTCATGAAATCGTCCACGGCCAAACCTTCACGCAGGAATTCAGGGTTAGACACCACGTCGAATTCTGCTTTGGCGTTTTTGGCAATGGCTGCTCTCACC
>CAZRHR010000099.1:0-7169 GCA_964599915.1 uncultured Candidatus Competibacteraceae bacterium | reverse complement strand
CTTCGTGGGCTTCCCACTTTCCTTCGTCTCCATCTTTGGTTTGATAATCGGATACCAAAGCAAAAATATGATCCCCATCTATGGGATAACGTCCGGGCTTAATCTGTTGTAAATCGGTCTCTTCGAGCCAAGTAAAAGCGGAGGACAATCCCGGAAGAACATCCATTTGGTACTGATGCCAGTGGCTAAGGGTATCTAAAATCATGGGGAAATTATTCGTCGAAGGTATTTTTGGAAACAACGGCCATGCCACTTAGGGCACTTTCATCAAACGTTTTATCCATAGCTCGGAGAACGGTGGCGGCCATTTGCTCACCGGTAAATCCTTCATATGCAAGCAAATCGGGTAAAAGGGCAGGTTTAAACCACTTATGCTTCAATGCAATCGGCGTTACGGCAGGTGCGAGTCGGTGCTTTAAACAAATTTCACTCACAATAGAGTACAAACCTCCAGTGAGGAAATGATCTTCGATGGTCACCAGATGTTGACCGGATTTTGCCAAAGAAACAATAAGTTCTTCGTCGATCGGCCACACGGAACGCAGATTGACCAGTCCAACGGACAAGCCTTGCCCTTCCAATACTTCTACCGTACGGACCGCTTGTTCTAACAACAGTCCATACACCAACAAGGTTACATCCTTTCCTTCTTTCAGGACTTCGGCTTTACCGATTTCGAAAGGGGTCGTATGTTTCACCGCTGCCGGACGGGTATTTACCCGAATATAACTTGGATAAGGACTATCCCAAATTTTGCCAATCATGGCCAACAAATCGTCATTATCCGAAGGACAAAAGACTTGCATGCCGGGAATACCACGCATCAAAGACACATCTTCGATGGCTTGGTGGGTGGGGCCATTTCCATCGGATAGAAATCCGGGGACGAAACTGCTCAACTTTACAGGCATGCCGGAAATGCCCACATCGGTACGTACGAATTCAAAAGCGCGCATGGTTAAAAAAGCCGCCAAAGCGTGCACAATGGGTTTTCTTCCGCGAAGGGCCAGGCCGGTGGCGGCACCAATCATGGTTTGTTCCGTAATACCGGTATCCATGAAGCGGGCACCTAAAACAGGAGGTAAATTTCTAACCAATGCCCTGTTTTCAGCGGTCATGACAACGACTTCCTCATGCGAAAGTGCGTAATCCTTTAAAAATTCTTCGTATGTAGCCACAATGGTGTAAATCTAAAGGCAAAATTAGCCAAGGTTTTGACGTAACAGGCAAGTTTGGAATAAAAAAGGCGTTAAAACCAACGCGGTGCAGCTTGGGGAAACTTTTCCCGATACCATTTGGCGTGGGCCAAGGCACGGGGAACCAAATTGGCTACGGTCCAGACAAAAAAAGCGGTGGTGGCGAGCGTTCCACCCATGCAAGCGAAACCGCCCCAAGCCATGATTTCTCCCCATAAATTAGGTGCCCAAAGCCAGCGAAAAAGTCCTTTCTCGGGCAAAACGTACCCTGTTTCTCCGGGTTTCCGCAGAGAAATCAAATAATAATCATGGAAAAGGTTGATGGCTTGTCCCACTACAAACAAAACGAGTCCCAAAGCAAATAAGGTAGAATCTTGAAGGGGAAGCTGGGGCTGAGAAAAGGTAAGGCCCAAGGCCGAACCATTCACCAGATTAAACAGTAGGGCACTTCCGGCAATGGCCCAAGGCATTCGCTTTCCATTGGTTTTTAGGCAAAAAGGAAAAATAAAACTCCGGTGAATATAATGGAGATTGAACAGGGCAATTAAGCTCCATATTCTTGGGTGAATGAGCTCAAAAGAGGGTTGATTTAGGGCAAACGCCGCCCAAAACGTGAGCAGGACAAAACCTTCCATAAGAACCCAGCCCCAGCGATTCGGCAAAGTGGGCCCCCAACCTGATTGTGTATGACGGCCATAAGGCGCAGCTTTTTGCAGGAGATAAAAAAAAGTAAGCACGGCCAAAGCCATCCATCCTTTGAGGAACAGGTCTAAACTCATCATAAGGCACATAAAAAAAGGGCGAATCGATGAGATTCGCCCTACAAGATACAAGAACCAAGATTATCTCACGACCACCAAGCGGGTATATTCGGTTTTGGTACCGAAGCCGATGGCGATTTGGTACACACCGGAAGCAAGACCGGAGGTGTTCAATTGAATTTGGTGAGGGCCATTAGCGAGTTCACCGGCGTGATGTGTAATCACGGCTTGGCCGGCCATGTTCAATACTTTAATGGAAACTTCAGCCATTTCGTTCATGGTAAATTGCAACTGAGTGGACTCAGAAGCAGGGTTTGGAAACACAGACATGGCCAAAGTGTTATTTTCATCAATAGATGCAGAGAAAGCTGTAACATTGATGTTGTCCACATACAGGTTGTCACCGAAAGCGGAAATACCACGGAAGCGGAAAAGAACATCATTGGCGTTGATTGCAGACAGGTCAATGGTTTCTTTTCTCCACTGGGTCGCAGAAGGAACGAAAGGATTAGAGGTAGAACTTACAGGAGGCGCGGTAGAAAGCGCTGTTCCGGCTTTGTCGAACAAGTTGGTCCAAGTACCACCACAATTGGTAGAATAATCTACACGCAAACGGTCGTTTTCTGGCGTAGCAGCCGTCCAATAGGTGTACGCTACGTCGAATTCCAATTGCATGGGGCCTGAGTTGCTCAAGTCGAAGCGAGGAGTAAACAAATCAGCGGTAGCGGCATTGGGCATGTTCCAGAAGAAAGCACGCATGCAACGGTTAGATGCACCGAAGCCACCTGCGCCTTGCACACGCTGCCAACCTATAGCAGCGCCTTGGTTGTCAATAATCCAGTTGGCCGGGAAGCTAGTGGATTCAAAAGTTTCAGCAGCAGGACCAGCCGTTGGAGTTCCAGACACGCTGAAATCTTTGGATTGAGTACCAATCGGGCTGGTTAAAGCCGAATTTCCATTGATTTGGGTAAGCCAAACAGACAAGGTGTTGGTACCGCCGGCCAAACCGGTGAGATTGGGAATGGCCACATTGGCTGTGGCATTTGGCGCGATGTTACCGGTATAGGGGAAAGAAGAAGCGGTTCCACCATTCACGGCATAGTTCACCGTAGCAGAAGTCAAGTTCACATTCCCTAAGTTGCGGATGGTGGCATTTACGCCGGATAAGTCACCCGTACAATTTAAACCGGTTGGACCGGCAATGGCGGTCACAGAACCGTAATCGGATAGGGGTTGTGGTGCACTATATCCGCCTTGAAGTACTTCCTTGGTGTTGTTGTTCTGGATAAAAGCCACTACGCCCACCTCAGAAATCTTGTACAAATAAGTCGGTAAGGTTTCGGTAAAAGTGATGGTTTGAGAGGTTCCATCGGTCCAAGAGGAAGCGATGGTGGTACCACTCGCGTTGGGGTACATTTTTCTCATCACGCCTTTGAAGGTGGTTTCACCATTGGTTCCGGGAGGCGTTGCGAAAGTAATTTCACGCTCAGCAATCAGTACATGCAAGCGCATCACCTGGCTTCCAATATCAATGTCTTCCGTAGCCGTAATGGTGACTGAAATGCTGATGCTAGATAAATCAGGAGAAATAGTATGGGTCACCTGCAAATCAAACGCGGATGAATCTGCATATCGTGTATTGATTTTAGACTGGTTCAGGTTGGCCAACGCTCCGGTGTAACTGCTACCTGTGTGTGGCGTTCCGTCTAACACGCCATAAGGAACACCGGAAATATTGTAATAACCCGCACGGGTATTCACCTCGCTAGGATTTTGAACGTTCATGGGATCAAACCCCGGACCTGCCGTTTGGTATTTTACACCAACCACTTTATCGGTATTTCCGCCTAAAAGGGTTCCATAAGCAGGATTCTGCTGAGCGCATGGTCCGCATCCAGCATTTGAAAAGGCTTCTGCCACAATAAACCTAGGAGATTGGGCAGTAAGCGCACCCGCCGTAAGAATGGCCAAGCCCCATGCGTAAGTGTTTTTCATATTAAAATGATAAAGTCAAAGAAATATTTGTCATAACTAAGGTATGCATTTATTACTTGAAACCTTACATTATTTTAACTGTTTTTTAAGTAGAATTACATCCAAACGAGACTGACGCCTCCAATGCTCTGATATACAGAACACCTATTTGATTCAAAGAACAGGTATACCTTTCTATTCGTGTGCGGCAAAAATGAATGCCGTGCTAAGTTCCACAAAATCACAGGAAAGAAAAAGATAAAATTTTTCAATAAAATGAAAGCACTGTATTTATCCGTCTTTATTAGGTTTCTTTCCATTCATTGTGGTATCTTTAAAATAAAAAAGTGCGTTCATTACTTTACCTCTCACTCACCCTTTGGGCCCTTACGCCAAGTTTAAAAAGTCAATCTTCTACCATTACCGAGGTACCTCATGCCAACGAAACAGCTGTTCACTTTTTCGAATCCCTTGTTTGGCTGGAAAATGATCAACAGGAAGACGTCTTGCTGAAAAGCTTTTCAGAGGCGTGGCTTCTACAACAACAACTTAGTGAAATCAAACTGGAACGTTTGTCTCCGCATTTTGCCCTTTATCTGGTCAAAGGCATTCCAGAAAATACCAACACTAATGCTGTAAAAGCCACCACAGCACTTTTGGCACAATTGAAACGCCATCCTGCAGTTCGTTTGGCGCAATACAACCATGTGGTTCAACACCGCGCCATTCCCAACGATCCATCATACGCAAGCCAACAATGGCAATACAATAACACCGGACAAGGTGGAGGAACCGTAGGGGCAGATATTCGAGCGCAAGCCGCCTGGGACATCACCACCGGAGGCTTAACCACGGCAGGAGACACCATTGTGGTGGCCGTGATTGATGATGGATTCCAAAGAACGCACACCGACTTGTTGCCCAACATGTGGCAAAACCACCTTGAAATCCCCGGCAATGGTATAGACGATGACGGAAATGGCTATGTGGATGACGTTTTTGGATGGAATGCGTACAATGGAAATGGAACACTTACCAGCGCGCAACATGGCACACACGTGTCAGGCATCATCGGGGCGCGTGGAAACAATAATGTAGGTGGAACCGGTGTAAACTGGCAAGTGAAAATCATGCCCATCATGGGGTCTTCCGGCAATGAAGCCACCGTGGTTGCCGCTTACGCTTATGCTGCCGCCATGCGTCGCCGCTACAACCAAACCAATGGACAACAAGGCGCTTTTGTGGTTTCCACCAACTCTTCTTTTGGCGTGGATAATGGAAATGCCGCCAACTTTCCTATTTGGTGCGCCTTTTACGACACCTTGGGAAGTGTCGGTATTTTAAGCGCAGGCGCAGGACCCAATAACAATGTAGATGTAGATGCGGTGGGCGACGTTCCCACCACCTGTGTTTCTTCCTTCCTGATTGGCGTCACCAACACCACCCGAAATGACGGACGAAACAATTCCTGCGGTTTCGGCGCCACCAGCATTGACCTCGGTGCACCGGGAACCCAAATCTGGAATACAGTGCCCACCAACAACCACAGCGCCCTGACCGGTACGTCCATGGCTACGCCACATGTAGCCGGTGCCATCGCGCTATATTATTCCGCTGCTTGTCCCTACTTTATTCAGCTGTACAAACAAAACCCTGCAGCCATGACGCTGCAAATGAGACAATGGGTGCTTAATGGTGTGGACCCCATTAATGCATTGAATGGCATCACCACCACCGGCGGCCGACTGAACTTGTTGAAAGGAATTCAAGGGGTACAATCCTTTAATTGCAATCCCAACAGCCCGCCCAGCGCCGCTTTTACCCAAAATGGAAATACAGGCTGCCCGGGACTTCAAATCCAATTTAACCAAACCAGCATTGGGCTTGTCGATTCTGTTCGCTGGAATTTTCCCGGCGGAATGCCTTCCACATCCACCCTCCTCCAACCCACGGTACAATATAACCAGATGGGCACTTTCCCCGTAACTTTAACCGTGTACAACAGCTTCGGCGCAGACAGCATCACCCAAAACACAGCCGTGAACATTACCAACACAGCCACCGCCACTATTTTCTCTGAAAATTTCGAGGGAACCTCCTTGTCCAGCATGGGTTGGACCAGCATTAATCCAAGCGGAAATGCTCAATGGAATTTGGTGAATGTAAACGGGAATACGCCGGGAAACAAAGCGCCGGGTGTCAATATTTTTCAAAACCAGTCCGAAGTAGGGCAAAATGACACCTTGCTTTCTCCCCTTCTGGACTTTTCTCTTTTTTCCAACGTTTCTCTACGATTTGAGCATGCGCACCGTCGGCGCGTATCCACTGTGAGGGACTCCCTTTTTGTACTTGTAAAAAGCCAGCAACAACCCCAACCCGTTTCTTTATTGCGCATCGCTGAAAACGGACAAGGGGTTTTCGCCACCAACACCCTATTGAACAGCAATTTCGTTCCAAACACGGCCAATGATTGGTGCTTTGGCACGGCTACCGCAGCGCCTTGTTTATCGGCCGCACTTCAAGCTTTCGATGGTCACACCCAGGTTCAATTACTGTTTGTGGTTCAAAACCGAGGTGGAAACAACATTTATATCGACAATGTCGTGGTGGAAGGGGTTTGTTCCGGTTTCCCGGTTGGCCCCGGACCGGTCGCCCAGTTTACAAGTAGTGGCTCCGTTATTTGTGAAGGAGATTCACTGCTATTTTCCTCTACCTCTACCGGAACCATTACCCAAACACTTTGGCAACTTTCCGGTGCCACACCATCGCAAGCCACCGGAAATATGGTGTGGGGAACCTGGAACACGGCTGGCCTTTATCCCGTTCAGCTTTGGGTGAGCGATGGCCTATTGGCCGACTCCGCCATCCAAATGATTACCGTGGAATCGCCCTTACCAACGCCTATCATCCAACTCTCCAACGGCGTTTTGTCCGCCCCGTCAGCCTTTAGCTACCAATGGTTTACACCACAAGGAGACCTTCCGGGCGAAACAGCACAACAATTTACCCCACCGGGACCGGGATTGTACGGCGTTAAGGTGTTTACAGAAGGAGGTTGCATTACCTCTTCCGCATTATTCAATTTTGTGCTTGGCCTAGATCCTGCATCCTCCATTCGGGTGATGGTGTATCCCAATCCAACCCGAGATATGGTTCACATCATGTCCGATGAACTTCCTCAAAGTATCCGCGTTTTCGATGCACAAGGCAGGCTATGGAGAGAAGCCAAAGAAACCCA
>CAZRHR010000098.1:0-7351 GCA_964599915.1 uncultured Candidatus Competibacteraceae bacterium | reverse complement strand
CTTCTTTTCTTTTTAAAAGACCGGTAAATGTGCTCGCATCGGCGGTCATGCGTTTTACATTCTGCATAATGGCAGGAAGTTCAGCCATACTTTTTCTCAAGTCAGCAGCCGTTTCCCGATTGACCACCTGTTGAAGGGGCGTTACAACGGAGTCAATGGCTTCAATAAGGTGTTCGGCTTTGTCTTTTAAAGGTACAATGAGACCTTTCATGTCCGCCATTAAATCCGTTTCTATGGAGGAAGCGAGGGTGTCGTCTTCGGGAATTTCAGTTCCCGGAGGGCCAAGTTTTAAATCAATAATTTTACCGGACAGTAGGCTAGGGGAGGCCAAAACCACTTGGCTGCCTTCCGTGATTTTCACCTTGCTTTCTGAAATACGAAGCTGAACCAGAATTTGACCTGTGGACTCCATCAATTCCACGCTGGCCACACTTCCAATTTTAAAACCATTGAGCTGGATGGGCGCGGACACTTCTAAACCCTCCGCATGGTCGAATACCGTGTAAAAATACCGGTTATTCACAAATAAGTCAATGCCTTTCAGATAATTAAAACCCCATACCGTGCAGGCTAGGGTAATAAATACCATTAATCCAATTTTTGTTTCTCTTGTCAGGGTGAATTTCACGCAATTAATCCTTTTAGGCGCAGGGCCGTGATACAAACTTAATCCTTTTTATGAAGAATTGATTTAGCTTCTTGAATGGAGATTTTCTCTTTTCCCCGAAAAGCCACTAAAAATGCAGTAGGAAAACCATTAGATTTAAGCCGTTGAAGTTGATTTTGGGCTTCATCGTACACCAAATGTTTTCCTGAAAAATACCTGTAATATCCATCGCTTCCTGCCATCATGTGGCGCTGCGGAATCGATTTGATTTGTGGGTCGTTGTCGGACAATGGGCTGCGCGTGCTAAGGCATTGAACCGTGAAAAATACTTCCTGAGAGGTTTCAGACGGCGCGGCCACCTCTAGGTCTTGCGCTGGTTGGATCGTGTCTTTGTTGGGGGGCGGCGGTGTGTCCGAAGTGCCACGTGCATAAGAGGTTCCAAGGGCCGGGAAAACCCTTGCTGTGCCTTGAAAGGCTTTCCCCTCCGTGGTTTTTTTATAATCGGCAAAAGCCATAAAAATGGATTCCGCCATTTTGTTTTGTCCTTCGTCGGAGGCTAAAAATTTTTCTTCGGTGGGGTGGGTGGCAAAACCTGTTTCAATTAAAACCGCAGGCATGGTGGCGCGCACCAAGACCAGGAATCCCGCTTGTCGCACGCCACGGTCATGGCGTCCGGCATGGGATACAAAGCGTTGTTGCACCCGCCCTGCAAACTCCAAAGATTGGATTAAATACGCACTTTGCATCATGGCAATCAGGATGTTGGCCTCTTCGGAATTGGGGTCGAAGCCCTCATAATGCTTTTTATAATCATCTTCTAGACTAACTGCGGCATTTTCACGTTTTGCTACGCTGAGGTTGTCTTTGGTGCGGTGAAGTCCTAATACATAGGTTTCAGCGCCAAAGGCAGCCGGACTAGCAGCATTCACGTGAATACAAATGAATAAATCAGCTTTGGCCTGGTTGGCAATAGCGGCGCGGCGATGGAGTTCCACAAAAACATCGGTTTTCCGGGTATATACAACCTTAACTTCCGGAAAGTACTCTTTGATGAGGTTACCTAAACGCAAGCCAATGGCCAAACAAATATCTTTTTCGTTGGCGAAAGCCCCATGGCAGCCGGGATCCTTGCCTCCGTGGCCGGGGTCAATCACCACGGTTTGCACCCGATGGTGGCCCTGGCTCCAAAGTCCAAAGCTCAACATCAACCCCAATCCCATCAACGCCCACTGCTTTATCATAGCCATGCCTATTTTTCTCATCTTGCTTTCATTTACCTTTGGCGAAACTTTTTGGGCATATTACCTGCAAAACTAAGACCAGGTGTTATATAAACGGCTTTCTTTCCTTGGTATTTTATTAACCACCCTATGTTTGGGAATGGAAAGCTGCACCCTGAAAAAGAACGCCGCACCCGCTTCCGGCGCTACGCGTGGTGTGGTTCTGCCCGATTCCAGCCAGGGCTCACCTCGGGCCAATGCCAAGCCAGATACAGGCGCCACGCCTCCTTCACCCATGGTTTTTTCTCCACCGGATTCTTCAAAGAAACCCCCAAAACCTAGCCCTTTCTCTAGTCCGGTACAATATAAAGCCTCTGATTCTGTGGTGTTCGATGTGGCCGGAAAAATCATGTTCCTCTATGATTCGGCGGCCATTGATTTTGAAAAAATCCACCTCGATGCCGGATTCATTCAGGTCGATTTAAACAAAAAACAACTCCATGCCGAAGGGTTAAAAGATTCCTCAGGGACCGTTTTCGGTAAACCCCAATTTAAGGAAGGGGAGGAGTCGTTCGCGGCCACCGCCATGGATTATAATTTTTCAACCAAGCGCGGACGCATCACCGATGCTTTTACCAGTCAAGACCAGATTTTTTTGCATGGCAGCCTGGCCAAAAAAGATTCTAATGATGTGCTCTACATCAAACATGCACGTTTTACCACCTGTTCAGATCCCACACATCCTCATTTCGACATTGCGACCAACAAAGCCAAGGTGGTGCCGGGCGACATGGTGGTGACAGGCCCGGCGGTGTTGCGCATCAATGGTGTGCCCACGCCCCTAGCGCTTCCTTTTGGCTTTTTCCCGAACCAAACCCGCAGAAGCTCAGGTATCATTTTACCCGAATATGGCGAACAACAGCGTTTTGGATTTTTCCTGCGCAATTTTGGATACTATTTCAACATCTCCGATAAAATGGATTTTACCTTGTATGGGGACATTTTCACCTCGTTGAGTTTTGGGGTGCGGGGAGAAATGCGCTACAACGCCAAATACAAACATGATGGTCAGGTCGGATTAAAATTCAGTCAGTTTCAATCGGGTGACCCGCAGGTTCCTTCTGATTTTCAACAAAGCCGGGATTTTAGCTTTCGCTGGGTGCACAACCAAAGCCCCAAATCTCATCCTACTTTTAATTTTAAAGCCAATGTAAACGTGCAAACCAGTGGTTTTAACCGACTCAATGCCGGATCGGTCGGGGCCATTGTACAAAACCAGTTTAATTCCAACATTAATTTTACCAAAACGTTTCGAGGTACCCCCATCAATTTGTCAGGAGGACTCAGACATTTTCAAAACACCAATACCGGCGCACTTACCATGAGTTTGCCTGAGTTGGTGGTGAATGTGAGCCGGATTAATCCATTGAAAAGAAAAGTACAGGTGGGTCGTCCAAAATGGTATGAAAACATCGGTTTAACCTATCGGATGCTTCTTGGTAACCAAATTAATACCATTGATTCATTGTTTGTGAGAGATCCGGTGCGCGAACTGGCCAATGCAAATGCCGGAATTCGGCACGAAGCCTCTTTGAACACGAACTTAACCGTTTTAAAATTTATTTTCATTACGCCCTCCATCCGTTACGATGAACGTTGGCATTTGCGGAATTTACGCAAAACCTTTGATCCAGTTACCCAAAGCATTGTCCAAGATACCTTACGTGGGTTTTTTACCACAAGACAGCTCGATATCAGTCTCTCTGCTTCTACCAATGTTTTTTCCACGTTACGGTTTAAAAAAGGACGCCTCAAGGGCATTCGACATACCCTTACGCCCAATTTAGCCTTTATTTATCGACCCAATTTGGGCGATCACATCACCGGTTTCCTTGGGCCAGGAGGCACGCTACAAACCTATAGTCCGAACCAGATTGGCTTGTATGGCGCCACGCCCTTCGGGCAAAGTGGTACGGTGAGTTTGTCCTTACAAAACCGATTGGAAGCCAAAATGGGCCCAGGCCGCCGAGATACCGTCATGGAAGACAAACGCGTGGCACTGATTGAGCAATTTAGCCTGAACATGAATTATGATTTGGCCAGGGACAGTTTAAATTTATCCAACTTGGTACTTTCCGGACGCACCACGCTTTTCAAAGGTTTGGGCATCAACATGGACATGGCCTTTGACCCGTACGATTTTGTGCTGGTGAATGGTACGCCGGTCAAAGTCAATCGGTTTTTGGCAGAAACCCAAGGCACACCTTTTCGCTTAGTCACCGTTGGTTTTGCCATGACCTATGCCTTAAGAGGAGAAAGTAAGCGGAATGCCAAAGCCATGTCTCAGTTATCCGAAGAAGAAAAGCGCATGCTGGCCGATCCGTTTTTCCACCGATATTTTGTGGATTTCAACGTGCCTTATAGCTTGAATTTCAATTATAACGTTCGCTATAGCCGACCTTTTGACCGCGGAACCACAACCCATACCATTGGATTGAGCGGCGATGTGAACATTACCCCCAAATGGAAAGTCGGTTTCAATTTCAATTATGACTTGGCCAACCAGCAAGTAGCCACCAGCTCTTTTGATGTGTACCGAGATTTACATTGCTGGGAAATGCGTTTTTCCGTGATTCCATTCGGATTCCGGCAGAGTTATAGTTTTACCATCAATGTAAAATCCCCCATGCTTCAGGCCTTGAAACTGAATCGGCAGCGGGGCTGGTTTAATAATTAAAGCTCATTTTCTTCCGTAGGCATGGAGGAGGCTTTCCCTGAAATCGCGTTCAAAAGATTGCCCTTTGTCTTGGTTGTACCATTGCTGCATGGCCGTCACAATGGGTGTATAATCGGCGCCATGTTTGGCTTTTAGCTCCAGAAAAACCGCGTCTGCTGCGGCCGGTCTGGGACCCCAGCTGCCACGCACTTTCCCCGTTTCCCGGTCCGTGAAAATCACTTTAGGAATGGAACGCCCACCACGGGTCAAAAAGGCATCCATGAGTTCCAAGTTTTGGTCTCTCCATAGATACAAAGTTCGAATATGAGATTGACCTTCAATGACTTTTTCCAGTAAAGGAATATTTTGAGCCGCATCACCACACCAAGTTTCTGTGAGGATAATCCAATCGGCCGGTACGTCCACGGCCGTTAATATATCCGACCAAGGCAGGGAGGGGACAAACGTTTTCTCCAAACGGTGCATGCGCTGGAAATTGAGTTTAGAATAATGCGCCATTTCCGGTTTGTCTAAACCTGCGGAAGAGCTTTCTTCTTGAACCCATTGGGCATGAAGGGCTTGATGGGTGGCGAAAGAAATGGCTTTGGTCTTCCATTCCGCCGGAATAACCTGCGATAAATCTGTTGCGTTCATAAGACGAGAAAAAGGACTTTATGGGGCACTAATGGCCGTGTATTGTTGTGAGAATTGAATCATGGATGCCATGAGCGGAAGGGCGAGACGCCCCTGAGCCGTCAGAGAATATTCCACCCGCGGAGGAACTTCCCCAAAATTTTCTCGGTGCACCAAATGGTCTTGTACCAAGGTTTTGAGGGTTTCAACCAGCATTTTTTCACTGATGTCCGGAATGTTCTGTTTTAGTTGTGAAAGGCGCAAAGGCCCTTCTGCCAGTTGGTAAATGACCAACAGCTTCCATTTTCCACCCACCAACGATAGGGTGGTGCGAATGGGACATTTGGGAGAAAGCGAAGTATCGGTGGTACTCATACTTACGAAAAGGTAGGTACTTACTTTTTTTACAGGTACAGCAAAAGTAATTAGTATTGCTGAAAATAAAAACCAGTATGGAGAAAATAGCAGTGATTGGTGCTGCCGGCAGAACCGGTCAGGCCGTAGTAAAGCGGGCTTTGGCCGAAGGGTACACTGTGCATGCTTTCGCGCGCCATCCCATGGAAAAGTCCTTATCGCACCCCAACCTTATTTGGTTTAAGGGCGATGTGTTGGCGCCGGACACTTTGTTGGCTGCTTTGAAGGGCGTCCGGCAAGTGGTCAGTGTATTTGGGCAGGTGAAAGGTTCACCCGCTTGGGTACAAACCCAGGGAACCCAACATCTGGTTACGGCCATGGAGCATTTGGGCATTTCCCGTTTGGTTTCTTTATCCGGAGGCGGACTTCCCGATCCGGCCCATGACCAACCGGGCTTTCGGGACCGTTTGGTGGTTGGGGTGATGCGTCTTTTGGTTCCGCAGGTATTGCGTGATGCAGCAGGACATCAGAAGGTTTTGGAACAATCTAATTTGGACTGGATGATTGTTCGGGCTCCCCGTTTGACCCTAAAACCCGGAACCGGCCATTATCGGATGGGCCATGTAGGTGTGGGAACAGGTTTTGAATTGTCGCGAGAAGACTTGGCGCTTTGTATTTGTGACCAGTTGAAAAAGGCAACGTTGGGCCGCATGATGCCCATGGTGAGCGCCTGAGTTCAGGTGGATCAACAGGATGGGAGGTTGAAAAATGACCCATGGAAAAGGACTGGCCTTAAGAAGGTGGGTGAGAAATTCCCCGTCTTTTTAAGGCCTACTTAAATTTAAACGATTACAGCCGATTAATTGCCGACTAAAGCCTTTCTGGGGTTGCAAATTTGTTTCAGAAACAAACGAACTATGAAAAACCTCAGAAATTCAGTCCGGCTGATCGGACATTTAGGAACGGATGCAGAAGTAAAGACCGGAAAGTCTGAGCAGCCATTTTTGATTTGTAAGCTGGCGACCAATGATGTGGTGAAGCGGGAAGGCGAAACCATCAAGCAAACCCAGTGGCATACGGTACTATTTTTTGGTAAAACGGCTGAGCGTGGGACACCGTATCTTAAAAAAGGCGTTCAGGTGATGATTGAAGGCAAATTGGTGTACCGGCAATGGACCAACAAAGAAGGTGAAACCAAGTATTCCACGGAGATCATTGGTGAGGACTTTTTGTTGGTGTCATCCAAGAAAGTAGCCTCCTCGGTGGAGGAAGAAATGGCTTAAGCATCGTTGGCATGTAGTCCTCGCGCGAGGCGGTGCCAAGGCCAGGGAAGTTGCATTTGAGGAAAAGCGTTTTTAGACGGAGGTTGGCACCTCAGACCCGGATTCCCGCCAATCTTTGGAAGCAACGGTTGATTCAGTGCATGTGAAGCAGTGGTTTTGACCCTGAGGAACCACTGCTTTCTTCCCAAACGAAGAGATTTTACCTTTTCCGTAGTGGAAAGAAACATATTGGGGAGTTGACCCTCCGGATTCCGGAAGGACCGGGGGGATTTCCCAAAAGCTTGGGTAAGGAGAGACATGGCGTGCGAAGGTGTAGTAACACGCCATGTTATTTACCAAAGGGTTTAGGTGTGTGTTTAGGTTGAAGCAACCTCGGGTTGTTGTGCAGTGGCCTTGTCCCATTTGGGTCACTGCCAACGCCCCGAATCAGAACAGGCATCCTGACGCGGAGCGCTGCTTTGGCAGCGCTTTTTTTATGTGGTCACTATTGGCCTTAGGATTCTGCAACACATCGCTAAGCCATGGTTCGAAGAAAGTA
>CAZRHR010000097.1:0-7758 GCA_964599915.1 uncultured Candidatus Competibacteraceae bacterium | reverse complement strand
AAGGGGGAGCGGAAAACTTCCGCTCCTTTATTTTTTATCGGACACTAGTGATTTAAAATATTGAAAATCAATTGCCTTTTAGTTTGTAGGTCCGTTTGGGTCTATTTTAATTTCTGCTAGTCTGTCTCCTTATAAAGAGTTACACCCTTGTTGCATTCGCATGAATCCACCCTCCATATGTATTCTCATCCCATACTTTGGTGATTTACCTCCTTGGTTTCCCTTGTTTTTTGATAGTTTGCGAAGAAATTCCACCATAGATTTTCTTTTTCTCACCGATGCCTCTCTCCAAGATTATCATGCCCCGAACGTTAAAACACAATACATGAGTTTTGATGCGTACGGAGATTTGGTTCATCAAAGAACAGGGCTGAGCCTCCACCTTCAAGACCCCTACAAGCTATGTGATATTCGACCTTTGTTTGGATGGATTCATGCCGAAGAACTTAAACCCTATGATTTTTATGGATATGCGGATGTAGATGTTGTTTTTGGTGATATTCGTAGTTTCTACACCAATGAACTACTCTCCAAATATGATGTGTTTTCTACCCATGCCCATATTTTGAGCGGGCATTTTTCTTTGTTTAGGAATACCCGTGTGCATTGGTTTATGTTTGAGCATATCGGAGGTTGGGAGGAAAAGTTGCAGGCCGAGGAATATATAGGTTTGGATGAAATGTTGCTCTTGGCCTATCAGAAATGGAGCCAAGTGATTTATCCCGGACTTTCTTTTTGGCGAAAATGGAGGCTAAGACGTGGCCTCCCCCAATTGTATATGAAAGAACAATACTCCACACCGTTTACGCCCATTCCTTGGATCGATGGAACCACTTACGCCGACCAACCTGATACTTGGTTTTACCAGGATGGCAAGATTACCAACAACCGAGATGGCAATCGGACCTTTTTATATCTGCATTTCATGAATTTTAAATCTTCAAAATACCGCCACGACGGATCATCGGCCCCTTGGATAAAATCGGCGCATCTGTTGCTGCCCGCAGGTTATCATGCTCAAATGGGGGTGAGGATAGACCTTGATGGGATTTTTCCAATTGATCTAGAATGGTTTTTACCCTGTGGACCTTGATTTTCCCCATTTCCAGTTTTTTAAGTGGCGTCTAAATCCTATTTTAGCCCATGCAAAGTTGGTTTTGTTTGTTCTTGTTTTTATGGATGGGCTTTTCTCACACGTTTGCCCAATCCGGATGCACCGATCCGCAGGCCCTCAATTTTGACCCACAAGCCCAAACCAATGATGGCTCTTGCTTGTATCCGGAAACCAACCTTTCCCCTTCACTGGTAACAAATTTACCCGCCGTCGTTCAAGAAACTTCAGGTTTGTTTTTCGCATGTGGCTGGCTTTGGACCCACAATGATTCAGGAGGTAACCCCAAACTTTTTGCCATTGACTCTACCGATGGTTCTATTCATAAGGAGGTTGTGCTTCGCACGCCTGCTATGGATTGGGAAGATGTAACCACCTCTCCTCAGCATGTATTTATAGGAGATTTTGGCAATAATTTCGGACAACGACAAGACTTGGCCATTTATCGCCTTTCTCTGGGGCAATTATGCGTGCAAGATACGGTAGATGCCGATACCCTAAGGTTTTTTTATCCTGAACAAAGTCAATTTCAACCTGACCCAGACCAACATGATTATGATGCTGAAGCCTTGTGTTGGTGGAATCAACAACTTCATTTGTTTACGAAGCATCGGACCAATGGCTTTACCCGGCATTACCGACTTCCTGAATTCCCCGGTTTCCATGCCGCAGAGTTGGTTGATTCACTTTTTGCCGGAGGCCAAGTAACAGGAGCCTCTACTTTTGGTGATTCATTGCTTGCGCTCGTAGGTTATACACCGCCCTTTTATACACCATTTATGCTTTTGGTTTGGGATGTTCCCGGTGACCTATTTTCCATGGGTCATAAAAGGAAAATTACCCTTGGTTCTGTGGTAGACATGGGGCAATTGGAGGCAGTAGAACTTCGGGGCTTGGGACAGGGATTTTTGAGTTCAGAAGCTGTTCCGCAACTTGCCAAACCCGCCGGTCTTTATAGTTTTGATGCCAGCGCCTTTCTGTTACCCCTTACGTCTATTCCATTAGAAATGGGGCAACACATGGACACCGGGCAATGGATGATTCGAATCCCTGAAGACGGATTTTGGCACATGCGGTGGTTTTCCCCGTCAGGTCAATTGATGTACAAGGAGCGTGTTTATTTTCCAGCCGGCATGCAACCATTGAAGGTGCCATTTGAAAAGGGAATGGGAGTATTGGAAATCAGCAAAGGGAAACTCCGGCTTCGGGGCCTTGTTCGTCCCTGATGGACTATTCGTCGTAGATGCGGCCTCGAGGTTTTCTTGGCTTTGGAGCAGGTGGGTCCTCAAATCTATCTTTTTTCTCTTGGGGCCAAATTCGATAGCTAAGTCCTGCAGATAACACCGTGTTCAGTTGCCCAATGTTGATTTGTCCCCAAATGGGATTAATGAGGGTTTGACCGCTGATGTTGGGTCGAATTGGGGTAACAGAATTCCGAAATTGGATGTGAAGCGCCCATTGGGGATGAAAATGATAGGCGCCCCCGATGAGTAAGCCCAATTCATAGGGATTGAAACCCCGGTCACCTTGAATTTGTCCACCATCTTGGGTGACGGATTCGTGCAATAAAATGCTATGGGTGAGTCCTGCGTCTAAAGTAAACCTATGCTTCGCATCAATATGCCACCGGAGCACCCATGGCATTTCCAAATAATTCAATTGTATAGAAAACGTATTGAAGTCACCGGCATCAGGATTTCCATTTCTAGCGGCGCCTTTCATGATAAAATTTAGACCGGATAGGGCGCTGAAACGTGGATGAAATCGATGTCCTACATATGCTCCGCTCACCACACCGGGTTTGGTCAAAGAAGCGATGCCTGTTCCAGAAATCACGGAAAGGGTCAACCCGGCTTGCGCGCCAACATACCAGCGTTGTGCACCGGAAGGAAGGTAGAATGCAAGTCCAAAGAAGATGGCCAGAGCAATCCGGACGGGCATCATTTAACTAATAGACGTTCTTACCCGCTGGGTATATTGGCGAAGGGCTTGGGGAAATGCCATACCTGTGGACATGTGATTTTGAATTTCTATGGCCGCCAAAACGTGGGTGAGTTGCTCCCCTTCATCATCGCCAGGCACCTCAATCGCGGGCGTCTGCTCGTTCATTAATGCCTCCTCCGCCTGCTGAAGTTCGGCCGTGGAGAAAGACTCTACCAATTGTTTAATGGCTGGTATTTTCATGGTTCAAGCTGTTAGTTCAGTAAGCATCTCTACTGCTTTTTCTTCCTTAGAGGTAGCTGTGGCAGATAAGAGTTTTCCGTTTTTGAAGGTAGCGATAAAAGGCAAATTATCCACCCCGGCCGCTTGCCTTGCTTCAGGCTCGTCTTCAGCATTCACTTCGGCAAAAAATACGCCGGTAAAACGTTCATCTTCTGATAACCTACGAAACTTGGGTGCAAACAATTTACAAGATCCACACCAGTCGGCATAATATTTTACGACGACCATGGATTGCTCCGTAAGGGTTTGCTGAAAAGTTTGGTCGGTAAGTGTATGTACAGCCATGATTTTTTTTTGCAAAGCTACCTTTTAATTGGGCAGATGGCAATATTATTTACATGGAATATATTTAAAAAAATAAAAATAGACTGAAACTATATTATTATGACAAAAGTAGATGGTTTTCCCACGAAATACTAGGTATAGTATTTTAGGTATAGTATTTAGGGAAAAACTTTCATGAGTAACGCCCATCGTAAAACCTTCCTTTCCTTTTTTAAACGAAAAGGAATATCATCACAGCGGTAGAAGTTTTGGGTGTATTTTCAAGGAAAAAGGTGTTAGTTTTGAGAAAATCAAGGCGAATCCACATGGCATATCCATACCAAATCTCCTCTATGTCCGAATACTCGGCGGCATACCAAGCTGCTGCCCAGCATCCCGAATCCTTTTGGGCTGAAGTGGCCATGCATTTTAGTTGGAAAAAAACATGGGACCGGGTACTGGATTGGGAATTTAAAACCCCAAAAGTGGAGTGGTTCAAAGGCGCCCTTTTGAATATCACTGAAAATTGTCTCGACCGCCATTTGGCTTCCTTGGGTTCACAACCTGCCCTGATTTGGGAACCCAACGATCCGTCTGAGCATCATCGGGTGCTTACGTATGAACAATTGCATAGAAAGGTGGTGGCCTTTGCTACCGTGCTCCGCCAAAATGGAATAGGCAAGGGAGAACGTGTTTGTATTTACATGCCGATGGTGCCTGAACTTGCCATTGCGGTTTTGGCTTGTGCCCGTGTAGGGGCCATTCATTCCGTTATTTTTGGCGGATTTTCAGCCCAATCTATCGCAGATCGCATTCAAGATGCCCAATGCCGTTTGGTTGTAACAACAGATGGTGCATTTCGCGGTGGTAAAGTGATTCCAATGAAGGACACCATAGATGATGCATTGTTAAGCTGTCCTTCGGTAGAAAAAGTGGTGGTGCTTACCCGAACACGCACCCCGGTGTCCATGATGAAAGGCCGCGATATATGGTGGACAGATGAAATGAACAAAGCAGAAACCCTCGGTTTTCAAGGTGAGGCAGAAGTAATGGACGCAGAAGACCCCTTGTTCATATTATACACATCAGGTTCTACGGGTAAACCGAAAGGCGTGGTCCATACTTGTGCTGGATACATGGTCTGGTCGGCTTATACCTTTGTAAATGTATTCCAATATCAACCCGGCGAAGTTCATTTTTGTACAGCCGACATAGGTTGGATTACCGGCCATAGTTACATACTTTATGGGCCATTATTGGCCGGTGCCACCTCACTCATGTTTGAAGGAATTCCTACGTGGCCTGATGCCGGCCGGTTTTGGGACATCGTAGAGAAGCACAAGGTAAATCTTTTATATACTGCCCCAACGGCCATTCGTTCGCTCATGGCCTTTGGTACTGAGCCCGTTCAAGGGAAGAACTTGGATTCCTTGCGCGTCTTAGGTTCGGTTGGAGAACCGATCAATGAAGAAGCTTGGCATTGGTATCACAAACATATTGGGCAGGAAAAATGTCCCATTGTGGATACATGGTGGCAAACAGAAACAGGGGGTATTCTCATTTCTCCTTTGGCAGGGATCACGCCCTTAAAGCCGGCGTTTGCCACTTTGCCGCTTCCAGGCGTTGTGCCTGTGTTGGTGAATGAGCATGGGCAAGAAGTGTCCGGTAACGAAGTTTCGGGATTTCTTTGCATAAAACAACCCTGGCCGGGGATGCTCCGAACCACATGGGGCGATCATGAGCGCTGCCGCCAAACCTATTTTTCTGCTTATCCAAACCTCTATTTTACCGGTGACGGTTGTTTGCGAGATGCAGATGGAAATTACCGCATCACCGGTCGGGTAGATGATGTGTTAAATGTTTCTGGTCATCGGATTGGTACTGCCGAATTGGAAAATGCCATAAATAGCTATGTGGATGTAGTAGAGTCCGCGGTGGTTGGATACCCTCATGACATTAAAGGCCAGGGCATTTATGCATTTATTATTTTGAATCGCCGGCCCGCTGATCCAGAACAGGTTCGGAAGGATATCCATGCCACCATTTCCCGCATTATTGGCCCCATTGCAAAGCCAGATAAAATACAGTTTGTGAATGGATTGCCCAAAACCCGCAGTGGAAAAATCATGCGTCGGATTTTACGAAAAATTGCAGAAGGTGAATTTGATGCCATTGGCGATACAAGTACCCTTTTAGACCCGCAGGTGGTGGAAGAGATCCGGATTGGAGCGATTTAATAAATCCCTAATGCTTTAACAAGATATTCTTATTAATTGTCCAACGCATTCCATCCCATTTTTCCCGCAAAGACCCGGTGACGTCTTGCCCCCGCCAACCAAGCGATGGAATCCGTAGCAAAGCAATACGCCGGAAGAATCGCAGGCTGCTTTTTAATCAATGGAAGACTTCCCTGCCGCACGATGCCTTTTGGCCCAATGGCAACAAACCGCACCTGACTTCGGTCTGGATCTGTATGGACCCATTGAGGTTTGTTTCTATTGATATTTTCGGGAGACTCATTCCAGAAAAGGTAAGTTAGGCCATTGACATTCCATACCCATTCTCCTGCCGCGCTTCCCCATACATAAGGCGTAAGCATTTGTTGACGAGGAACCTCTATGGACCATAGGACTTCTCCTTGCTCCGAAAACTTTGCCGCATGAATATGATGCGCCCAATGATAAGGCGTACAATGGATGCGGGTGCTTCGGCTATCCATGTAACAGAGGTCTCCCTGATACTGAAAACTGCCCACAACCAGCCAAGAGGAATCTTCAGGAAAATACGTACTCCCAGAAACATGAAAATAACTGTTTTCCAGCGCTTCCGTCGGAACGTGCGGACTTTGGACCACGGAAGGTGTCGGCGCCAAAAAGGGCGTATTCCACCAGATTCCATTTGGAAATGTTGCGCTGGTCAACCGTAGTGACCATGTGGGTTTTTCAGGTTTTTCTTTTTCAAAGCCATGGATGACACCAAGGTCTTGTATCACCTGTACCTTTTTAAGGGATAATGAAGGGAAATATACCGTATCCCGGTCGAATGAAGGAGATCTTCGGTCAAGCCAAAACTGGTATTGAATAAAATGAAAGGATGGCCGTTTTTTTCTAGGAATAAAACGCTGGCTTTCATTACTTAAACCATAGACCACCAGCTCATTTTCATCCCGAAAAAACCCGAATCCACCTCCATCTATGTCCAAAGCTTCTTCCATATTCCAATCGTCAGTTTGTAGGACAGAATAAGAGGAATCCACGAGCGCAAAACGCAACCTGTTTTTTTGAGCATTCAAGTGAAAAATGCCGGTACCCTTTGGATGCGGAATGGCGTAGATCCAACCTTTTCGTTCAGCAGGTTGTGCCGCAAAAGAAAAGATCAGCATGGGTTTTTCACCCTCGCCATGGGGTTGTAAATAAATTGAAAGGTTTTGCTGGGCGGGTCTATAAATTTGGAATAAACCAAAATCCAAGTGGTTTCCCCAAGCTAATGGTGCCCATTGAAATCTTTCCACCCCATAATTTCCATGTTTTGGCGTGGCATGGAAAATTTTTGAAGGCGTTGCACCAGGGAGGAGTCCAATACGCCAAATGCTATGATACCCAATGGAAGGTTGCAACCATAGTTCCCAACCCGGTTCTGGGTATTTATAAAAGCCAATGATTTGCGAATTTCCCTTGACATTGGGAATTGGAAACCAATCTATGTTTGGCAAAGGTTGTGTCCATGCCTTAGAGAGGATAAAAAGTCCGATTAAAGCACTTCTTCCCATGTTGTATCCTCCGTATTTGCGGAAGTGCCTCTGGGTCGAGCAGGAGGTTTAGGTGCGGTAAGTCCAGCAAGAAAAAGACCTACCCCAAGAAGTAGCACGATACCTGCGAAAACGTAAGCGAAGAATTCAGGAAAAAAGAAAACGAGGAGACTAAAAACAATGAGGGTGCCTCCAGTGGTCATCAGGGTTCTTTTTCCCCTACCATTTCCCATGACAATGCGCATCATGTATCAAAGGTAGGGAAAACCTTTGTTGGTCATGGGAGGGTTTTTGGGACTTTTAAGTTTTTAGTTTGATAGTGAGGAGGAGTTAGAGCAGAAATCGGGGTGTTGAGGAACCGCATCCCCGGGGGCCACCACTCCTCCTCCCCATACTGCAAGTTACCGATTTT
>CAZRHR010000096.1:0-7781 GCA_964599915.1 uncultured Candidatus Competibacteraceae bacterium | reverse complement strand
CCTCCTTTGGGAGCAACCGGAAGCCCAACTCAAAGCTTTGGAAGCCTTGCTCCCGCCACCGGGAACCACCGACCTTATCGTTTTACCCGAAACCTTTGCCACCGGCTTTTCCATGCAACCCGGCATGGCTGTTTTTCAAGCCAGCATTCAAACTTGGATGAGCGTCCAATCATGCCGATTAGATGCTGCCGTGGTGGGCACTGTTTTTTCTAAAAATGCGCTTGGCCAAACGGTAAACCGCTGCTGGTGGGTCTGTCCCGATGGCCGTTGGTTTCGCTACGACAAACGGCATGTGTTTACTTTTGGCGGTGAACACCAAGTGGTCACGCCCGGTCAGCAACATGTTTTGGTGCAGTGGAAAGGATTTTCAGTGGGCTTGATGGTCTGTTATGATTTAAGATTTCCCGTTTGGAGTCGCCGCACCGCTGATTTTTCTTACGATATTTTATTGTACACGGCCAATTGGCCGGCCCAACGAAGTCAGGCTTGGAAAACTTTGCTTCCTGCGAGAGCGGTTGAAAATCAGTCGTACGTGATTGGTTTGAATCGGGTGGGAGAAGATGGTCATGGACGCGCGCATTCCGGAGATTCAGGGATTTGGGGACCCGATGGAACGCCACTCGTGCTGGCCAATCCCTTTGTTCAGGAAACCTTGCACACTTCCCTTTCGCTTGACACCTTGCAGGATTTTAGGGCGAATTTCCCTTTTTCTCAAGACGCTGACCCTTTCTCCCTTTTTCCTACTCCGGCTTAAGTAAAGGCGACGGCGCACCCGACCAGGGCATAAGCCCAAAATGTCCTGTTCCAAATAGTTCTCGGGTATACCAACGGTAACCATAAAACCCGTAGGACCAAGTACTCAGATCAAAATACGCAGGACTTGGGCCTGCCGGCAAAATCAACTGGTGTATGGGTTTTCCCCATGCATTCATCACCAACCATTCGGTTTTTTGAGTGGGTAATTGAGAAACGACCAACCAGGCCTGGCCACGGAGATACTGCACTTCTACTTTAGGAACTTGCGCAAGTGCCGTGTTAAAAAAAATCAATATTGAAAATATAAATAAATGAAATACAGTGCCTTTCATGCAATTGCAACTGAGTTGCTAAATTAAAGGTTACACTTTCAAATGGTTTGCCGTTCTTTTGTAAAGGTAATGCGAAAGGTTTTTATTTTAGGCCTGTTATGGGCCATGGTTCAAATAGATGTTTTGGCTCAGGGACCGCCTACGGGTGCCGGGATTCCAAAACTTAATTTTTCAGGGAAACTTCTTGAGCAAAAAACGGGTCAACCTTTGATGTTTGCTTCGGTCTTGTTTACCCATGTTCGCATGCCGGACAAAACCGAAGGAACGTTTACGGATACCAATGGCGTCTATCGATTTCAGGACATGTTCCCGGGTCGTTATGTTCGGGTGGTTTCTGCGGTTGGTTTTAAAACCTACCAAGATACCGTGCTTATTCGCCCGGGTGCAGAAGCTGAGGTGGTGTTGCCGGATTTACGCATGGCGGCAGGTGTAAACCAATTGGGCGAGGTATCTGTGGTAGAAGATCGCGAACCCGTGGAATTGGCCGTGGATCGTTTGATTTTTAATGTCGGTAGAGATTTAGTGACCGAAGGTGGTTCCGTTTTAGATGCCCTTCGGCAAATTCCCTTGTTGAATGTAGACGTAGATGGTAAAATCTCCCTTCGTGGCAGCGAAAATTTTCTGGTGTATATCAATGGTAAACCCTCTGGATTTACCGTAGAAAACCGGGATCAAATTTTGGCACAAATTCCGGCGTCGAATATTGAGCGCATTGAATTAATCACCAACCCCTCGGCCAAGTATGAGGCGGAAGGGATGGCAGGCATTTTGAACATTGTCACCAAGCAAAATCAAGAAAAGGGCCGGTTTGGAAGCATGCAATTAGGCGTCGGATGGCCCGCGACCGCCAATAGTTCTCTGAACCTCAATTTTTCCCGTGGAAAATGGAGCTTTACAACTACATTAGGGATGCGACATACCCAAAGGGTGCGGACAGGTTTTTCTGACCGTGAAATTTTTACTGCAGGTGGTGGAAGTGTCTTGCAACGGCAGGATACCGAAAATCCATCGCGGGACATCGGAACCACTTTTTCCGGGAACGTAGATTATAAATATCACGAAAAGGGAAGTCTTGGGCTCACTTACGTCTTGGGCTATCGTGCAGATGAAGACCCTGAATTTATTCAATATCGATTCCTCGATGGTTTGGAAAATCCCACCCGTACATTTCGCCGTGAGGCGGACAACCGCATGCGTGGCTGGAACGGCGATTGGGGACTTAATTGGCAGCAAAAAGACGCCTCCGGCAAAGGAGAATGGTCTTCAAGTCTAAGTTATAGCAGGAATTTCGATGGCACCAACGGGCAATTTTTAGAACTGGCCTCCTTTCCAGACACCACTTCCGCCCAAAGCCGAACGGAAAGAAACCGAACCAACCAAAACCTCGCTTTTCAGGTAGACCGTGTGCAAAGTCTTGGTAAAATTTTTAAGCTGGAAACCGGATTGCGGAGTGGCTACAGACAGTTAGAAAGTATTTTGAAGGCGGATAGTTTAAACCTGACCACCGGAAACTGGTTTGTGGACACCTTGCTGACCAACGATTTTACATACACAGAATGGGTGAATGCCGGTTATGTGTTGGGTGGCGTTCGTCTCGGGAAAAAGTGGGAGGCGCAAGCTGGATTGCGGGCAGAACATACCCTGGCCCGAGGTGTGGCCCGTGGTGTGGAAGCTTTCAATAAAACCTATCTGAATTTTTTCCCTTCTGCACAGGTGAAATTCAATTTGGACGACGCACATGCTTTCGGCCTTACGTATGCACGAAGAATCAACCGACCCTCTTTCTGGGCACTCAATCCTTTTCCGGATTACAGCGATCCTTTTAGCCTACGGGTGGGTGATCCCAATGTGAATCCTGAGCTTACAGACAACATTGAATTAAATTTCACCAAGAATTTCAAAGGCGGACATTTTCTTTATGCCTCCTTGTTTTGGCGCGAAATTTCTAACCCGTTTCAGCGATACATCACCGTGGATAGTTTAGGCGTTACCACCGTTCGTTCCACCAATTTTGGCTCGGCCAGAAACTATGGTATGGATGTGATTTTAAGGTGGAAATTTACCCGAAGCCTTAGCGCCACCTTGAATGGTAGTTTTTTCCGAAACCAAGTGGAGGCAGGTGCCTTACAACCCGATTTGGGGGCCAATACTTTTGGCGCCAGTGTGCGCAGCATGTGGAGCTGGAAGTTTTTGAAAAAGAACGATTTGCAGCTCAATATTACCTATAATGCGCCTATGGTGATGCCACAAGGAAAAATGTATGATTTCACCTGGGTGGATTTGGCCTATAAAAGAGAAATTTTGAAAGGAAAAGCTACTGTTACGCTGAATGTATCAGATATTTTTGATACCCGCAGGTTTAGGTACGACCCCAATGATGTGAACTTTCGCGGTGTCGTATATCGAAAACCCCAAAGCCGAATTGTAACGGTGCAATTCGTTTGGAAATTTGGCAATCCCGGGCAAGAGCCACAGCGTCGTCGCGGGCGTTCCGGCGGAGGAGAAGGCGGCGGAGAGATGGACATGGGCCTGTGAGGAAACCAGACGAAATCCTTTACCTTTGCCCTCTGAACCATGCGTTATGTCTGCTCGATTAGACCGAAGTGAATCTTACAAAACTCTTATTCACAGGCTTGAGCCATTATTGGCCGGAGAGTCTGACCTGATTGCCAATTTAGCCAATACGGCAGCTGAAATAAAAGATATTTTTGGGTTTTGGTGGGTCGGCTTTTATTTGGTGAAAGGAGAAGAGTTGGTCTTAGGTCCATTTCAAGGCCCCGTAGCTTGTACGCGTATTCCACGGGGAAAAGGCGTGTGTGGGGCTGCATGGGAAAGCAAAGAGGTGGTGGTGGTGCCGGATGTCCATCATTTTCCCGGCCATATTGCCTGTAGCGCAGCCTCGAACAGTGAAATTGTAGTTCCTATTTTAGTCAAAGGAACCGTGGTGGCCGTTTTAGATATTGATAGCATTGAATTTGATGATTTTGGTCCGGAGGATGTGCGGTATTTTTCCCATATTGCACGGATGTTACGGCCTAAATTTCCTTTGCCATGACCAATGTCCGGTGGTTGTGGTTGCTTGGTTTCCTTTGGGTTTCCTGCGCCAATCCAGTGCCACCCACCGGTGGGGAAAAAGATACCCGCGGTCCCCGGTTGGTCTATGCCCAGCCGGATACTTTTGCGACCCAAGTGCAGCTTCCCAAAATTTATCTTCGCTTCGATGAATGGGTTGAATTAAAAAATATTCAAGCCGAGCTTTTGGTTTCGCCACCCCAATCCCGGCCGCCCCTCACCCGCATTGTAGGAAAAGGGGTAGAGGTGATTTTTCAAGATAGTTTACGCCCATCCACCACCTATCAACTCCAGTTTGGAAAAGCCATTGTGGATTTTACGGAAGGTAATCCTGCCGCCGGCTTTCAATATATATTTACCACGGGACTGGCTTTGGATAGCGGAGCGGTTTTGGTAAAAGTGATGGAAGCGGCCACGGGTTTACCTGCCGCAGGGGTAAAAGTGATGTTGCATTCCGGAACCGCAGACAGTTTGGTTCGTACCCGTCGTCCGGATTATGCTATGTTTACCAACGACAAAGGAGAAGCCAAGTTGGCGTATCTGAGAAAGGGAACGTATCGGTTGTATGCCCTTCGAGAAACAGGCGGTGATTATTTGTACAATGGACCGGGAGAAAGCATTGGCTTTTTGTCTGAGCCTGTGTTGGCCGATTCGGGTCGACATATATTGCGTATTTTTTCTGAACCGCCGTTGCGAAATAAAGCCATGTCGGTTCGGAATGCCTATCCCGGAAAGGCTTGGGTACGGTTTGCCGGTCCGGCAGATAGCCTCCAATTGTCTTTTTTTCCACAGCCTTTAGCTTATGAATGGGGAAAAGACCGCCCGGATAGTTTGGTGATTTGGTTTGGAAGAAACCCGCCCGATAGTGTAAAAATTGAGCTTACTTGGCCCTATGGGAAAGACACGTTGAAACTTATTCCCTCCAAATGGCAAGCCCCAAGAACCGGCGGTGGGGCCGGAAGAAATACGGGTTCGGCCAGTACCGTTTCGGAATCACCCTTTGCCCTAAAAAGACTGCCTTTGGATCCACCGCCTATGCCGGGTGAGCCCATTCGCATTTGGTTCGACCATCCTTTGGAAAAACTGGATACGGGAAAATTTTTCTTCATGGGAAAACCCATCCAACCCGCTATCGATACTTTGCGACCGCGGTGCCTCGTGTTTCCCGGAATCTTAGATGCCGGTGCCACCTATTGGATGACCTGGCAGGATAGCGCTTTATTTGATGTGTTTGGAAATGTGGCCCCACGCGATTCCATCCGGTTTGCCTTGCCCGATCCTGAAGATGCCGTAGAGGTGCATTTGGATGTGTTTGCACCGTCCACTTTCTGGACCGGAGAACCTTACATGATGGGCCTTACGGGCAACCAAAAACTGCCTTCTTCCGAATGGCAGCCCCGGGACATCGATAGTTTGGGTACCGGTCGGCGTTTTACGTTCAGACTTTTTCCAGGAAAATATGATTTTGTTCTTTGGCAGGATATGAATGGTAATAAACGATGGGATACCGGTAGTTTTGCCCGAAAAGAACAGCCGGAGCCCTTGATAAGGTTGGAGAAAACGATAGAGGTGCGTGCAGGTTTTAGTGTACAACAAATTTGGAACCTGAATCCTGCGGCGGCGACTGGTCCAAACCGTGGCCGGGCTAGAGAATAAAGACTTGTTGGCATAAAATTTGAACCATGGTTTCAGATTGTGTAAATTTGCCATAAGCCCGCCGGTAAACCTGCCGGAAGTCCAAACCAGAGAAATTAATCAGGGGAATGTTAAAACAAGGACTCTTTCAAAAACTTCAGCAGAAGCTAAGCCCTCAGCAGATTCAGCTGATGAAACTTTTGCAAGTGCCTACAGCTGCCTTGGAGCAGCGAATAAAGGAGGAGTTGGAAGTAAATCCGGCCTTGGAAGAGGGCGCCGATGAATTTCCAGAAGACCGGAACGAAGAAGACCAACATGAACAAGACGATTTCGATGCAGGTGAAACCACCAAGGAGGACGATAGTGGCGATTTAGATTTGGACGATTATCTCAACGACGACGATTATCCTTACTATAAAACCCAAACACAAAATCACGGACCTGACGAGGAGCAGCGGGAAATGCCCATTAGCGCCGGGGTGAGTTTTTACGAAAGCCTGATGGCCCAGATTGGTTTACGCAATTTGGACGAACGAGCCCAGTTCCTGGCCCGTCATATGATTGGCAACATCAATGAAGACGGGTATTTGATGCGGGACATTCGCAGCATGGTCGATGATTTAGCGTTTACCCAAGGTGTGGAAACCACCGAGGAAGAATTGTTGGAGGTGTTGAAGGTGGTGCAAGACTTTGACCCACCCGGTGTGGCCGCCAGAGATTTGAGGGAATGTTTGCTCATTCAACTGAAAAAGCGCGAACGTCCAACCCCTTACACTGCCGCAGCCATTCAAATCCTATCCGAACATTACGAAGAATTTACCCGAAAGCATTACGATAAAATTTCTCGTCGCATGGGTTTGGACGATGATGGATTAAAAGCCGTGATGCGCGAAATTATTCATTGCAACCCCAAACCCGGTGGTGGACAAACAGGTGGACAAAGGATGATTCATACCATTATCCCCGACTTTTTGCTCACCAACCATGAAGGGAAATTAGAACTTAGTTTAAACAGCAGGAATGCACCTGAACTTCGCGTTTCCAGGACCTATCACGACATGTTGGAGCAATTTGCTCATCCTAAAAAGGAAATGGATCGCAGTCAGAAAGAGGCCGTGTTGTTTGTGAAGCAAAAGCTGGATGCGGCCAAATGGTTCATTGATGCCATTCGCCAGCGCCAGGAAACCCTGATGGCTGTGATGTCTGCCATGGTGAAATTTCAGGAAATGTATTTTTTAACGGGCGACGAAACCCAACTCCGCCCTATGATATTAAAAGACATTGCAGAAATGGTTGGGCTGGATATTTCCACGGTAAGCCGGGTGGCCAATTCCAAATATGTAGAAACGCCCTACGGCACCTTTTTACTTAAATCATTCTTTTCTGAATCTTTAAGCACAGATAGTGGAGAGGAGGTGTCCACCAGAGAGGTGAAAAAGATTCTTTTTGATTGTATTTCCAACGAAAGCAAGAAAAAGCCATTGACAGATGATCGTTTGGCAGAAATTTTACAGGCCAAAGGGTACAACATTGCCCGGCGTACTGTAGCCAAGTATAGAGAGCAATTGGATATTCCGGTAGCCAGACTTAGAAAATCGTTGGAATGATTTGGGCCCGTTGGGTGTCAACCCTGTTTCATCCATTGTGGGTACCTACCCTTGGCGCTGCTTTGTTTTTGCACCAACATGCGCATTTGCCTTTACGCTACGGGCAGGGCGACCTCACTTGGCGGATCTTGATGTTGGTTTTCCTTTTTAAAGCGGTATTGCCTGTTTCAGGAATTTTCATGTTCAAACGGTGGGGTTGGGTCACTCAATGGTCGCTGGCGGAACGTTCCGATAGAAAAGCCCCTTTATTGTTCAGCTCTTTTTCCTTTTTGCTTTTGTTTTATTTGCTTCAGAATGCGGGTGTACATGGGGTGGTGCTGCATATCATTCTTGGCGGCGTCTTATCCATGACCTGATCTTACTTTGTAAACCTGTTTTT
>CAZRHR010000095.1:0-7807 GCA_964599915.1 uncultured Candidatus Competibacteraceae bacterium | reverse complement strand
CCCACCCACCCCACCAACCTTTTTCCCTTTTCCCTGTTAAGGAAAGTAAAACCCAAGCCCGGTCTTCAAAAAACCTTTACTTTTAAAACAAAAACCTATGCCACATTATACGGATCCCATGCTTCCCGCCGGAAGTCTTTCTGATGAAGTGATTTGCATTACCGGTGGCGGAACCGGTTTGGGCTTGGCCATGGCCACCTACTTTTCTCAATTGGGCGCAAAAATTATCATTTGTGGCCGCAGAGAAGAGGTCATTCGGGAAGCGGCGGACAAGTTGAGCCAACTTACGGGGGGCGAAGTGCTTGGTCTGGCTTGCGATGTTCGGGTGTATGAACAGGTAGAAAAGGTGCTGGCGGCTGGCATTGAACGCTTTGGAAAGGTAACGGGATTGGTCAACAATGCGGCCGGAAATTTCATCAGTCCTACCGAACGCTTAAGTCACCGGGCTTTTGACTCGGTGGTAGATATTGTTTTAAAAGGTTCCTATAACTGTACCTTGGCTTTTGGAAAATATTGGTTGGACCAAAAATTAAAAGGCACGGTCCTGAGCATTGTGACTACCTATGCATGGACAGGTTCGGCTTACGTGGTGCCTTCTGCTTGCGGAAAAGCCGGGGTTTTGGCCATGACCCGATCTTTGGCCGTGGAATGGGGCAATAGAAACATTCGCCTCAACGCGATTGCGCCCGGCCCCTTCCCTACGCCCGGCGCCTGGGATCGCCTTTTCCCGGAGGAATTTTTGAAAAATTTATCGCTGGAAAAGAAAGTGCCGGTGGGTCGGTTCGGCGAACACCAGGAACTGGCCAACCTGGCAGGATTTTTAATGTCGGTTTACTCCTCTTACATCAATGGAGAAGTCATCACGATAGATGGCGGAGAATGGATGAAAAATGGCGGAGAATTCACTTGGGTGGGCGACATGGTGCCACCGGAAGCTTGGGACATGGTGGAAGCCATGATTAAAGGAAAAACGAAACCTTCCGGTCCGAAAGCCTAATTTTTAAGGTCCGGTTATTTCAGGAAGTAAAAGGGGACCTAAGCTCCACCACAAGGCCCAAATACAAGCGATGGCCAGCAGGTTCAGCCAAAGTCCTACCCGCACCATGTCTTTAATCTGGAGTTTTCCTGAGGCAAAGACTACGGCATTGGGCGGCGTGGCCATGGGTAACATAAAAGCGCAAGAAGAGGCGATGGTGAGTGGAATGGCAAATTGTAACACATCGGTCTTTAGGTTCAGACCCAAGGCGATGACCACCGGAAGCAACACATTGACCAAGGCTACGTTGCTCATTACTTCAGTGAGGAAAATACCCAAGATGATAAAAAGCACCACGAGCCAACCGATATGCCCGCCGCTTCCTTCGGCCATGGCTTCCCCCAATAAACCTACCAATCCGGACACTTCCATGCCTTTGGCTAAACTTAAACCGCCCCCGAAAAGTAAAATGATGCCCCAAGATACTTTTTGGGCATCGTCCCACTGCAACAAAGCTTGTTTTTTCTCGATGCCGGAGGGAATAAGAAACAAGGCCACGCCGGCCATGATGGCGATGCCTGTATCATCCAATTGAAGGGGCAACACCTCATTGAGGAGGGTGCGAAACATCCAGCATAAAGCCGTTACAACGAAAATAGCCATAACCCGCTTTTCTGCGGTGGTGATGGGCCCCAAACGCTGAATTTCAGTGTCCACCACTTTGGCCACATCGCCTTCCAAAGGTTCAGGGCGCAAACAAACTTTGGTCAGGAGAAGATAAAGTATGGCCAGCATGAGTAAGACCAAGGGCATGGCCAGCAACATCCAATCCATGAACCCAATTTCATATCCGGTCATTTGGTGCACTATGCCGCGCATCACTGTATTGGGTGGCGTTCCAATCAAGGTGCCAATGCCCCCAATGCTACTGGCATAAGCGACGGCCAACATGAGCGATTTGCTTAGAATGGTGGCGGGTTTTCCCGATTCTTTTTCCAGCAATGCAATGATGCTCATGGCGATGGGCCACATCATCATGGCGGTGGCCGTGTTGGAAATCCACATGCTGAGTAAAGCGGAGGCGAGAATAAAACCAAGCACCACTTGGGAGGTTTTGTGCCCGGACCAACGAAGGATATACAGAGCAATGCGGCGGTGAAGTTGCCATTTTTCCAGGGCCGTCCCCAAAAGAAAACCTCCTAAAAACAGAAAAACGATGGGATCTCCGTAGGGAGCCGACGTTTCCTTCATGGTCATCACACCCAGCATGGGAAAAACGACCAAAGGCAAAAGAGCCACCACGGCCATGGGTACTTTTCCTTGCAGCCACCACGTGACCATCCACGTGGCCATGCCAAGCACCATCGCCGGTGCATCAGGAAGCCACCAAAGTCCCATTCTCCAAACCAGAAAGGCGAGGATGGGGCCGAGGGCATGTAACATAAAGGGTTTGGTCACCCGCCGAAATTACGAAAAAACTAAAGGTTTTTTTTGTCTTAAGGCGCTACATACTCCGCAAATACTTTTTTGAATTTTTCCAGTTTGGGTAAAATCACAGCCCTACAATAGGCTTGTTCCGGATTGCGGGCATAATACGCCAAATGCTCCGGCTCCGCAGGATAAAACTGGGTAAATGGGGTGATTTCCGTCACGATGGGATTGGGCCAAATCCCGGCAGCGTCCAAATCTTTCAAAATAGAGGTGGCCAACGCCTGTTGCGCCGGATGATGATAAAAAATGGCCGAACGGTATTGTGTACCTACGTCTGCACCTTGTCGGTTCAAGGTGGTGGGATCGTGGGTCTTGAAAAAAATCTCAAGAATCACGGCCAGCGACACTTGTTGGGTATCAAACACCACTTGCACCACTTCGGCATGGCCTGTTCTGCCGGTACACACTTCCCGATAAGAAGGATTTTTAATGGTTCCACCGGAATAGCCCGGCTTCACGGAAATGACGCCGCGGGTTTGTTGGTAAATGGCTTCTGTACACCAAAAGCAGCCATTACCCAAGGTAATGGTATCTAAACTTGCGGAATGGTGAGGGGGTGTGGTGGTTTGCATGGGAGTATCTTTGAGGTTGCACGCGGATAAAATGGTGGTGAATCCGGCCCAAAACAAAAGCAAAGGAATCGTTTTAACCATACATACATAATCTTCTGCGGCGAAAATTGTTCATGGTTGCCTCGAAGAAATTACCTTTATCCCATGGCAAAGGTGACCATGGGTGTAATCAACGATTTGGCAACCGACCAAAGGGTCGCCAGAATGTCCGCGGCTTTACAGGAATTAGGTGCAGAGGTTCAAGTGATTGGCCGTAACCTTCCGCAAGCGGCCGCCCTACTCCCACAACCTTGGGAACAATCGCGTATGCCGGTTTGGTTCAACCAGAACTTTCTCAAATTTGCTGAATTCAATATCCGGCTGCTCCACGCTTTTCTAAAAACACCCACCGATGTTTTTTACGCCAACGACCTAGACAGCCTTCCCGCTGCCGTTGCGGCCGGATGTATCCGAAACAAGCCGGTGGTGTATGACAGCCATGAGTTTTTTACGGGTGCACCGGAACTGGAAGGTGCGCATTTTAAAAAGGCCTTTTGGAAAAAAACCGAAGCGGCTTGTCTTCCTTTGACCAAAGTCCGGTTGACCGTGAATGCTTCCATCGCTGATTTGCTGAAAAAGACGTATGGGCATTCTTTTGAGGTGATTCGAAACGTTCCTTTACCGCTTTCTGAATTGAAAATCAGAAACACCGGGGAGGGTTTTTCTTTGCCCAAGGACAAATTCAACCTCATCCTTCAAGGCAGCGGCATCAATGTGCAGCGTGGCGCGGAAGAGCTTTTGGAGGCCATGTGCTTGGTTCCGGACCACATTCACCTCACCATTGCCGGGGGCGGCGATGTACTGCCTTTGTTGAAAATGCGAGCAGAAGAACTTGGCTTACAGACCAAAGTCACTTTTCTGCCCAGAATGCCTTATCGCCAGCTTATGTCCTTAACCCAACAGGCGCAAGTGGGACTTTCTCTGGATAAACCTTTGTCCATCAATTATGCCCTGAGCCTTCCCAATAAACTCTTTGATTACATGCAAGCAGGGGTTCCGGTGATTGCATCTAACCTCATAGAAATCAAGAACATCATTGACCGATACAAGAATGGTATTTTGATTCAAGAAGTTCGGCCGGAGACCATTGCCGCGGCGATCCTTCAATTCGCTGATTCGCCCGAACTTTGGCAGACAATGCGCGCCCAAAGCCAAGAAGCAGCCAAAACCCTGCACTGGAATGAAGAAAAAAGAAAGATAGCCACCCTTTTTTCAGACCTGTTGTAATCATGGGCATGGACTTACATCTCATTTCCTTTGATGTCCCATTTCCGCCGGTGTATGGCGGTGTGATGGATGTGTTTCACAAACTCCGTTGGCTGCACAAGGAAGGGGTCAAAGTCCATTTGCATACATTTACATATCGGTCAAAAGCCGCGCCCAAACTGGAAAGCTACTGTGCGAAAATCAGTTATTACCCAAGGGGAAGTATGCTGAAAGCGTTGTTTGCTCCGGGGCCCATGATTACCAGCACCAGGAATCATCCTAGGCTGGCCGAGCACATTCTTTCTCAAAAGGCGCCTGTGCTTTGCGAAGGCGTGCATACCGCAGGTTTTGCCGGATTGTTTCGGGAAAAAGGCCTGCCTGTTTTTCTTCGGGCGCACAATGTAGAACATGAATATTATCGAGGATTGGCGTCTTATGGCGGATTAAAATCGCTTTATTACCGCGAAGAAGCCAGGCGCCTTGCCCATTGGGAAAAAGGGGCTTTATCTTTTTCAGGTATCCTGGCCATTTCTACTTCAGATGCGGAATGGTTTTCTACCCGACATCCGAACCTTCCGGTCGTTTGGACGCCGCCATTCCATGCGTTGGACACGAAAGTTCCCTCTTCACCGACCTCTCCTCCGTATGCGTTGTTTCACGGAAATTTAGCCATTCCGGAAAACCATGCCTCGGCTGTTTTTTTAATTCAAGAGGTTTTTTCCGGGCTTTCCATGCCGCTTGTGGTCGCCGGGGCGAACCCATCGGAAGACTTAAAGGCCGTGGTGCAAAAATTTTCTTACGTCCAACTGCAAGCCAATCCAAGTTTTGAAGACATGGAAAGGTGGATAAAAGGCGCGGCTGTGGTCGTTTTACCTGCCATGCAATCCAGTGGGGTCAAACTGAAACTGATTCAAAGCCTGATGCATGAAAAAGTGGTCATTGCCAACCAAGCCATGATGGCGGGCACGGGATTGCAGTCTTATGTGTATTCGGCAGAAAGTCCTTCGGAATGGAAAGCTTGGATACAAGAAAAAGTGTGGGAAAAACCTAAGGTCGTCGAATCGATGAATGAGGCTTTACTTGCCTACGATAACAAAAACAACATAAAGCGTTTAATTGAATTTATCTACACAAACGCTTGAAATTTTTAAGCTTTTATTTTGGCCACGGCTGCTCGGGCACATTTGATGCCGTCTATGGCTGCTGAGGCAATGCCACCTGCATATCCGGCGCCTTCGCCGCAGGGGAAAAAATTATCCAGTTCGGGATGGGCAAGGGTATCGGGTCTTCTGGGAATTCGAACCGGACTAGACGTGCGACTTTCTGTGGCTACCGCTACGGCTTCTTCTGTCATGTATCCGGGCATTTGTTTGCCAAACTGGAGCAGTCCTGCTTGTAAGCGCTGAAAAATAAAACCGGGCAAGGCTTCCCAAAGGGGCGCGGAGACAATTCCCGGATGGTAAGAGCAATCTGGTAAAGCATGAGATAGCCTTCTTTTCACCACATCGGTAAGTCGAAGGGCCGGGGCTTTTTGGCCTTGTTGGACCAGACCAAATACTTTTTGTTCAATAGACGCTTGAAAACGCAGGCCCATCAATGGGTCCGGTGGGATTCCCTTTTGTACAAAATCAGATAATTCCAAGGCTACGACCATGCCGGAATTGGCCCATGGATTGTTGCGTTTGCTTGGACTCCAGCCGTTGGTGACGAGTTCGCCCGGCGCGGTCGCACAAGGTGCAATGATGCCCCCCGGACACATGCAAAAGGAATACACGCCGCGTCCACTTACTTGGGTCACCAAACTATAGGAAGCGGGCGGCAGATGCGGTCCTCGCTCTTTTCTTCGGTATTGAATTTCATCGATCAACCTTTGGGGATGCTCTACCCGAACCCCTAAGGCAAAAGGCTTGGCTTCAAGTAAAACCTTTCGTTGATGTAAAAGCTCATACACATCTCTTGCAGAATGACCTGTGGCAAGCACCAAAGCTGAAACTTTATGCCATTCAGCCCCATTCACTTGAATTTTTTTAATCTGCCCACCAGCGACTTCCACATCGGTCAAATGCGTATCGAACAGGACTTTTCCACCGGCAGATTCGATAAAATGCCGCATTTTTGAAATTACATCAGGCAATTTATTGGTGCCAATATGGGGTCGGGCATTCACTAAAATGTCCGGGTCTGCGCCGAAAAACACGAAGTCACGGTACACACGCACCAAATCGCCCCGCTTGTCTGATCTGGAGTATAATTTTCCATCGCTGTAGGTTCCTGCGCCGCCTTCTCCGAAACAATAGTTGGAATGAGGATTCACCACCCCTTGCTTGGTGAGTTGCGCTAAATCTCTCCGTCGCTCACGTACAGGTTTTCCGCGCTCTACAATGACCGGTTTATGCCCTTGCGCAATGAGCTCTAAAGCACAAAAGTAACCGGCGGGTCCTGCCCCAATGATCCAGATTTCTTCTGCCCGGTCTACGTGTTGAAAGACGGGCTCATGAGGAAGCGTAGCGGGTAAAAGTCCGGCCAAAGCATACTGAACCCGAAGTTGGTAGCTTACTTTGCCATGGCGTGCATCTAACGAGCGCTTTTCAATCCGCACCTCTGTGACGGGCTGTCCAACAGCCTGTTGGACGAGGTTTTGTATGGACAGCAAATCAAAAGCTTCCTCCGGTTTTACCTTAATGTCTATGCTACCATTCACCCTGCGAAGGTAAAGGTATTTGGATTAATTTGCAGTGGGCGTGCCAGGGCGCACCGCTTTTATGATTTGGAAAATCAACCATCCCAAGGGGCCGGTCATGAGCACAAAAAACAACACCGGAATACGAAGAAAAGGAGGATATCCCTTTTGGTGCGCTTCTTTGTTTAGTTGAAGGCCCACCCATAGATCGAAACATAGGTAATGAATCCAGCCTGTAAGCATGCCCCAAGGGCCGCTCAGGGCTTGGATAAGTCCTTCTAAAGAAGAAAAATCCGGTGGCTGAGGGGCGTTTGAAAATGAAATGACCAAACAAACGACATAGGAAAGGGCTAAAAATAGCATCACCCCTTTGATGAAGGATTCCACCCAAGATTTGCCCGGCCAAATCATAAGTGCGATCCAAGCCGGCAAAATGGCGGTGTTATAAAGTTGAAATAAAAATTCTGGTTGCATAAAAATATGTAGCTTTCGGTGACGAATGAAAGATAGCAAATATAGTGAGGCCTTGGTGTACGCCTTGATTTGGCCAATTTTGTTAGGCATCTCTTGGCTGTTACAATCCGCAGGCGTTTGGGAAGTGAGTCAGGGTGGATTATATCCACGGACTTTGCATGGTGCATTGGGTATTTTTACCGCACCATTTTTACATGGCGACCTCCACCATTGGCTGGGAAATACTACAGCTTTAGCGGTTTTGTCTTTGTTTTTTTACTGGAAATATCCAAAGCTATATTTTAAGACGACCCTTTGGGTTTGGCTGTTGGGTTATGGATATACATGGCTTTTTGCGCGTGCCTCTTACCACATCGGGGCATCCGGCAT
>CAZRHR010000094.1:0-7837 GCA_964599915.1 uncultured Candidatus Competibacteraceae bacterium | reverse complement strand
AATGAAAGACAACCCTTTGTCAATGAGTTGGGATGTTTTCATTCAAAAAAGCTTTGTGGTATTTACTTTATCGCCAAACCAACTAGCGCACAAAAAAGTCACAAAAAAAGCCCTCAAAAGGGCTTTTCATTTTTGGCGGAGAGAGAGGGATTCGAACCCCCGGAGGTGTTACCCTCAACGGTTTTCAAGACCGCCGCAATCGACCACTCTGCCATCTCTCCGGGGGCAAAAGTACTATTTTGTCTTTATTCCGCAACTTCTGGATGATTTTTTTCTTCATTCAAACCCAATCATCCCATGCCATTCGCGTGCTACATGCCATCCGGGTTGTACCAATTCGGCCGACAAAACCTCAAGTATTCCGGGATACGTGTTTAAAAGCACCTTATATAATTTCTTCTCTTTGAACCACTTAATATCCGTTATGCCTTCTTCCGTTTGAGGGGTTAGGGTTTGGTCTGGGGCCGTCATTTTATACCAAGTGGTACGCTTTAATTTTCTTCCACCTGGTGGACCATAGGTATGATAGGTTTCAATGAGCCATGGCCCCAATTCGATATGAGATAAACCACATTCTTCTGCTACCTCTCGCACCGCCGCTTCCTCCGGACTCTCCCCTTTATCTAATTTTCCTTTGGGCAAATCCCATCTTTGGTTTCTGAAAATGCATAAAATTTGGTCTTTTTCATTGCGAACCAGACCCCCAGCCGCTTCTACCAAATCGTAATTTTTCCGGAATTTTTTCCATAATATTTCCGATGGTTCACCATAAACCACATAACAAAGACCCTCATCAGGTCTATTTTCCATGAGTTCAATGAGTCGCGTGAGGGTAAGTCCATTCTGGTAAATCACATAGTGAGGTTGGGGGTACCCGGGTAGGTGATTTGGCGCTTCTTGTGCCAGTACAAGAAGGTTGGCGTTGATGAAAACTTTGTACATTTGTGCCATGATATGTAATGAGGAGACGGCTCACTTATTAGCAGCACATCTGCTACAAATTAAAGCAATAAAACTTCAACCTTCAAAGCCTTTTGTTTGGGCTTCAGGTTGGAATTCGCCCATTTATTGCGACAATCGACTTACCCTTTCGGCGCCCATGGTCCGTACTTTTATTCGGCAGCACATGACCCAAGCCATTTTAGAAAAAGTGGCCAAACCACAAGCCATTGCCGGTGTGGCTACGGGCGGCATTCCGCACGGCGTTTTGGTCGCGCAAGAATTGGGCATTCCTTTTATTTATGTGAGGTCGGCACCCAAAGCCCACGGCACAGGAAGTCAAATTGAAGGTGGCATCAATGGATTTACCGAAGTGGTGGTCGTAGAAGACCTTGTGAGCACCGGAGGAAGTTCCCTTTCTGCCGTAAAAGCCCTCCGAGAGGCCGGCATCATGGTTCAATACATGTTTTCTGTTTTCGATTATCAGTTTCCCCAAGCACAGAAAGCTTTTGAAGAAGCCAAAGTGAAACTTTTTTCACTCAGTGCTTACGAACCCTTGATTCAACAAGCCCTCACCTTGGATTACATTAGGGAAGAAGACGTTCAATTACTCAAAGCATGGCGGTCAGCTCCTGATACCTGGCCTCAAAATTAATCAAGCATACATCATGACGATTCATCCCCGACTCATTCAAGATACCCCGGAATCTCTTTTTCAAAAACTCTCAGACCTAAGAAACTTAGGTCCACTCATGCCAGATTCCGTTAAAGGATTCCAAGCTACCGAGACCGACTGCAGTTTTCAACTCGGCCCACTCGGAACCATTCATCTGGAGCGAACCTCCATGACGCCCCATTCCGAAATTGTGCTTCAAACCAAAGAGCAAAAGCCTTTTGCCATTGCATTACATATTCAGTTTACGCCTCAAGAGGGTGGCACTTTGGTAGGAATGTCTGTAAAGGAAGACCTTAATCCCTTTATGCGGATGATGGTAGAAAAGCCTTTAGAACAGTTTTTAGGCCTTTTACTTAAGTCTTTGAGTTCAGCATCTTAACGTACTCGAGCTGACCTGTGGCCCTCACCCGCAGCCCCCGCCGGCTCCACCCACAGCCCCTCTCTCCACTCACTCACCCTTCCTCCAGTCCCAGATAATCTCGCGCACCCCTTTTTCCAACACCTCTCCCGTATCTGTCTCTAGTTTTAAGTGTCCTTCGGAGGTAACGCCAAGGATTTTTCCTGAAAACCAATCGCCCTCCGGAAGTTTAAACATCCTCCACGTTTCAAAGCCAATAAGGGCAGCGTAATAGGCTTCAATCAATTTATGGGCAGGGCCCGTTTGCCATTGTTTGAGGCGTTGATTCAAACAATCGGTCAATAAAGCCAATTCAATGGCAGGTTGATAGGTGTGACCGGAAAATTGAGAAAGAGAGGCGGCATGAGGTAGGTGAGGAGGGAAGGTTTGGATGTGTAGATTGAGTCCTATGCCTACCACCAACCATTTTACCCGCATATTTTCCGCAAAAGATTCCGTAAGAATGCCACCCACTTTGGCTTCATTCACCACCAGATCATTGGGCCATTTGATGTTGGGTTGTGGCATGTTTCTCAATTTCAGATAATCATAAGCACCGAGTGCTATGGCCATATGAAGACGGGTAATGGGTAAAAAGGAAGGACCCGAAACACCCTCAGGTGTGAAGACATCCATTTCTCCAAGATGCAATGCAAAGGAGCAGGCCAAGGATGCACCAGGCGCAGAAAGCCAACTGGCCTGCCATTGGCCCCGACCGGCTGTTTGCCGATGAGCTGCGACCATCAATCCTGAAACCGCCTGACCTTTACGACATTGCTCCAAAACAAAAGCATTGGTAGAAGGGATTTCTTCTAACCACAGGGCCGCCTTATCAATAATTAACGCCTTCATGCAAGTAATACTGCGAAGATGTGTTACTTTTGTGAGGATTACAACCATGTTTGCATGAACGAAAACGGGAACTTTGATTCCACTTTGCTTCAACATATTATCAAAGGGATTGAGGAAAAGAAAGGCTTAGACATTGTCGCATTAGACTTATCCGGAATACCGGGCGCGATATGTAAATCATTTGTCTTATGTAACGGAAACTCTGGCACCCAAGTGGAAGCCATTGCTGATTCTGTGATAGATGAAGTACGAAAAGGAATAGGTGAAAAACCTTGGCATGTAGAAGGCTATACCAACAAAGAGTGGATTCTCATCGACTTTGTGGATGTAGTTGTGCATGTTTTTCAACCTGATATCAGGGATTTTTATGGCTTGGAAGAGCTTTGGGCGGATGCTCCTTCACAGCATTATACGCCCCAATATTGAACGTTGCATTAGTTTAGGAAAGTAACCCATGAGTACCCCAAAACAACCCGAACATAAAAATTCCCCTAAAAACCAAGAACCTAACGGACGGAAAAAGGGTGGATTCTCCCTGTACTGGATTTACGGCATTGTCATTGCCGTTTTTCTGGTTATACAGGTCTTTAGCTGGATGGAAAAACCCGTAGCCAAGGAAGACGATACCCATTTGATGGATTGGATCGCAGCTGGCTATGTAGAAAGAATTGATGTCCACGAAGGTGCTCCTTTAGTAGAAGTGCATATTCGGAAAGACTCAGTTTCTGTACTTCCTCTTTTTACCGAAAAAATTGAAAAGGATGCCCAAGGTAAGCCTGTAGATGGGCCCCATTTTCAAATAAAGGTGGTTCCGGATTTGTTCATGAACGAATTGGAGGAACTTAGAAAAACCAATGCCAACGCCAAAATGGTGAGGGTGAACCCGATTCCCCGCAGCGATTTCATGCAGACTTTGGGATGGCTTCTTCCTATTGTTCTCATGGTGGTGATTTGGATTTTCATCATGCGGCGCATGGGCGGTGGTGCCGGTGGAGGGCAAATTTTCAACATTGGAAAAAGCAAAGCCAAACTTTTTGATAAGGACACCAATGTATTGGTCAACTTCGATTCAGTAGCCGGTTTGGACGAGGCTAAAGTGGAATTGATGGAAATTGTCGATTTCCTTAAAAACCCCAAAAAATATACCTCCTTGGGCGCCAAAATCCCAAAAGGAGCCCTTTTGGTAGGTCCTCCCGGAACAGGTAAAACCCTTATGGCCAAAGCCGTAGCCGGAGAAGCTAAGGTGCCTTTTTTCAGTTTATCCGGTTCTGATTTTGTTGAAATGTTTGTGGGCGTAGGAGCATCTCGCGTTCGGGATTTATTTAAACAAGCCAAAGAAAAAGCGCCTGCCATTGTATTCATTGATGAAATTGATGCCATTGGACGTGCGCGTGGTCGCAGCGTTGCCCAAGGTGCAAATGATGAAAGGGAAAATACCCTGAACCAATTGCTCACCGAAATGGACGGCTTTGAATCCAATACGGGAATCATTATCCTTGCAGCGACCAACAGGGCCGATATTTTAGATAAAGCCTTGCTGCGTCCCGGTCGTTTCGACCGCCAGATTATGGTCGATTTACCCGACTTAAATGGTCGGAAATCTATTTTTCAAGTGCATATGTTGGGCAAATCACTCGATGCAACCATTGATGTAGATTTGTTGGCCAAGCAAACCCCAGGATTTTCTGGCGCAGACATTGCCAATGTATGTAATGAAGCCGCCTTAATTGCAGCCCGGAAAAACAAGACCAGCATTTCCAGGGAAGATTTTTCGGATGCCATTGATCGCGTAATCGGTGGTCTGGAAAAACGAAATAAAGTGATTTCTCCAAGGGAAAAAGAGGCCATTGCTTATCACGAAGCAGGTCATGCCACCATAAGTTGGATGTTGGAATATGCCAGTCCATTGGTCAAAGTAACCATTATTCCACGTGGACAATCCCTTGGCGCCGCTTGGTATTTGCCCGAAGAACGGAGCATCACCACGGCAGAGCAACTACTCGATGAAATGGCGGCCGCTTTAGGTGGACGTGCAGCCGAACAAGTGGTTTATGGAAAAGTAAGCACCGGTGCACTTTCAGATTTGGAAAAAGTGACCAAACAAGCCTATGCCATGGTGACCATGTATGGATTAAATGACAAGATTGGAAACATCAGTTTTTATGATTCTACCGGACAGTCGGAATATTCTTTTGGTAAACCTTATAGTGACAAAACGGCTGAAATCATTGATGAGGAAGTAAAACTCATGGTAGAAGGCGCTTATAAGCGTGCCGTAGCCCTTTTGTCCAACCACCGAGAAAAATTGGATCAGTTGGCCAAACGCCTACTTGAGCGTGAGATTTTGTACCGTGAGGATTTGGAGGAGATTTTTGGACAGCGTCCCTTTGGAGATGCCAGTTCCGCCATCGCCAATGAAATTTCTCAAACGCGCCAAGCCTCACCTGCCGCCATAAAAGAAGTTCAACCTGATGCTGAAGGTACAGCACCCTTGGCTTCCGACGCGCCTGCTGAAACGCCCTTTGTAGATCCCGCGGATTCAAATGAGCCGCTGATTTAATCAACCATGCGGGAAACCCTCATTCGGTCCGCTTCCGGCATTGTTTATGTAACACTGGTGGTCATCTTGGCCATGACCGGAAGCACTTGGTTGGCCGGTTTTATGTCTTTCGTAGCCTTTGGTGCATGGTGGGAAGCTGCCCATTTGTTGAAATTGTCTATTCGGCATCCCTTACGTTGGGTGGGTGTAGTGATTTGGGCGGTCCTTGCATTATCCGTTTTTTTGCATTGGCCCCTCGGTTGGACCATTCTGCTTTTGGCTTTCACGCCCTTCCTTTTTTCGTTTTTACCCGTTGCCCCAGTGCGGATTTTTATCTGGATGTGGCTTTCACAAGTATCTTTTTTCATGTTGGCCATGTACGCACTGTCCCCCAAATATCGGATGGAAGTGGTTTTGAGTTTGTTTGTGCTCATTTGGGTCAACGATTCCATGGCTTATGTCGGCGGAAAGTGGCTAGGAAAACACAAATTAGCGCCCACCATTAGTCCCGGAAAATCTTGGGAAGGATTTTTTACAGGATTGTTTTTTAGCTTGGCATTGTCCATGTTTTTAGGCTTTTGGCTGTTTCGGGAAAAATGGTGGACATGGGTTCCTTTAACCGGCGTAATGTTGGTTTTGGCCGTGGTGGGCGATTTGGCAGAGTCTTGGTTGAAACGCAGGGCCGGGGCAAAAGATTCCGGACATATCATGCCAGGGCACGGAGGATTTTTAGACCGATTTGATTCCTTTTTGCTTTCCATCCCTCCGATTTATTATTTTTTGTTGCAGATTTGAGGTATGAAAGGCATACATAAAGAAGGATTTTCTTGGATAACGAAAACCATTGTGGCGCTTCTAGGCTTAAGCGGTGTCCATTATTTTATCCAATTTCCCATTTGGGTGTATGGTGGCCTTATGGCATTAGGCCTGTTTTGGCTGGTGGTCTTGCTTCAATTTTTCCGCGTTCCTGCTCGTACCCCGGTTATTGACCCACTTCGGTTGATTTCTCCCGCCGACGGAAAAGTGGTGGTGGTAGAACCGGTTGTGGTGGACGAATGGTTGGGAGGTGTGCAAATGCGTCAAATTTCTGTGTTCATGAGCCCTGTAAATGTGCACATCAATTGGTATCCACTTCCAGGAAAAGTCGATTATTTTAAATATCATCCCGGTCAATACCTTGTGGCCTGGCATCCCAAGAGTTCCACCTTAAATGAACGCAGTGCCGTTGGCCTTACCTTGGCAGACGGGCAAAAGGTATTATTACGACAAATAGCCGGCGTATTGGCCCGGAAAATAGTTTGCTATGCCAAAACCGGTGATGAGGCCATCCAAGGAAAGCAAATGGGATTTATTAAATTCGGAAGCCGAGTGGATCTTTTTATTCCCATGGATTGGGAAGTTTTGGTAAAGCCTGGCGATAAAGTGACCGGTTCCATCACTGCCTTGGCCGCGGTGGCGAAGGAAAATTGAAGTTTTTTATTCCGCACAAGCGAAGTCTCCAGCCGCCCGTTCGTAGTCCGCAGGTGCCCGAGGTGCCCGAGGTGCCCGAGGTGCCCGAGCGTAGCCGAGGGCAGCCGAGGGCAGTCGAGGGCAATCGAGGGCCCAGCCTACCGTGGTTTCGACTACGCTCAACCACCCAAGGATAAGATTATCCCAAGTCAACTCAACTTTTCCATTATTTTGACCGTAAGCCTTGACATGCCAATACATCCATTTAAAGGAACTTTAATTCGACTTTCATCGAAGGGAAGCAGCGACGCAGCCCGAGGTGCCCGAGCGTAGCCGAGGGCAGTCGAGGGCAGTCGAGGGCAGGCCCCTTCTTTATCGCACTAAATTCCTGTCTTTACATCTATGGTATGAATAAGAAGGGTAGAGAATTTGTCTTATTACTGAGGTGCAAGTAAAAAATATTGCCATGGGGTAGGTTACAGGTTACACTACTATCATTTGCCCGTGAAAGGCGTTGAGCGCATTCCAAACCAAAGCCAATGGATTTCTTTTGGAAAGCTCACATTGACCATTCACCTATTTTAAACTACTTGGATAAGCTTCAGGAATTGATGATGGCAGGGCGGTAAGGAATGGGTTTGAATGAGGGATGAGTGGTTTAGCCGATGGGTTGGGGGAGGGGGCGTCGAGATTTTTACTTACACTAAAAGCAATTGGAAGGTACTCAACTGCGGCAAATGCAAATGTCTTTAAATCTGTGTTTTATTAGAAGTTTAGAAGTATTTTTGGCCATTCTATGGCTGTAAAACCTTTTGGTTTTAATGAAAATGTTTTGTTGAATTGGTTGTGTTTTTGACCAACCTTCTAATCCATTTCTATTGAAGAAGAGCACGATATATGGAATATAAACGCAATTGCGTTTATTGGGATGTTGGCAGCAATAATGACAAACCAGACTTGCATAAGAAAAACATCATTTTAAACG
>CAZRHR010000093.1:0-7932 GCA_964599915.1 uncultured Candidatus Competibacteraceae bacterium | reverse complement strand
ACATTCGGGAGGTGGTGGTGCTACAAGAAAAAACAGAGCAGGAAAAAGACACCCTTGAAGTTCGGAAGCAAGAGCTAGAAGAACAATTTACAGAAGCCATTGATGAATTGGCCGCTTATCGTGGCCGCTCTGAAGCCTTGGACAGTCTTTTGGCTGAGGCCAACCTGAAATTGGAAGAACAACGCCGCCAAATTTCTCGCCTGATTGACGAAAACCAAGACTACCAGGTGCTTCAACAAAGGTACGATGAACTTAGGCGAACCAAAGAAGAGTATCTTTTGCGCATCATCGCCTTGGAGGAAGAAAACAAACGGCTGAAATTCGAAGTCAACGAACTTTCTGTTCAACTTGACCAAAAGTCCGATGAAGCCCGTACCCTTTCCCAAAAGGTAGACATTGCCTCACGACTACAAGTTTCCTCCATGTCCGTCGCCGCATTTACCGTTAAAGGGAAAGAAGGCAACGAAAAACCAACTGACAAAGCGAGGCGCACGGATCGCCTGAACATCCGATTTACGGTTGAAGAAAATAAAGTAGCACCTCCGGGAGAACGCACAGCCTATGTGCGCATTTTCAATCCGGAAGGTTTTGTGATGGCAGATGCCGGGCAAATAAAAAAATTCTCCACCGCGAAAGGCGAAGAACTACCTTACAGCCGGTCTATTATGGTAGATTTCAATGGAGAGCGAATCTCACGCACAGTGGCATGGGATCAAGATGTATTTCCTCCAGGGACGTATAAAGTGGAAATTTATCTTGATGGATACCTTGTCTCCAGCGAACAAATTACCTTGAATTAAATGGCACGTTGGTTCTTACTTGGGCTCCTGCTTTGGGCCTGTCAACCTGTCAACCTAAAAGGCCCTGTTCTGTCCGAAGAAGTATTTATAGAAAGCTTGGTACAACTTCACCTTGCGGAAGCCGCCGCCGAACTACAATGGGTAGATCCATTGTATCAAATGGACCGAAACATCCTCTTTAAACAAGTACTAAAACATCAAAATGTAGACACTGCCGACTTTCAGAATACCTTGTATTGGTATCTGAATCAACCCGAAAAAATGGACGCCGTTTATGAAAAAGTCGGCCAACAATTAGAACAACTTCAATCCACCCCCTTTTAATTACAACCATGGATTTCTCCGTATTTTTAACTTCCGAGGCTTGGATATCCTTGCTCACCCTCACCTTTCTTGAGATCGTTTTAGGCATAGACAATGTGATTTTCATCTCCATTGTGTCTAATAGGCTACCGGGAGAGCAACAAAAAAAGGTCCGCACCATTGGGTTGCTGCTTGCCATGGGATTCAGGATATTGCTTCTACTTGGTATTAATATTATCCTTGGCTTCAAAGCCACCTTATTTACCATACCGGCCTTATCGTTTGGTCCTATTTTAGAACAACCGCTCGCCATCAGCGGCCGCGACCTCATTCTTCTAGTAGGAGGTTTATTCCTCATGGCAAAAAGTACAACCGAAATCTACAGCAAAATGGAAGGCAGAGACCATGATGCTGAGTTTTCTTCGAAAAAAGTCTCCATTCCGGCGATCCTGGTACAAATCATTTTATTTGACCTGGTTTTTTCTTTTGACTCTATCCTTACTGCCGTCGGTTTAACCCAACAAATCGCTGTAATGGTAGTGGCCATTATCATATCCGTTCTGGTCATGATGGTTTTTGCTGGGCCAATTAGCGGATTTATCAATCGAAATCCTTCCCTACAAATGCTCGCCTTATCCTTCTTAATTCTTATTGGATTTATGCTGATGCTAGAAGGGGTGCATGAAGAAATTCCTAAAGGATATTTATACTTCGGCGTCGTCTATGCCCTTGCCGTAGAATTCATGAACCTGAGAAGACAAAAGAAAACCCGAAAGCCACCTGAAGTAACGGAGAAAGGTTAAAGGGGCTCTTGGCTTTAAAAAAACAAGTCTTTCTTTCTCAACATTATGAAGTGCTTAGGATTTATATCCATGCAGCTTTATTTCTCAGGTACGGGTCATTGAGCGCATCGAAAAAAATGGTAGGAGGAACGAAGTGAAAATCGGGGCTACGCCCACCCCTCCCCGTGGACAATATACACAACTTGTTCCAGTAGATTCGGCCATTAGTCGTGTATAAACGATTAAAACAAGCTTTGATATTCTCTGCTAAGAGTCATTGGGCCAACCCAAAGGAATGGGTCGAGGTCCATAACGAAATTCGGGGCTACGCCCACCCCTCCCCGTGGACAATCTATGGACATTCCGCGAGCTTACTCGGACCCTATCCGCGTATAATCGATTAAAATAAGTTTTTGGTTGAAGGCTGGCCTGGGCTTCGAGAGCATCAGCCCAAAAGCTTCGAGAGCCTCAGCCCGAGGCTTTGAGCACTTCTGCCCGGGATCTTCAAGAACCTTCGTTAGCCATGAGTCGAGTCCTCCAATTCCAACCATGAAGTCTAAACCCGACTAAGGTCAAAGCGAAACGAAAGTTGGGGCTACGCCCACCCCTCCCCGTGGATAATCTATGGAATCTAACCGAGCTTAATCGGAATCTATCTGCGTATAATCGATTAAATCTGGCTTTGAAACACTCTGCCGCGGGTCAAAGCCAATCGAAAAAATGGTAGGAAGACAGAAACGAAATTCGGGGCTACGCCCACCCCTCCCCGTGGACAATATACAGAACTTGTTCCAGTAGATTCGGCCATTAGTCGTGTATAAACGATTAAACCACGCTTTTATAAACTCTGCTACGGGTCATTTGGCCAACCCAAAGGAATGGGTGGAGGTCCGCAAGGAATTACAGGGCAACGCTCTCCGATCACCAAACAAAGCCGGTGTTCCCCAAGCGAAGCCGAGGCCCCCGAGCGAAGTAGCAGACCCCCGAGCGAAGTCGAGGGGAGCCGAAGGGAGCCGAGGCGTCTTTTACTCAATCCACCAATTGTTTCCCCATCCAGAAATAGAGGCAAAATAACCGACCTGATCAAAGCGTATACGCAACCATTATGGGCCATACCTAAACTTGGGATTTACCGGATCAAAGCGTTAGGCGCGAATAGTCCATCATCCTTACATGCGAGTATGCTTTACTCTCCTGTTTGGGTCATTTCCCAAAGCCGATATTCATTCATTTGGAGATTCTCACCAAAAATCCGTTTGGCCACATCCGCGAACGCATCGGTGTAATCAGACACTTCGCAATACATCTCTCCGCGGCCATGGGCATCTTCTCCAAGACTGGATTTAATGCTTTCGGCCACCCACTCTCCCGGATCTATAATGGTGACGTCCGGTCCAACCACACGGGAAATTTCTTGCCGAATCAATGGATAATGCGTGCATGCCAAGATGAGCACTTTGGCGTCTCGTATGCCGGGACGATCTAAATAATGAGAAACAATGCCCGTAATCACTTCGGGTTTGGCGATATTTTCTTCAATCAACGACGCCAAAATGGGTGTCGCCAATGTATGCACCCGCATACCTGGTGCAGCGGCCGTAAGACGCGTAGGATACACTCCGCTAGCAATGGTTCCACGGGTTCCAATCACGGCGACATCGGCATGCGCAAAATGCTGTGAAACGTACGCCACCACCGGATCAATCACATTGATTACAGGAAGATGCGGACAAGCGAGTACCGCTTCTTCATACCCAAGGGCGGACGCGGTGTTGCATGCGATTACAATGGAACCGGCTCCTCGTTGGCTCAAATATTTGCTGATGGTTCGCACATAGCCGCGAATGGTCGCGGGTGATTTTTCTCCATAAGGCATGTGTTCGGTATCCCCAAAATACCAAATGTTGGCCATTGGCAAGGCTTTGCGAATGGCTCTTGCCACCGTGAGGCCGCCTACACCTGAATCGAAAATCCCAATGGGCTTTGGGGTCATTTTTTTCTTGGCGTCACGGGTTCCGGTGATGCGGGGCCATCTTCTTCCTCCTCCTCATCCTCTGCGTCCTCGCCTCCGCCATCTTTCATCAAATTGGTTCCCGGAGTTCCTCCCAGTTGCTTGATGACCTCATCGGACAAGTCGAATTTTACGCCGGAATAAATAACAGTGGTGCTGCCCGCTTTGTCGAAGACCATGGCGTAGCCCTTGGTTTCTGCAATTTCAGCGATGGCTTCATATACCTTATCTTGCACCGGACGAAGCATCTCTTCCTGCTTTTTAAACAGGTCGCCGCCTTGTCCAAAACGCTTCCGCTGTAAGGCTTTCACTTCTCGTTCGCGGGCAATGATTTCTTCTTCGCGCTTAATCCGCATTTCTTCTGACATCAGGATGCGCTCGACTTGGTAGTCGCGGTACATTTTGTCCACTTCGGCCAGTTGGGCCTCTATTTCTTTTTGCCATTTGGCGGAAACTTCATTCAATTGCTTGCGGGCGGCTACATATTCCGGCAAGGCATTCAGAATGGTTTCTGTGTTTACATAGGCAAAACGTTGGGCTGTAGAAACCGAAGTTATCGTACAAAACACCAAGAAGAAGAGTATTTTAAGCCATTTCATAGGGTTCATTCTTTACAAAAATCAAACCAAAATTTAGAATTGTTGACCAATCATGAAGTGAAACTGTCCGCCCGGTGCCCGGTTGTTGGGTGGTAAACCATCGAATCCCCAGCCATAATCGACACCCAATAACCCAAACATGGGTAGGAAAAAGCGAACGCCTAAACCGGCCGAACGCTTGAGTTGGAACGGCGTGTAGTTTTCAAATTTATCCCAGGCATTTCCGGCTTCCAAAAATCCGTGTACCCAAATAGTGGCCTGGGGATTGGGTGAAACCAGAAACCGAAGCTCCATGGTGTGTTTGTTGTAGATTACGCCACCAACGGCCGCAGTAGATGTTCCATTGTAGCCCGGTGTAAGGGATAAGTTTGGATAACCACGCATGGCGATAATCTCCCGCCCATCAATGTTAAATCCGGTCAAACCATCGCCGCCAAGGAAAAAGCGTTCAAAGGGTGTTATACCAATTTGCTCATTGTATTGGCCAAGAAAACCAAATTCTGTCCGCACCATTAACACCAACGGATTGTTCTTGCTTTTGGTGATGTCGTTGAACCAGCTTGCCTTAAATTTCCACTTATGGTATTCCAACCATTCATAGCGTTCTTGAAGGGATGCGTTGGATAAGTCGGCACCGGAAATGGCGGTGTAAGGCGGTGTAAATTCAACTGAAGCAGTGATCATAGAGCCGCTACGGGGAAAAATAAAATGGTCTGTGCTGTTTCTGCTAATGGATGCGGAAATGCCAATGTTGTTGGATTGACCTGTAAAACGTGTGCCGCTATTGGCAAACAAGTTATAGTTCCTCGCATCATACCGGTGGTAACGAATCCCAAACTGTACGGAGAAATAATCGTCCGGCCAGCGCAATTGTCGCCCTAATGTGAGTCCCACGGATGTATTTCCAAGCTGTGAGGCATTTGTGTCTATACCTCCAAACCGGAACCGAGAATGGTTTACAAACACGCCGAAAGAAATCGGTTTTTTACCGCCTAACCAGGGTTCGTTGAAGGAAAAGTTATAGGCTTGGAAATTCGGACCATTGGATTGCCCGCGAATAGATAACCTTTGGCCGTCTCCAGCGGGCAAAGGCGCCCAGGTTTTAGGCCGAAACAGGTTACGGGCCGAAAAGTTGTTTAAAGTAAGTCCAAGTGTACCAATGACTTGATTTGCACCCCAACCTCCAGACAATTCAATTTGGTCGGAAGGCGCTTCTTCTACATAAAACTCAATGTCCACCGTTCCATCAATAGGATTGGGCTTGGGTCGAATGTCTATGGTTTGGGGGTTCAAAATGCCAAGCTGTGACAAAGCTTGCTGGGAACGAATAATGTTGGCGCGGGAATATAAATCGCCCGGACGACAACGAATCTCACGCAATATAACCCTGTCGTTGGTTTTGGCATTTCCAGTTACTAAAATGCGGCCTACCCGGGCTTGGGTTCCCTCAAACATCCGTATTTCAAGGTCTATGGAATCTCCATCGACCATGACTTCTACCGGATTGATTTGGAAAAACAAATACCCTTCGTCTTGGTACATGGACGAAATATCTCCGCCCGCCGGATTGAACATCAGTTTCCTTTCCAGCGCTTCTTGGTTATAAATGGTGCCTCGACGAATGTTCAAGATGCTGTCTAGGCGTCCTGTAGTATATTTTTTATTTCCAACCCAGGTAATGTTACGGTGATAATAGCGATTGCCCTCATAGATGGTAAGATCCGCAAACAACTCACCGTCTTTCATATACACGGTATCGCGGACGAAACGCGCATCTCTGAATCCCAGCGTATTGTATTCTCTAATGATATCACGGGTGGCCGTTTCCCATTCGGACTCTACGTATTTGGAACTTTTAAACAGGTTGATGCGGTTGGCATTCCGCATATATTCCACGGTTTGTTTGATGATGCCATGGTTGGTTAGCATGGAGTCAACATAGCGCGGCGTAGGTTGGCCCTGAAGGAAAAGCAAAAAGTCTTGGGCCAAATTCATCCGTGATTTTTCCACGATGGCATCCTTCATCTTCCGCCTGATTTTGGAGGTGGGCATCACTTTGTTTCCGGCGATATGGATGTACCCGATTTTGATTTTTTCCTGACGGTCCACATCAATATGTAAAACGGCAAAATTGGGTCCGGCCGTGGTATCCGGTTTCTGTGTAAAAGCCACCCGGGTATCCAAATAACCTTTCTCAATGTAATAGTCCTTGATGCGGTATTCCAACAATTTAAGTAAATGCTCGGTAAGGACTTCGCCCCGGTACCATTTCACAATGCCGGCCATGTCTTCCCTTTCTCCCTTTTTCACGCCGGTAAAAACGGGTTTAAGTACCCTTGGTAACTCTTTAACCTCAATAATGATGTCTACCGTAGCCGTACCCACCAACTCCACATACATTTTTACATCCGAGAAGGTTTTTTCTTTCCATAACCGTTTAATGGCCATGGAGATAGGGTCTCCGGGAATTTGGATGCGTTGACCGGGTTCAAGTCCGGAAAGGTAAACCACGGCTTTGTCCAAGGTCTGGTCCGAGTTGCTTTTTACACGAACATCGCGAATTAGATACTCCTTAGGCAAACCATAATCTATGGAAATAGGCTGCTGTGCGGAAAGCCCGGAGCAAAGGTTCCAAAAGAAAATCAGGCTAAAAAACAGATATTTTTTCATTATAAAGCCTGGTTAACAAGTTGTTCGCTGGTCACACCAAACCTGCGTTCCCGGTGTTGAAAATCTACCAGCGCGGCGTAAAAATCCTCTTGGGTGAAATCCGGCCAAAGCTTCGAGGAAAAATACAATTCTGCATAGGCGATTTGCCACAGTAAATAATTGGAAATGCGGAATTCTCCACTGGTGCGAATGAGCAATTCGGGATCCGGGATATTTCGGGTACAGAGGTGTTGGGTAAAAAGAGCTTCATTGATGTCTTTGGGATCCAGCAAACCTTGCTGCACTTTTTCAGCAATGCGTTGGGTGGCTTGGACAATTTCCCAACGGGCAGAATAAGATAAAGCCAAAATCAGCGTGGTTCCTGTATTAGCAGACGTGTCCTGAATGGTTTTTTGCAGTTGCTTTTGGATTCTTGAAGGCAATTGCGCCAAATCTCCGATGGCTTGAAGCCGAATATTGTTTTTCTGTAAAGTTGGTGTCTCTTTCCCAATAGTCCTTACCAGCAACTCCATCAAGGCGTTGATTTCAAAGCTGGGTCTTTTCCAGTTTTCCGTGGAAAAGGTGTAAAGGGTTAAATATTGAATGCCGGTTTCTGCAGAGGCTTCTACAATTTCCCGTACCGTTTTCACGCCGGCTTGGTGCCCAAAAGTTCTAAGTCGCCCGTGTTGCTTGGCCCACCTTCCATTGCCATCCATGATGATGGCGACATGTTGGGGCAATTTTTCCCGAATAATCTGTTCGCGTAAGCTCATGTCTGCTATTTTCTG
>CAZRHR010000092.1:0-8235 GCA_964599915.1 uncultured Candidatus Competibacteraceae bacterium | reverse complement strand
TACTCGCATAAAGGCATACCGCCCCCTACCCATATCGTTAATTCACGCTACAGGAAAATATTTTTTTGGCCCCGCCCAAAACCCAGGTAGGTGGACCACGGCCGTCGAAGTTTTCAAGTGTAATGAGCTTGCCTTTTTTGCAACACGGACAGCGGCGATGTAAAGTTTGTGCGGGGACGGGGGCGCTTACTTGCAAGTTTCGCCTCAATTCAGGCAGACGCTTGCCCTTTGCCGTGCTGCTCAAAAAGCCGTAGTGCCGGATGCGCACAAAGGCTTTGGGCAGGATGTGCTGCGAAAACCGCCGAATGAACTCTTGTTGCGTAAGCTCCATGCTCCGCTTCCGCCCTTGCTGGCGGTAGTCTTTGTAGCCAAAACGCACCTTGCCATTCGCAATTTCCTGTAGCCGATGGTTGCTGATAGCAATTTTATGGGTGTATCTTCCTAGATACTCCACCACCTGTTTTGGTCCGCCAAACGGGCGCTTAGCATATACTACCCAAGGTTTGGCATACAAAGAATCAAACAAAGCTTGATCCACTATCCCACCAGCACGCAAAGCGGCCACGTATTTGCCACGGAACATTTTGCTCAAGGCTTTGACGTGGAATAGGAACTTTCCATCTGCACGAATGGACTGCCAGGCTCCCGTCTTTCGCACACCGCCACCTGGCACCACACAATGCAGGTGGGGGTGAAGACTTAGGTTCTGGCCCCATGTATGTAAAATGGCCACCATCCCCATCTGAAGTTCTTGCTGTTTACTAAAGGCCGCAAGGGTTTGCCAAGCCGATGAAAACAGAGCGTCGTACACCAGCTTGGGCTGGTGCATAGCTAAGGCATTAAGTTGCTCGGGCAAGGTAAATACCAAGTGGAAGTAAGTCACAGGCAGCAGTTCTTCGCTACGTGCCTGTATCCATGCTTCGCGTTTGTGTCCTTGACACTTCGGACAGTGCCTGTTGCGGCAGCTATTATAACTAAGCAAAATGCTGCCACAATCCGTGCAAGCGTCAACATGGCCGCCTAGGGCTGCCGTTCAACACCGCTTGATGGCCGATAGGGTACGCAATTGCCAGTCATTAAGTCCGAGTTGGTTTATTTGATCGCCGAGTTGCTCAAGTACGTGCGCTACTTCGAATTGGGTGCGCATTGCACAAATAGCGTGTCGAGCGGACTAAAGGCCCGGTTACGGTCGAGCTGGCTGATGTGCAAATACTCCATGGTGGTTTCGATGCGCTCGTGCCCCAGCAGTTCTTTGAGCGTGATGATGTCGAGACCATCCTCGAGCAAATGCGTGGCATAGGTATGTCGCAAGGTGTGTGCCGATATGCTTTTGCGAATGCCGGCTGCTTTGGCCACCGCTTTGATGACCCAATTGATACCGCGGCCACTATAACGCCCATCAAAATCACCTCCAGCCCGACCTTGATGTCCACTGGGTTGTCCGTGGAAGAGCCAATCTGCGGGTCGCTCAGCGCCTATGTATTTCTGTAAGCCGCGGATAATGTGCTGGGAAAGCGGAACATAGCGGTCCTTCTTGCCTTTGCTCTGCACAATGTGCAACATTTTGCGGTCAAAGTCCAGGTCACGAAGACGGATGTTACGCACTTCAATGCAGCGTAGGCCGCATCCATACATGAGGCCAAGCAGGATTTTGTGTTTGAGCAGGGTGGCCTTGGTTAGCAGTTGCCACATCTCCTCCTTGCTTAAGACTACGGGCAACTTTTTTTCATGCTTAATGCTGGGCAGGTGAAAGAAAGAATAGTCGAGCCCTTCGCATTTAAGCAGAAAACGCAAACCGTAAACGGTATGCTTAAAATAGGTTTGCGAGGGTGTTTTGCTCCGCGACTGCAATAAGTACAAATAATCTTGCACTTGCTCTGGGTCGAGTTCGGTAGGCAGGCAGCCGAAATGCATGGCCATTGTTGCAACATGGCGCGAATAACAGTTGAAGGTGCTCGCGCTGCGGCCCAGAACGCTGATGTTCCGTTCAAGACGGAGCAAAAGTTGGTCAAAACCTGGGACTTGCTGGCAGGCGCGGTTCAGAAACTTGTTCGGACGAAGTTCATCCGCTGATTTTTTTTGTCATCATAAATGGTTTTAGGGAAAACAATTTACTACTTTAGGGCATGAAGCTACCGCAGGTTTCGTTCAACACGGGTTTTGCGTCAGGCGGGGTGACGTGCAAACTTGGAGCTTGGTGCTTCTGTTCAAGTTCAGTGCTGTTTGACAGTTTTGTGCTCCGAAACCCGCCTTCGCCAATCCCGAAACCGTTACCGGTCATACTCGGCCGATCGTCCTAACTTGAAACGATAGTGCAAAAAAACAACAGAAAAACACACGACAATGACAGCGACAGAATGGATATTAAAACTAAAGGCGGACGGAGTTCTAATTGAAGGGACTAAGAATGAAAAACAATATTTACATCTTCAAACACCTTGTAAGGTTCATCTTACAGACAACGCAACGAATCAACTTCGTGACAGCTACCAAGCAGACCAGGAAAAGGGTGGTGTATTAGTAGCAATACCTAAACGAATAAATGGTGTTACGCATCTGACTATTGACAGAGCAATCTATCTTACAAATGTTTCGGACGCACCGCAGAATAGTTATCTACCCGACAGTAAAGAATTAAATCAAGCACTTAAAGACACATTTTCTGGACAGACAGAAAATTCTCTGCCAATTCGTTTTCACACTCATCCAACCCACTCGGACAACCCAATGAACGAGATGTTTAATTACATTTTTCAATGTAACACATCTGAGCAGGACCAACTTGTTTCTGACACTCCTGTGTCAGTTGGCGACTTGAGCGTTTTAATGCCTCGTAGCTTAGTGCTTTGTAACGGCAAACTTTCAGACAGAATGTTTATTGGTTTCTACAACGGACTCATTGCACCAATTGAATTTGAAGCTCACAGAAACGAACAAACGCAAAAGGCGATGGACAGCATTTTCAAAAATGTTTCCGAATGGGCAAAAGAAGGCAATAATAAATGGTGGTCAGTTGGTGGTGGAATTGCGCTTGCCCTTCTGATTATCCGCTACAACAAATTTGCAATTCCGCTTATATTGATGCTCATTCCAATGTTGCAAATGTTTATCAACGACCCACACGGACAACCAAAATACTTTGCTCATGTTGCAAAAGGAGCAGTAACTATTGACTTACCAGGATAGCGCCATGAATGAACTGACGACATCCATTGACCGACAGACCTTTGTGGACAGAATAGCACGAACCGCTAAGCCCCGAACCGTTGGCGGTCATGCCTGACAAAACAAAATGAAAATTTATAGAAATGAAAAAAAGAATTCTGACGGCTATTTTATCAATTTTCTTGGCATATAATTCGTTCTCACAAATTACATCCAGGAGTTCATTGATAGACTATTTTGACAATGCTCAAGGCTTAGACCCTATTGAAGGTCTTTGGTCATTAAATGTGATTCGCACATTATATTATTATGATGAAATTATTGCGCAAGAAACCGAAGAGGTTCGTTCAGAATGGGGCATAAAAAGAAATGATAAACTAAGTTTTAAAGTCATTGATATTGGAGAAGGTGCATCTGATGACAAAGGAAGTTTTGAAGCGTATTTTGAAAGTAGCGCAATTAATGGCTTTTATACTTATAAATGTAATTTCTCAAATCCCAATTGGTCTATAAAGACAAATGCAATTTTAAAAGATGAATTTATTATTGAATATGAGTACTTTGTTTCTCAAGCATATTTAAAAGCATCAAAAATCAAATATCGACGAGGGCATAAGTTACATTGGAAATTTATTTGGACTAAAAAGTATCCCAAATTGTGAATACTACTAATCCCATTATAACATCACATTTCCAATAGACTGGTTTCGTCGTGCACACCACCAGCATAGCAGTAAATCAAAGTTTGGCTCACCACATCCTCACTGAACGAATGCTCCCTCTCTCCAAACAAATAGTCGGCTAATGGTCGGCTAAAACCCAAGGTAAACAAATATAAAACCCTGATTATAAGCCGTTTGCGCTTTATTGTTGTGGTCCCGACAGGAATCGAACCTGTATCTTAAGTTCCGGAGACTTACGTAGTATCCATTCTACTACGGGACCAGAAGTGTATACGGGCCAACTGGCCACCGGATACAACAAAAAAGCCGATCAGCGGACCGGCTTTTTCGCTCTAGGTAGCGGGAGTTGGACTCGAACCAACGATCTTCGGGTTATGAGCCCGACGAGATACCTACTTCTCCATCCCGCACTGTGTGTCGAAAGAACTATTGTTTTTCGGACTGCAAATATATTTAAACGTATCTTTCCGGCCAAATTTTTTTTCACTTATGCAGCATTTTGCCGGTTACGTCAATATCATCGGAAAACCCAATGCAGGGAAAAGCACCCTGCTCAATCAACTTATGGGGGAAAAGCTTGCCATTGTTACCGCAAAGGCACAAACCACAAGACACCGCATCCTTGCCATTTTCAATGATGACCAATACCAAATCATCTTCTCCGACACGCCCGGCGTCATGGACCCTAAATACAAATTACAGGAACGCATGATGCATGCCGTAGAATCCAGCCTGGACGATGGCGATGTATACCTGTTTGTAGCCGACGCGGCCGACCCCGAACTCCTCATGCCCAATGGGGTGCTTTTTGAAAAAATTCAACAAAAACTCGCGCAAAAACAACTGCCCGCCATCTTTGTATTGAATAAATTAGACTTGATTTCTCAAGAACAATTGCAAGCACTCGCCAAGGTCATCGGCGAACGCTTTCCGGGCATTCCCATTCATCCCATTTCTGCCCAAACCGGCTTCGGCGTACCCGAACTTTTTAACCGACTTAAGGAATACATGCCGGAACACCCACCCTACTTCGACAAGGAAGACGTATCCGACAGGCCGGTCCGCTTCTTCCTCGCTGAAATGATTCGGGAAAAAATACTCCTTCACTATGAAAGGGAAATCCCTTACTCCGTTCAAACCGATATCGAAACCTATGAAGATGGCCCGCAATTGGTGCGCATACGCGGCATCATTTATGTGAATAAACCCACCCATAAAAACATCATTATTGGCCATAAAGGCGCTGCCATCAAAAGGGTCGGCACCGAAGCACGGTTAGATATGGAAGCCTTTCTAGGGAAAAAAGTATTTTTGGAGCTCTACGTTAAAGTGGTGGACAATTGGAGAAATGACGACCGACAGCTAAATCAAATGGGATACATCTAAATCCTAAAAGAAATAGACATCTCAGACATCCTAACGTATCTGCTTCATTCTCACAGAGCGAAAACGCAATATCTATTTACTTTTTGTACCTTAATCGCATAAAAATTTTGTTTTATGCGCAGCTGGGTATGTCTGTTTTTTATCTTGTTAGGCGGCTGGGGTTTCACTCAGGGAATTAAAATTAGTCCATCGAACCCGGGACCACCGCAATCGTCGGCGGTGTTGGAACTCCAATCGACCCAACAGGGTTTTTTACCCCCTCGCCTTACTACGGCGCAAAGAAATGCCATATCCAATCCGGCCATTGGATTAACCATATTCAATACAGACAAAGATTGCATTGAATTTTTCACGCAACAACAAGGCTGGTATAGTCCATGTATTGGATTGCCGGTGGTAACGACTGCGGCTGCTACCCAAGTGACCGCTTATGCCTTTTCCGGCGGGGGACAAGTGGTATCGGATGGTGGCGCGGCCGTTTCACAACGCGGTATTTGTTTTGGCGTCAACCCCAATCCCACTATTGCAGACAGCGTCCGGCTCTCCGGCGCAGGTGTGGGAAGCTTCACCGGATTGGCTGCTTTTCCATTAACCCCGAACACCACGTATTATGTGCGGGCTTTTGCCACGAACATGGCGGGGACGGCCTATGGCAACCAAATACAAGTAACCACAACCGCGCCGGTTCGCATAAGTTTTCAAAATCCCGGACAAAGCAATTGGACCGCACAAGCCCTGTACATTCGTGTTTTAGCGATTGGTGGTGGAGGTGGCGGCGGCGGCAACGATGGCCCGGTTGGAGGCGGAGGAGGAAGCGGAGCGGTGGCCACTGCGGAGTTTTCTGTCAATGTGGGTCAAGTCTATGGCATCGGCGTAGGAGGTGGAGGATTGGGTGGAAATTCATCTTGCGGCGGCCCCAATGGCAATGGCGGCATCGGAGGGGCAAATGGTGGAGGAAATGGAGGAAATGCAGGTACGCAACCTTGCAGCGGAGGCGGCGGTGGCGGAGGCGGCTGGTCCGGCATTTTTAGTGGAAGCACCTATTGGCTAGTCGCAGGTGGTGGCGCCGGCGGAGGCGGGAGCAACGAAGGAACCGCAAACAATGTGGCCGCGCCCGGTGGCGGAAACCAGCCCAACGGGCATACCGGAAGCCCAACGGGCGGAAATGGCACACCCTTCAGTGGCGATGGCGGCGGCGGCGGTGGTGGTGGCGGCGGGTATTTTGGCGGAAATGGCCAATCTAACCTGACCGGTGGAGGCAGCGCCAGCGGTGGAGGGAATTATGCTGCGCCAGGATTGTTGCACACCTTCTGGAATGGAAATCCGGGCGGCATTGATGGCAATGGTGGAGCGGGGGGCGCACCCATATCTACACCTGTGGCCACGGCTTTTTCCTATGCGTCGAATCTTGGAGGTGGAGGCCAAGGCGGAACCGTACAAGCGGGTGATCCCGGGAGCCGAGGAGAAGTGATTATTTTGTATTAAATCAGCTAAAAACTGGGGGCAGGTTAAAGCCAAACGAGGTTTACTATCCCTATTTTCTATTTCTGCAAACGAATCTCCACCCTTCGGTTCGTGGCGCGGCCTTCTATGGTTTCATTCGTGGTAAGGGGTTTGCGCTTTCCATACCCCTGCACCATGACAATTCGTTCGGCCGGCAACCCGCGCTGCACTAAATATGTCCTCACAGCTTCCGCACGGAGCTGGGAAATTTTCTCATTGATTTCGTCAGAACCTACATTGTCTGTATGGCCTTCTATGACAACCCGGAACTGGGCATAGCGCTGCAACAAGGCCAAAGCCCGCTCCAACTCATTCACCGATTCAGGCTTCAAATCCCACTTATTAAATTCGAAAAACACATTGTTCAAAACCAAACTTGCTCCTTCTCCTACTTTCTTGAGATAGACCGTTTTTTGAACTTCGCGGAATCCCTTTTGCTTTTCAAGGTTGAAGTTTTCTGAATAAAAAAGATACCCGTCAGACTCTACTGCCAAAGCATAATTTACACCTGTTGGCAAGGTCAGGGTAAATTTCCCGGTCGCTTGGTTTACTGTATTGGCCCAAACCATTTTTCCCGTGCCTAAATCGATGATTTCCACCTGTCCACCCACGGGTTTTTTGGTGGCTTCATCCTTTAGCAGTCCAACAAATAACGTAACATCGAATTCCTTAAACGGCACCGTCTCTTCAGGAAAATCCGGATTAAAGGGCCGAATGACATACAAATCTTGACCTCCAAATCCACCCATTCTGGCGCTGGAAAAATAAGCATTCATACCATCGGCAGACAAAATGAAAAACAAATCATCATCCGGCCCATTGATGGGATAGCGAAGGTTCCTGGGTTTGGTCCACCCGGAATCCGTTTTCTCCGTTTCAAAAATATCGAAACCGCCCATGCCGGGATGACCAGCGGAGCTAAAATACATGGTTTTGTTGTCCGGATGGATAAAGGGCGATTCTTCATCGCCGGGCGTATTCACCACCGGTCCCAAATTTTGGGGCAAACCCCAACCTTCTTCTTTCTTCTCCACATACCAAATGTCCTTGCCCCCGTATCCGCCCGGACGATCACTCACAAAAAAGGCGGTATTCCCATCATAAGAAAGACAGACATGCGATTCTTGGTATTCGCGGGTATTAATTTCGCGAAAAGGCTTCGGTTTACTCCATTTGTCGCCATCTAACTGAGACAAATAGATGTCTCCATTATGCTTGGAGCGATAGGAATAAATGGTTTGTCCATCAAAAGTTAAATGCACAGAAGCGTTGTTTCTCCCTTTTAAGTTGATGGGTCGGCGCAAGCGTTCCGGCATGGTCCATTGGCCATTTCTATAATACGCTGCGTAGATATCTTCATAATACTCAAGGTATAACTCATTTAAATACCGCTGCTTTTTATGGGGACGGCGGGTGGTAAATACAAACATGAACTCATCTGCGGTAATCAAGGGTACATATTCATCGTAACTGGTATTTAGTCGTTCTCCCAAATTCT
>CAZRHR010000091.1:0-8298 GCA_964599915.1 uncultured Candidatus Competibacteraceae bacterium | reverse complement strand
GTGAAATCTACTACCAAATTTTAGGCACCGAAGATTCAGCCATTAAAACGGCAGTGGAACAATTGAAAACACTACCCTAGGTTGTTACCTTTAGGCAGGTCTGACCTTTTTCATCTTGCATAAAGTATGGCAGATTTGACCAAATTCATGCGGCTGTTGCAGCTCATCTCCGCCCTAAGAAGGCCTTCTGGTGCGGATAAACTAAGATTTTGCCGGCAACATGACCTTTCTCCCCGCACCTTCGACCGCCATATTGCCATGCTTCGCGAAGCGGGTTTCAGCATTCAAAGCCATCAGGGAAAATATAAAGTTCATTCGGCCCAACATTTTCATGTAGAAGATTATCTGCATTTCACCTTGGAGGAAACCGAAGTCATTCGGGAAGCCATGGAACACATGAACAGTGATCATCCGCTGGGCAAAAGTATTTGGGACAAACTTTACCTGATGGCCGATTTATATGGCCCGGCAGAGCAATTTCATTACCTGAGTTTTCCCGGAAAAGTACGGTGCATCAGAGAAGCCATGGAGTCGGGAAAACGAGTCATTCTCAAAAAGTATTGGGGGGCGGAACACGATAAACCAGAAGACCGGGAAATTGAACCCGTAGCTTTATTGCAATACCATCAATATGTTGAGGCCTACGATGTGGACCGACAAGACATGCGGATGTTTCGTCTAAGCCGGGCAGAATCTGTTCAAAGCAGCAAGAAAAAACAAACCCATCAGGCGCACCACAAGGCACGAAAAACAGACCCTTTCCTACGGACCGGTCCGGCCTTTCAAGTTGTTTTAAAACTTTCGCCCAGGGCCAGAAACCTTTTGCTGGACGAAGTTGAAATTTCGCCGGATCAACTTACCCCATTGTCCAACGGTTGGTGGCAGTTTACCGGCGAAATGAGAGGTCTTGAAGGCATAGGAAGATTCATTCTGGGATTACCCAAAGAAATTGATATTCAAGCGCCGGAGGCCCTCAAATCCTACGTGAAGCAACAGTGGACATTGGCATTAGAACCTCATGAACATACGCCATCCACCTCACCACAATCCCCTATTTGAGGGATTGAATCTTAGATAAATTCCTCTTTCATTTGCAATATCTTTAGAATCATTCTAAATTAGCACGCTATGATAGAGATGCAGTCTCCTGCGACCTTGGCCACCAAATGGGCTGAATTGAAAGAACAAAATCCTCAAATGCGCATTCGCAATGCTGCTGAAGCGCTTGGCGTAACCGAAGCCGCATTGTTAGCGACACAACTCAACGATACCGTAACTTTATTAGAAGGGGACTGGAAAGCCCTTTTACAAGAAGTAAAAAACCTAGGGAAAGTCATGGCACTTACCCGCAATCATGGTGTTGTTCACGAGCGTAAAGGCGTGTACAACAACGTATCTTTTCAAGGCCCCGTAGGTTTGGTTTTAGATCCGGCCATTGACCTTCGCCTGTTTATGCAGACTTGGACTTTCGCTTTTGCCGTAAATGAACCCCAAGCCAAAGGACCCGCTCGCAAATCCATTCAGTTTTTCAACGGGAAAGGAGAAGCCATTCACAAAATTTATTTGACGCCCTTTAGCGACCAAGCGGCTTTCGATGCATTGGTGGAAAAATACACTGCGCAAGCGCAAGATTATCCGACTTTTTCCACAGAATCCAGACCGCCCATGCCTTCTTTACAAGACGCGGCCATAGATCAGGATGGCTTTAAATCAGGATGGATGGGGCTGAAAGACACCCACGATTTCTACCACCTGCTACGCCAATTCAATGTGGGACGCGTGCAAGCCTTGCGTTTAGCACCGGAAGGCATGACCCAACGACTTCAAGCCAACGCGTTTCGGGAAGTGCTAGACCATGCAGCCCAAAAAGAAGTTGACATCATGGTCTTCGTTGGTAATCCAGGTTGCATTCAAATTCATACCGGCCCAGTGAACCATATTATGCCTCATCAAGATTGGTATAACGTGATGGACCCGGATTTCAATTTACATATTCATGAACCCGCCATTACGGAATGCTGGTTGGTGAAAAAACCCACCTCAGATGGCATCGTCACTGCCGTAGAATGCTATGACGCCACCGGTGAATTGCTTGTTCAGTTTTTTGGAAAAAGAAAGCCAGGCATTCCTGAACTAGACATCTGGAGACAACTTTGTACCGAATTAACCCCACTTGCCTAAGCAAATTCCATGACTGCGAACCCCATTCGGATCCTTATTGCTGATTCTCATTACCTGATTCGTCAGGGTTTGAAATCTATTTTTCAAACCAAAGCCGGTTTTCAGGTGGTGGGTGAAACAGAGCATTTTGAACGGGTGCCGGAACTGGTTCGCAGCCATGAACCACAAGTGGTGGTTATCGGGCTCAATATCCAAGGTATTTCCGCCGTAGATCTCATTGACCACCTGCTTATTCATTTTCCTGACACCAAAATTCTGGTTTTAGACACCAATGAAGAAGTAGAAGAAGTTGTGAATATTTTGGGTAGAGGCGTTCATGGTTACATCCTGAAACAGTGCGACCACCAAGAAATCGTAGATGCCGTTAATTCCATTCTTTTAGGCAAAAACTTCTTTTGCTCCAATGTGCTTAAGCTAAACAAAGCCAATGCCTTATCACATTTAAGCCAAAACAACGGAAACCGGGTGCAACTTTCTGAACGAGAAATTCAAATTCTCTCCCTGATTTCAGAAGGATTGACCAACAAAGAAATTGGTGATAAGATTTTTATTTCAGCCCATACCGTGGCTTCACATCGCAAAAACCTGATGAAAAAGTTTCAGGCCAAGAACAACGTGGATTTAGTGATTTCCGCCATCAAAGAAAACCTGATTGTCCCCTAACCTGCTGGGATACTACCGAACCATTCCAGTAAAGCATGGCAACTTCCCAGATGGTCCAAATAACAAGTATTGCATCTATTCTGTTATTCCGGCGGCATCCAGTGCCCGATGGTACGCCCTTGCCAATCGAAGATGTGCCTCATAACTTTCCGCGAAAGCATGACGTCCGGAAAGATCCGCATGGGCACACATGAAAATATAGTTATGTTTTTCAGCCTTTAACACCGCATCAATGGCACCCGGCTCCGGAATAAAAATGGGACCCGGCGGTAAACCTGCATACAGATAAGTATTGTAAGGACTATTAACCTGCAAATGTCCGTTGTACAAACGCCGCAGCGAGAAATCACCAAGGGCAAATTTTACCGTAGGATCTGCTTGTAATTTCATGCCGGCCCGTAAGCGATTCAGGTATAAACCTGCAATTTTTGGCCATTCTTCGGATAGCCGAGCCTGCTCCATTTGTACAATGGAAGCCAAAATGCTTACCTCCACTTGCGTTAAGCCCTGCTTCTCTGCCTGTCCTTTCCGCGCCTCAGTCCAAAAAGCATCATATTCTTTTTTCATTTTCAACAAAAACGATTCGGCCGGCGTAGCCCAATACATTTCGTACGTATTGGGAATAAAAATGACCCCCACTTGCTCCGCCGACACCTCAAAATGTTGACGAATCCAAGCGGTATCGGTCAGCAAAGCCATAATAGACGCAGAATCTGCTTCAATCTTCCGGCCCACTTTACCTGCCAAATCTTGAATACTCCGAACTTGATGAAAACCCAATTTTACGGGCTCTTGCCGGCCTGAACCAAGCAATTTCAACAAACCGAGGTTGGTCATTCCATCGGTAAGTTTGTATCTCCCGGGTTTAATCTTGTCTTCAAACTGCGACCACTCCACCAACCGCCGGAATGAGGCTGTGTCTTTTATCCATCCCGATGCTCCCAAATGCACCATAAAATCATCGAAATGGTCGGAGCTTCGGACATACACCCAAGCTTCTTCTCCAGCTGGGACCTCTACATTGGCGCCCAAAAAAGTTTGATAAAAGCCACAACCTGAACCTAAAAAGGTCCAGAGGCAGCCTAAAAAAATCCACCTTATCGCACGTTGCTCCATTGTCCCGAAAATACAATTTCTGCCGGCCCGGTGAGTGAAATATGAGAAAATCCTTCAAGAGAAGGTGAAAAATCGACCTGCAAAGTTCCTCCGGCTGCTTCAATGGGCGTCCCCGCCGGAATTCCAAACCTAGAATAAGCACTTAAGGCCACGGCCACTGTTCCCGTTCCACACGCAAGGGTTTCCGCCTCCACGCCTCGCTCATAGGTACGCATGGCCAACAAACCATTGGGAAGTCGCCAGGCAAAATTCACGTTGATGCCTTTGGCTCCAAACGCCGCATGATGTCGCCAAGTTTTCCCATGAAGCGCTACATCAAATCCTTCCAAAGGCGCCTGAGGCCAAAACACCAGATGTGGGCTTCCCGTATCCATTTGGTCTGCTTCAAAAAATGAGCTTATCAGACCTACGGGTTGCATCTCAAGAACTACTTGGGCGGCGGTATCCTCCGTGGATAGGATTCGGGCCACATGCAGTCCATCAGAGGCCTTGAAAGTAAAGGGCACATTTTCCTCGATTAATCCTAAATGATGCGCAAAAAAAGCGAAGCATCGGCCCCCATTGCCACAAAAACTCCCCGGAAATCCATCTGCATTGTAATAATGCATGGTGGCGATGCCCGACTCCATGGACAAGCCCAAAAGCCCATCTGCACCAATCCCCACATGCCGATGACATAAACCAGCCACCCGTTCTGGCGTTAAGTCGAGGTGCATATGGCGCAAATCCAACATAATAAAATCATTACCAGCGCCATGCATTTTTAAAAACCGAACCATTTCTCCGGAATGAGACCCGCTTAACATCATTTAACCGCGTATTAGACACCAAAAGTACATCCCTTCGTTTAGAAAATATATTAATTTCGGGTTTAGCCCGTTCTCCGATCCGATTAGGGAGGTGAAAAGGCCCATTTTCTATGGATTTCTTTCACCATTTTTCTGGCATGGGGAACAGCAATGACCTTAAGAAGAAGTGAAATAGTGCTATGAAAATGAAAATGCAACCTTTTCTTTCGGCCTTAGGTGGTGGCATCATTGCCTTAGGCGCATTCCACCTTTGGGGCCCCCGCCCTACCGTGGTGGTGTATGAATCAAAAATGCCTGCCCAACAAGCCTCTTATTCCCAAGGATGGGCTGGTTTGGCCTTACCGGATTTTACCTCGGCGGCAGATTTAACCTTGAACGCGGTGGTTCACATCAAAACACGGTCAAGGGGACAAGAACAATTTCATGACCCCATGCGGGATTTCTTTTTTGGACACCCTTTTGGTCGCCCGCAACCTAGAATACAAACAGGTAGTGGCTCCGGTGTCATCATGGATGCCTCCGGACATATCATTACCAACAACCACGTAATCCAAGGTGCGGAAGACATCGAAGTGGTTCTCAATGATCAACGTACCCTCAAAGCCAGATTAATCGGTGCGGACCCGGCCACAGATTTGGCGGTCCTCAAAATTGAAGCCGATCACCTCACGCCCATCATTTTTGGTAATTCAGATGAAGTGAAGGTAGGCGAATGGGCGCTTGCCATTGGTAATCCATTTAACCTGAGCTCCACAGTAACCGCCGGTATTGTGAGTGCCAAAGCCAGAAATATCGATGTGATTCGAGAAAATTATAAAATTGAGTCATTTATCCAGACGGATGCCGCCGTGAATCCAGGTAATTCAGGTGGAGCCTTGGTGAATGTCAGGGGCGAACTCATCGGTATTAATACGGCCATTGCCTCCAATACCGGCTCTTATTCCGGATATGCCTTCGCCATTCCGGCCAATCTGGCTAGAAAAATTGCCAAAGACATCATTGAATTTGGAACACCACAACGTGGTTTATTGGGCGTGACCATCCGAGATTTAAATCCTGATAAAGCCAGAGATTTAGGACTGGTGAATAGCCGCGGTGTGTGGGTGGAAGCCCCAACCCCCGGAGGAGCCGCTGAAGCCGCTGGCATTAAACCAGGCGATTTAATTTTGGCTGTAGGAGATATTCCAGTGAAAACGGTTTCAGAACTGCAAGAGCAAATTGGACTTTTCCGCCCTGGAGACGCCGTAAATCTATTGGTTTTAAGAAACAACAAAGAAGAATGGGTACGGGTCATCTTGAAAAACAAAACAGGTGATACCCGACTTCTAGACCGGCAAACCGAAGCCGTAGAAGCTTTTGGCGCTGATTTTGAAGAAGTCCCAGAACAGGAACTGTACCGCTTAGGCGTCCGCAATGGCTTACGCGTAAAACAACTACGAGATGGGAAACTACGCCATCTAGGCATTCGTCAAGGTTTTATCATCACCGAGATGAATGGCAAACCCATTCGCAATGCAAACGACCTTGCAGAAGCAGCACAAGACACCCAAAGACGTTTTTATGTGGGAGGCGTTTATCCTTCCGGAGAAAAAGTCTATTACTCTTTTCATTGATTTTGAGTTAAAACCTCAACCATGTAAGGAAAAGCCGGATAAAATAGTCCGGCTTCCTTGTGTATGTAAACCTACTGCCGTACTTTTGCACCCCTACGGATTATTTTAACCCCTTATTTGCTCCATGCGCCAGCTCAAAATAACCAAATCTATTACCAATAGAGAATCCAGATCCCTGGATAAATATTTACAAGAGATTGGTAAAGAAGAATTAATCAATGCAGAAGAAGAAGTTGAGCTCGCCCGACGCATCAAACAAGGTGACCAGCAAGCACTTGAAAAACTTACGAGAGCCAACCTACGATTCGTAGTTTCCGTAGCAAAACAATACCAAAACCAAGGACTTAGCCTTCCAGATTTAATCAACGAAGGAAACCTAGGTCTCATCAAAGCCGCTCAACGCTTCGATGAAACCCGCGGTTTTAAATTCATCTCTTACGCCGTTTGGTGGATTCGCCAATCTATCCTCCAAGCCATCGCGGAACACTCCAGAATTGTCCGCCTTCCTTTGAACCAAGTGGGTTCATTGAATAAACTCAACAAAGCCTTTTCTAAACTTGAGCAGGAATTCGAACGCGAACCTACCGAAGAAGAATTGGCCTCTGTTTTGGATTTGCCAGAAGACAAAGTCAAAGATTCAATCCAGATTTCCGGACGCCATATTTCCATGGACGCACCGCTGGTAGCCGGCGAAGAATCCACCTTGTATGACGTAATGGTCAATAAAGATTCTCCGAAAGCAGACCGCGAATTGCTCCATGAATCCCTTCAAATGGAAATCGAGCGAACTTTAGATACCCTGAGTGAACGCGAGAAAGAAATCATCAAATTGTATTTCGGTATCGGCATGAACCATGGGTTGACCATTGACGAAATCGGCGAAAAATTCGATTTGACCCGCGAGCGTGTGCGCCAAATCAAGGAAAAAGCTTTAAAAAGATTACGTCAAAGCACCCGAAGCAAACTTTTGCGCGCCTATCTGGGTTGATTTTATTTGGGCGTGCCCCTAACGGGTCGGGCCATACACTACAATAGGGGAAATGCCTGACGGCCTTTCCCCTATTTTCGTTGCTGTCCCTCACGCAGCCACCCCTCCAGTGCACTGACCTTAATTCAAGTTTTCTTTCGTGTAAAGTTTAAGGTGACCGAATATTAAAACGACTTGATTTAAGGGTAAAAACCTTATCTTTAAACCTTAAGTTTAAAATACCATGCCATCTATTTTTCGCTTTGGACTTTGGATAAGTCTTTGCTGCATTCCGTCTCTAGGCTTCTCACAACATGTAGGCGTAAATACCCAAACGCCACAAGGCGCATTAGATATTCGCAGCGCAGGAAACACATCTTCTACCCATGCCCTGCTCATTTCCAACACCGCTTCAGACACCATGCTCGTGGTTCGCGACGATGGTAAAGTTGGCATCGGCACCACCCAACCTGCCTTTTCCTTAGATGTACAATCGACCCAACCCGTAGCTGCACGTTTTGGTGCAAGGGTAGAAGGCCAACCTGCCGTTCAAAACAACGAACTCACCACTTTGGGCCAAGTGCAGGCACTGACCGTAGCGGCTTCCGGCGCGGTCGCCGCACCTACCATGTTTAGTGCCACCACCAGTTCATCCGGAGGATATTTTACAGACGGACTCATTTTTTGTCGAAACCTCAGCGAAGGCGGTTTTACCGATTGGCGCATGCCCACCATGGAAGATTGGACGAGAATGATTCAAAATGACGCGGTAGCCCTTCCAAGTTATACCGCTGCCAGGTATTACTGGATGAATCCTTCTACTACTGGACCTGTAAGCACAAGTGCTTGGTATCAGTTGTATATTTCAAATCCCAACTTGTCCACAACTTTTTCGCACTATTTTACATCAACCTATAGTCCATCATCGTCTTCAGTCTATACTTTATGC
>CAZRHR010000090.1:0-8516 GCA_964599915.1 uncultured Candidatus Competibacteraceae bacterium | reverse complement strand
CCAGCCTTTCCAGTTATGCCAATGAGAATTACATGGGGTACAACGTTGGGCTTTTTTCCAGAATCAATTTTGAACGTTTCCATATTCAACCTGAACTTTACTACAGCCATAATGGGGGAAATATGGTCAATGGGGCAGAATTGATTAAAGTAAGAACCCATGCGGTGAATTTGCCCATTTTGCTTGGCTATAAAATCTTGGATTTTGAGCAATTCAACCTTAGAATTAACGCCGGTCCCTATGCCAGTTATGCTTTTTATCAAGACATTGAAAGTAACGTAGTGGGCCAAACACCTTTTACCCGTGAAAAAATGAACAACTTGAACCTGGGTGTTGTAGGCGGTCTGGGCGTTGATATCTGGAGAATTACCATCGACGCACGTTACAACTGGGGTTTAATGAATGTATTGGGCGACAACAAATTCGACGCCAACCCATCTGCTGGTTTCAGAAACAGTTGGTTTGAATTTGCTGTAGGTTTCCGTTTTCTTTAAACAATTGACAATGCTTTGATAAGCGCCGGTCTACCAAAGACCGGCGTTTTTTTTCGCCCGGGAAATCTTTTTGCCCTTGGATTTTGTTTCGTAGTTTTACCGCATTATTTATACCTCCTTGCATTATGGCGACAGAACAGCCCATGTCTCGTAAAAAATTGTTTGTCTCGCACAAAGATGAATCCATTCGCATGTTCAAAAGCGATTTCATGGATTTCTTTTCCCGCGTGCACTTTGCCGTTCCATTGGCCATTTACGTTCCAGTGATCTTGGCAGCCGGCTATTTGGCTTTTTTCCACCTCACCCTACCCTTTTGGACGGCCCTAGGATTTTGGGCAGGCGGCATGGCCTTTTGGAGTTTTACAGAATACATTTTGCATCGCTTTGTATTTCATTACCATCCCAAATCCGAATTCGGCAAAAGAATTCACTTCATCGCCCATGGCGTGCATCATGATTATCCAAATGATTCAAAGCGTTTGGTACTTCCGCCCAGTATTTCCGTGCCTTTGGCTTTCTTATTTTATTTTCTCTTTTATGCTGCTTTAGGCTTCGATTACGCCGCTCCTTTCTATGGCGGTTTTGTATTGGGTTACCTGTTGTACGATGAACTGCATTACGCTACCCACCATGCCAACATTCAATGGGGCTGGTTTCAGCGCTTGAAAAAACATCACATGAAACACCATTACCAAGACCCGGATATGGGTTTTGGTGTATCAAGTCCAATTTGGGATTGGGTGTTTAAAACGCGAATCAAAGGGTAATTTAAACGGGAGAAAAAGCGTAAAATGCGCTTCCCGAAGGTAGGACAGACGGTGACCGTTTGAAAAACTTAACTTTTCATTGCACCCTCTAAGCCTCGTATAACCTGTTCTTCCAAAAAAACCAAGGGCCAACTATTGGCGCTTGGTCTAAATACCTTTTACACGTTAAAGGAAAGAGCATAAAGGCTGAAAATGGGAACAAGAATGTAAAGTTCCGTCCCCACATTGCATATTCCTTCGTATTTTCGTACACCAAAAAAGAAGCATGATGAAAGGATTGGTTTGGATATCAAGGTTGGTTATTGGCACCCTATTTATTTTATCAGGATTAATTAAAGCCAATGACCCTCATGGATTTGCGTATAAATTAGAAGAATACTTCGAAGTGTTTTCGGCAGATTTAACCACCAAGGTGAGTTATCAGTTGACCGAAGAAGGACAAGCCATGCAGGATGAGCCTTGCGCAGGAAAAATCATGGAAGATCTTAAAGAAAAAGTGGAAACACCCATTCCGGTGGAAGAACAGGGCGGTGTAACCCGCATGTTGGTGGGTATGTTTTCCTTTTTTGCCGGCCATGCACTAACCCTGGCCATTTTCATCTGTGTCTTAGAAATTTTGTTGGGGGCGTATGCCCTTTTTGGCTTTGGCCTTCGTCCGGTTTCCTGGCTCCTTCTTGGCATGATTGTGTTTTTCACCTTTCTCACTTTTTATTCTGCCTATTTCAATAAAGTAACAGATTGCGGATGTTTTGGAGATGCCCTGAAATTGACGCCTTGGCAATCATTCTGGAAAGATATCTTCCTGTTGGTATTTATTTTACCCATCTGGATTTGGAATAGAAAAATAAAAGTTTCACCCAAGGCAGATGGCGCAGAATGGGCTTTAGGACTTGCCTCCGTGGCTGGCATGGCCGCTTTGGTCTTTTTCCAGTTCGACTGGTGGCTGCCCTTTTGGTTTCTATTGGGTTTGGTGGTGCTGCGGGGTATTATCGGACAAATGCAACCCAAACGTCTCACGCCCATTGTTGGCCTTGGCGCCGTGTTGGCATCCGCTGTTTTTGGTGTTTACACTCAAGCCTATGAACCTGTCCGGGATTACCGTCCATGGCGCGTGGGCAACGATATTCCGGCTTTAAGAATCAGTAAGCCAGACCGAGTGCAAACAGATTTTCTATACCTCAGAAAATCAGATTGTGAGCAAGTGAGAAAATCACCTGACAAGGAAGGTTGGGATTGGTACACACTGGAATTTGAAGCAGAACACTTGTTTTGGAAACAAGACCAAGTGGTATTGGAAAAAGGGGAGGAAGCCAAGGTGAAAGACCTTAGTTTGTATGAGCCTGAAACGGAAATTCCATTTGCAGATAGTTTGTTTACCGGCAACGACAGGGTATTTTTCTTTGTATTTCATCAATTGTCCAAAGTCAACCTAAGCGTTATACCGCAGGTAAAAGCCATAGCAACCGCCGCCCAAGCCGCAGGATTTTGGGTGATGGGTGGAGCTGCCGCCACATCGGAAGAAATTTTAGCCTTTCAAGCCACACACCAACTTCCCTTTGCCCTGTATATCAACGATGAAAAGCCGCTTAAAACCATTTTACGCTCCAATCCCGGATTGGTGGAATTACAAGGCGGGAAAGTAATGAATAAATGGGCTGGCAGGGCCTTACCTACCACTTCTGATTTAGGATTTTAAACCGCACTTTTGGGACTTCAACTGCTCAAAAACTTAGCCTTAGCTTGCCTCACCATTTATCTTACGGCAGTTGGTATGGCGGGTATTTTTTTGGGCGCCGTCCACAAAGACCAAAGCATCCTTTTTGAATTGGCCGGTCAACAAACCGACGCGGCTACTTTAGACCAGATCCGAAAGTCCTATCGACTTGAAGGAAGTTTCTGGGAGCAATGGGGTCATTACGCCTCAGATGTATTGCCTTTTGCCATTTCTGAAGGACGTCCTGCGCTAAAGACACCTGATTTTAGAGAAAGTTTGCACCGAAAAGTCCCGGTGACCACCTTGCTGATGGAAGCCCTTCCCAATACCCTAATCCTTGCCTTTGCCGCCAGTGGTTTGGCCATGTTTCTGGGATTGTTGCTGGGTGTTTTTTCCGCCAGGCATGCAGGAAAATTCTGGGAAAAAGGGCTTTTAGCCTTGGCAGCCTCCGGCATGGCTTTGCCCAGTTTCTTTGCTGCCGTGCTGATCAGTTGGTCATTTGGCTTCCTTTGGCATGACTACACCGGCCTCAAACCATGGGGAAATCTCTATGAAATCAATGATTTTACAGGTGATATCGAGTTAAACTTTTCCAACCTTATTTTACCGGCTCTTACTTTAGGTATTCGCCCCTTGGCCGTGGTGATGCAACTCACCCGCAATGCCTGTTTAGAATTAGAACAGCAGCCTTTTGTAAGAACCGCATTAGCCAAAGGCCTAAGTACCCAAACTGTTTGGTGGAAACACATTCTTCGTAATGCGCTTTCTCCCGTATTTACAGCCATGACCACGTGGTTGGGAGGGATGTTGGCCGGAGCCGTTTTCGTGGAGTTTGTTTTTGGGTGGGATGGATTAGGAAAGCTGATGGTGGATGCCCTTCAAAAAAAAGACTTTCCAGTGATTGTAGGCGGTGTCACGTTGATTACCGCCATGTTTACCCTATTACATTGGCTGACCCAATTGGGGCAAGTCGCACTAGATCCGCGCGCGGGGCGTTCTACATAAAAACTGAACCATGTTTTTCCAGCCAAACCATCCCCTTTTGCCTAACCTTGTATGGAAACATGCAGGGTTATGTATCTTCATTTCAGGTTGGATGGCCCTAGGTTTCCTTTTTCCCGTAAACGCCCAAACCCAAGACTGGAAAGTATTCCCTCCCCTTTCTATTCCATTGGAAACACCTGGCACTTTTTGCGAAATACGTGGGAATCATTTTCACGGCGGACTGGACTTACGCACCCAGCAAAAAGAAGGATTTCCCATTTTTGCAGCAGATGATGGCTATGTGCGGCGCATTTACATGCAACCCGGCGGCTATGGGCATATGCTCGCCCTCGATCACCCCAGTGGTTACACAACAGTCTATGCCCATTTACAATCCTTTATTCCGGACATTCAAGCCAAGGCTTACGCTTTGCAAAAGGAAACCAAAAAACTAAAATTAGACACCTTACTGCTGCCCTATGAAATTTCAGTAAAAAGAGGGCAGATCATTGGATATTCCGGAAACACAGGAGGTTCTACCGGTCCACACCTACATTATGAGGTCCGGGAAACCAAGACCCAAATCGCCTTAGATCCACTGGATTTTGGACTGAACTTGGCGGACAAAGTCCCTCCTGTAATTCATCATTTATACTATTATTCCATTGAAAAAACCCCAAAAAGTTGGCGGTGTGGCTCACCTATATCTCTTGGAAGTTCGTCGCGTATATCAGAAGCCGTTCCGTTGGAACTTCCAAGCCCAGGCACCTATGGACTTGCGTGTTCTGTTTCTGACCAAATGAGCGGTTCTTCCTTCAAAAACGGTGTGAGGACCCTAACCCTTTGGATGGATGAGGTACTTATTTTTGACTTGCGATTAGACCGTTTGTCTTTTGAAGAGACCCGTTATCTGAATGCCCATGTAGATTATGCGGCCTCCTTACAAGGAAAAGAAATCAGAAGGTTGTTTGTGCTGCCCAACAACCTTTTGAGTAATTATGTAAAAATCCTAGGGCCGGGTACTTTTTCTATAAAATCCGGGGAAACCCGCCGATTTACCCTTGAAACCACCGACCAAGCGAAGAATCTGACACGTTTTCGTTTTTCCCTGACAGCACCCGCCGTGCAGGAAACCAGCACCACCTCGTCCGGTCCATTTCAATCGGCAGGGAAAGCGGGTCGATTGGAGTATAAGGGACTCCTCTTTGAATGGTCAAACGTGGCACTATATCAAGATGAAATCTTGCAAATCCGTCCCCTTGGCCGCACAGGTCCGGATGGTTTTCCCGTGTGGGAAATTGGAACAGAAACCATTCCCCTGCATGAGGATGCCCTATTCAAAGTTCCTCACCGATATATCCCGACTTACCTTCGGCCTTTTATCGCGGGGGCGGTTCAATACAAAGGAAAATGGACATTTTGCACCACCAGCCATGTAGATTCCATGGTGGTTATTCGCACCAACGATTTAGGGAATTTCACCCTTTTGGTAGATTCCTTGCCACCCAAGCTTTATCCTCCAGACCTGAGTAAGCCACTGAAACCATTGCAGCAATTAGTTTTTCAAGCCAAAGATGCCATTTCAGGCATTAGCTCCGGACAATTGACCTTGAACGGACAATTTATTCCAGGCGCGCACTTGGCGGGCGGGCGGTTTAGTTTCAGCGTACCTACAGACATGGAAGGATTTATGTATTTGAGTTTTTCCGCGACGGACCGGCTAGGGCAAACCGCCACGCACACACAAATGGTTGAAATTCAAAGGTCGGAGTAAAGTCATGTGGTGGCCGAAGCCATGCATCGTGTGCTTCCATTCACTTCGCCACCGGTCATTGAGCGAAGCCGAAATGACCAGTCTAAATCAACCAACTACCGGTCATTGAGCGAAGCCGAAATGACGGGTCCATCGCCAATTTACCGAAATGCCCCGAAATCATACGGAACATAACCGTTTGTCATCATTTAAAATGAGCCACACTAAAAACCAAACCAGACTTTCAAACCTTCAACCTTTGAATCCAGCAAGCCTCACACCCTTAACCATAAAAAAGGGGAAATCAAAATCGGGGCTAGGCCCAGCCTCAAAGATGCCTTGAACCAAATCATTTCCCACCCTTCCCTTTGAGTTTTACTAAGAAGCACGTAAGTTGAAGCTAGCCACCCAACTACGGCCAACCTTTTCTTAGCCACTTTAGGGCTTTACAACAAGCGATTTTGGTTGTATAAGGGCAAACCGCACCACACCCTATTTTGCTCGTGGTCAATGGCTTAAAATCCAGATTAATTCGATAAAGGACAAGTTTGTGTGACACAATTTTTTATTAAAAATCTATTGGTTTTTAAAGAAAATGTTTTGTAAAATTGAATGCGCCCTTTGACCAAACCATCTCATCCAATTGTATTGAAAAAGGCGTCATGATATATGGAATATAAACGCAATTGCGTTTATTGGGATGTTACAAGCAACCCTAAAAGACAGACAATGCAACAATGAACAACAGTATTGACAGACAGTAAAATGCTAACTATAGTATGTTGCCTACGCTGCATACTAAAAGTAGCTTTGGCATTCTTTTAATGCCAATGAAAAAGAGTAATATTTTAATCAAATTCGGTGAAAATGTTCGAGAAAAAAGAAAAGAAAAAGGTCTTTCTCAAGAACAACTTTCATTTAAAGCAGACCTACATAGGACATATATAGGTATGATTGAAAGAGCCGAGAAAAACATCACTCTTTCAAATATTGAAAAAATAGCAAAGGCATTAGAAGTAGAAATAATTGAACTTCTAAAATAATTCTAATGCCAAATTCACCGTATCACGGAAAGACAGTTGCCGAGTGGTCTTCAATCACAGACCAATTAATCGCAAACCACCCAATTAAACCTGATGAAATTGTAGAAACAGTTTTAAAATCTTGGGACGACATTTTCAATTCAAAAATTGGTTCATTTTTTATTGGTAAAGAAATTGAGCCTGTTCCACAAATAATGAGTTTTCTTCTGCACGAATTAGTTGCACACTATTTGAGTTTAAAGCATCCTGGAATTTACAAAGTAGGAACTGAGAAAACAGAAAAAGATATTCATTGTATAACAGACAGTTCATTGTCAATAGAAATAAAAGGCTCATCACATCCAAACCAAATTTTTGCCAATCGTAGTTATGCACAGCCACAGTCAGGCAATGGTCAAAAGGATAAGAATGGATATTACATTGCTATAAACTTTGAACAGTTTAAAGACGTAAAACCCAACCTACCAAAAATTTTGATGATTAGATTTGGATATTTAGAACATACTGACTGGATAGCACAAGCATCAGCAACTGGACAACAAGCAAGACTGGGTGCAGATGTATACAGATATAAGTTAAAGCAAATTTATCCTAAACTTCCTGAAACAACGTAGGCGAAAGGGCTTTAATGTTCTCGGCTTTTATTCTGTTTTCAAGTCTATTTACAATCGTTTGACAATAATCTTCTCTTATTTCAAAACCGAATGACAGACGATTATTAATCATACAAACTTCTGCCGTTGTTCCTGACCCCATAAATGGGTCTAATATAATATCACCTTGATTTGTAAATCCCATTACCATTCTTGTAATTAAATCAACTGGAAATTGGGCAGGGTGATTTGTTCTTTCATCTGATGACCGATTTGCTCCTGAAGTAACTTTTGCGATTTGCCAAACATCAGAAGGATTTTTACCTAATGTATTGCATCGTAATTTCCCATTTTTCTTTTGATTTGGGTATTTCACATCAGGGTCACGAATATCATCTAAATTAAACGTGTAATTTTCTTTATCTTTTAAATACCAAAGAATTTTTTCGTTTCGTGGTGACAAATAATGTTTCGCTGCGACACCAGCTCCATAATTCCAAATTATTTCTTGGTTCAAATAGAACTTTATTTTATCCCAAACCAAATAGGTAATTGGTACGGCTCTTCCTTTTTCGGGAACTTCTAAATATCCGACATTAAGTAAATAGCTTCCATTCGACTTTGTAATATCAAATATATTATTGCTTATTTCTACTAACCATTCAACAAAAGAATTGACAGGCATAACCTTCTCATATTCTTTTCCAATATTGTATGGCGGACTTGTGATTGTTGCATCAATTTTGACACCCGCTTCCTTGAGCATCTTTAGACCTTCAAGGCAGTCCATATTATAAATTAGGACAGAACCATTGCTATAGTATGGCTCACCCAAGACATTTTTTATATTGTTCAATTTTTCCATTTTCCAACGCTAACTTTAGTATGCAAATTTACAACTCCTATTTTAAATGACAAATCATTCTCTAACATTTTTTCAACAATATACGAAATCATTATTAAGTTGACCTCAACAACAAAAGACAGAAGGGCAGCTTGTAACAGCGGTTTGGCAAAAGTGGCGGTTTCGTGCTTCGTATGACACATTTTCGTAAATTTGAAGTGTGTGCTTCGTTTGAAGTTTAGTGGTGAAAATCGCCACCTTCGCCAAGCCGCAAAACGTCAGACTGTCTAATAACCTCCCATTTAAACATTTCAATTGTTAATA
>CAZRHR010000089.1:0-9083 GCA_964599915.1 uncultured Candidatus Competibacteraceae bacterium | reverse complement strand
AACATGTATGGCGGATTTTAAAATAGTGTAGCTGGAGGGATTCGAACCATCGTCCAAACAAGGAACAGATAAGCTTTCTACAACGCGTAGTTTATCATTTGTTGTCGGCCGTGGTTAGGGGATAAACACCCAACGCCAAAGCGTAGCTTCTTATCTTAATGAATAGCCAAAGCTTCTATCCAAGCAACCTGAAAGGTCTGATGTTTCGTCTGAAAAGTTCAGGTGGATTCTCAGGGAAACAGCTCTAAGCGAAATCTACTTTGATTAGGCTGCGAGAGCGTAGTTGTTGTTGTTGGCACTTAACGTGTCGAAGATCGGGATTATCGAGGCGCATCAGCAACCCTCGGCGTGCTTACCTATCCGTCGCACTCGCTGTCAATACCGGTCAGCCCCATGATGTCAAAGAATCAAAAGCCGAAGCTTTCTGCACCTCCTTAACGGAAAGCACTCCGCAAAGTTACGCTTTTTTCGCTTTCTTTTTTAAATGGCCGTCCAGCCGCCATCTACCACTAAGTTGGCGCCTGTCATGTAACCAGAAGCATCGGAAGCCAAAAAGACCACGGCACCCATGTAATCCGTGGGTTTTGCCATGCGATGCAAAGGTGTTTTGGCGGAATAATTTTCAATAAACCAATCGTCTTGGCCATTTTCTACGCCACCCGGAGAAAGTGTGTTTACCCGAACGCCTTTCGGTCCCCAATAGGCCGCTAAAAAGCGGGTAAAATTGATTACGGCGCCTTTGGTGGCTGGATAGGCAGCGCTTTTATAAAACACTTGCTGTCCTTCACGGTTCACGTAAATGGATTGGTCTGGTCCTACCATACCGTACGTAGATGCTACGTTGATGATGGAGCCTTGTCCCTGTTGGGCCATCACGGTGCCCAAAACCTGGGAACACAAAAACACACCCGTAACATTCACTTCCAAAGATTTTCTGAACATATCCACCGGATAATGTTCAAACATACTTTGATGCGCTGCAAGGGTTGGGTTTTCAAACATATCGTTCATGGCCGCATTGTTCACCAATACATCGATATGTCCGAATTGTTGCATTAAAAGGTCGCGCAGGGCCTCCAGGCTTTCTCGGCTGGTGACATCTACGGCTACGCCCAAATGTCCTTCTCCTAAGGTGGCCGCCAATGCTTCACAAGGTGCTGCATGTAAATCAGCGGCAATGACCGTTGCACCTGCGGCCGCTAAAGCTTTGCAATGGTTTTTACCAATGAGGCCGGATGCGCCGGTAACTACGGCTACTTTACCTGATAAATCGAAAAGTTCCATATAGAATAAGTTTCTTTTATTGCTTTCTACGAAAACAAATGAACAAAAAAGGGCCGGAATCCCGACCCTTTGTATTTACTTTTTAAACCACCTCAAAACCATGTACTTGGTGTTGTAGGCAAAAATGTACATAGAGGGCACCACCAACAGGGTGAGGAATGTGGCTATGGTGAGACCGAAAATAATGGTCCAAGCCAGCGGTCCCCAAAAGGCGACATTGTCTCCACCAAAATGAATGTGGGGATTCAGTTCAGAAAACAAGGAGGCAAAATCGATGTTCATCCCAATAGCCAAAGGCACCAGCCCTAAAATGGTGGATACTGCGGTGAGCACTACAGGTGTCATCCGTGTCGCGCCTGCTGCAATGGCAGCATCTACGACTGACATGCCTTTCATGCGCGACTCATCAATAAATTCGATGAGCAAGATGCCGTTCCGAATCACAATCCCTGCCAAGGCGAATATACCTACGCCCGTCATTACGATAGACATGGACATACCGGTAAAAGCAAAACCTAGGAATACGCCAATTAGGCTGAAAAGTACGGTGGAGAAAATCAACAGCGGCTTTACCACGGAGTTGAATTGGGTTACCATCACACTGAACATCAGGGCTAAAGCGGCTAAGAAGGCGATGCCTAAAAAGTCTGAAGTTTCCTTTTGGTCTTCTTGTTCACCGGTGAGTTTTACCTGATAACCTTCGGGTAAATTCAAGTTGGGCAATACACGTTGGGTGAGTTGCTGGTTGATTTGCGTGGCGGTGAAGCCTTCCAATAAATTCGAGCTGAGCGTTACCACCCGTTTCTGGTTTTTCCGGTTAATGGAGGAATAAGCAGGCTGGTTGGACAACGTAGCCAATGCCGATAAAGGAATTTGGCGGAATTGTCCGGTCGCCATGTCCATATAGGAAATCTGGAGGCTGAGTAGCTGCTCGGCTTTTTTCCTGTAACGCTCTTGCAGGCGCAGCATAATCGGCGCATCGTCATTCGCATCACGGAATTTGGAGATTTCACGTCCAAAAAGGGCCGTTCTTAAATCAAGGCCAATTTGAGCCAAGGATATGCCTTCTCTTTGCGCTTTTTCTTGGTCAATTTGGACAATGATTTCCGGTTTGTTGAGTCGAAGGTCGGATTTCAACTCTTCGATACCTTGAATATTCGATGTTTGAATGGCATCTCGCACCTGGCCTTCAATGGCACTCAAAGTGGCAAAGTCATCACCTGCAATTTCAATGTTTACTGGTTTGCCGGTCGGCGGTCCCACTTTTTCCTTGTCCACGGTAATTGAAGCGCCTTCAATGGGCTCATTGCGGAATTTTTCCCGGACATCAGAGAGCACTTTACGGGTGTCGGTTTCACCTCGGTCGGCATAGCGAACAAAAGCAACTGACACCTTGGATTTATGCGGAGTGGCTACGCGATCCGGGTTGGATGGGTCACCCGCACCGAGCCCAACATTAGAAATAACGGATTCTACGGCTGGGTTATCTTGGCCAATCACTTCATAGATACGCGATTCGATGATCCGTGTAACAGAGTCTGTTACATTCGCATCGGTACCCATAGGCATTTCGCAGTAAACTTCTACAAAATTCGGGTCAGGATCCGGGAAAAAGCCTACTTGAACATTGGCGTTGGCAAAAATGAAAAAGCTGAGGATAAGGGTGAAAAAGGCAGAAAATACAGTGATTCCTGGTCTCATGCCTTTGGTGAGCCAAATCACCAGATTTTTATATTTCAATACCACTTTAGGCCACCATTTGTCTTGGAAATTTTTGACCAATCCCCAAAGGACATAATGATTTAAAATTGTAAGTAAGGACATGAAGACAAAGAAGTTACCCACGCCGGTGCTGCCTGCCAAGTAGCCAAATAGGCCAATGACAAAAAACACGGCCGTCCAAATCAGCATGCCTTTACGTCCGGGTCGGTGCAAATGTTCGTTCTTTTTCATGAAGTCCACCGCAAAAACAGGGTTCATAACAAAGGCCACAAGTAAAGAAGCGCCGAGCGTAATAATGAGCGTCACCGGCAAATATTTCATGAACGAGCCCACAATGCCAGGCCAGAAGATAAGAGGGAAGAAGGGGCCCAGTGTGGTGAGCGTTCCTGCCAATACCGGGACGAATACCTCTCCCGCCCCTTGTCGGGCGGCGCGGACCACGTCAATGTCCATTTCGTGGTAAAGCCTATGGGTGTTTTCAATGACCACAATGGCGTCATCCACAATAATACCGAGGGCCAAAAGAAAGGAAAACAGCACCACTACGTTCAAGGTAAAGTCCAAGCCGGGCATGAGCAAGAAGGCCACCACAGAAGAAAGTGGACCGGCCAGCGCCACGAAAAATGCACTTTTCAATCCCATAAAGAACATAAGAACCGCCAGTACGAGGATAAAACCAATGATCACCGTATTGGACAATTCGGTCAATTGTTCCCGGGTTTGGCGGGATTGATCGCCGGTAACCGTGATTTCTAGATTGTCGGGAAAGCTGCTGGCTTGGTATTCTTTAATGATGCCTTGTATTTGGTCGGCGGCATCAATGAGGTTTTCACCGGAGCGTTTAATGACATTGAGGGTCACCGCAGGTTTACTGTTCATGCGGGCGAAATCTTGTTTTTCCTCGTATCCATCGATGATTTCAGCAATATCCGTTAGGAAAACTTCATTACCTCGAATGGACCGAATCACAATATTTTCCATTTGCTCAGGACGGGCAAACTGTCCGGTGACACGCATATTTCTGCGTAGTTCATCCACACGGATTTCACCACCTGAAATATTGATGTTTTCACGTGCTACAGCGCCTTGAATATCCCCAAAAGAAACCCCTGCGGCTTGCATTTTATAAAGGTCCACATGAATTTGAATTTCCCTTTCCAGGCCACCCACGATATCTACACGGGTGATTTCAGGAAGGGCTTCAATGCGATCTTCCAGCATTTCGGCGTATCGTTTCAACCGATCCAGCGGTAAGTCCCCTGCCAGGTTAATGTTCATAATAGGAAACTCAGAGATGTCGAGTTCCTTGATTTGGGGGTCTTCATCCAAATCGGTCGGCAGCTCGTTCATGGCGTTGTCCACCGCGTCGGATACTTTGATTTTAGCCTCGCTGAACTCAATGCCGGTGTTAAATTCAACCGTGATCAAAGACACATCTGAGATGGAGTTTGAGGTGATTTTTTTCACCCCGTTGATGGCCTTTAACTGCTTTTCCAGTGGTTTGGTGATGAGGTTTTCCACATCCGCAGGTGTAGCGCCGGGATAAATGGTGGCCACAGAAATGGTAGGCACCACAATATCCGGGAATTGTTCCTTGGGGATGCGGATAAAAGACATCGCCCCTGCAATGCTGAGGAATAGAGTGAAGACATAAACGGCAGTGCGGTTTTTGATGCACCAGTCCGTAAATGACAGGGTTTTAAAATCTTTACGTTCCATGAGGGTCGGGCATTAAAATTTGACGGTTTGGCCGTCGGTTACTTCCGAATAGCCCATGGTTATGATGCGGTCACCGGTGCTAAGTCCGGAAGTAATCACTGTTTTTCCGCCGTAGCTGTTGCCAGTGGTTACATTGACCTTACGGGCCAACGTTTTTCCATTCTCTTCTCTTACCACCATGATGTAGTTTTCGCTTTGGTTCCTTTGAACAATGTTCGAGGGCACACAGAGTGCATTTTCCACCCGTTCATCATTGATGCGCACTGCGGCAAGCATGTTTGGGCGAAAGTGGCCTTCCGGATTAGGGATATCCATTTCTACGGTAACGCTTCGGTTGCCCGGTGTAATGGTGCGTGAAACGAAACGGATTTGGTTTTGAACCGATACACCTAGGTCAGGAAAATCAATCCATACAGGCGCTCCTTTCTTCAATTTAGAAACGAAAGCGTCAGCTACTTGCGCGCGAACTTTTACCATGTCTGTATTCACCACCCGCACACCACTCATGCCGGGACTGGCCATTTCACCCAATTTGAAAGTAACTTCATCTACATAGCCAGAAATAGGGGAAGTGATTTGCGTCATGGCCAATTGGGCTTTTAAAGAAGCAACCCTTTTTTCCATGGATTCTTTTTGCGCTTTGGCTTGTAAATAATTGATTTCAGAACCAATGCCTTGTTCCCAGAGTGCAGCAGTTTTCTGGAAAGTGGTGGTGGCGAGATCCAGTCCGGTTTGCGCCTCTTCCAAACCAGATTTTATGGCTGAATTTTCCAATTGCGCCAACATTTGGCCTTGGGTAACGATGTCTCCTACCCGGACGTAAAGAGCTTTTACCACGCCAGGTTGTTCAGGACTGGCCATTACATTTTTGTCAGAATCTACATGACCCTGCACTTCGATATAATGTAAAAAAGTGTCTGGGCTTAGCACGGCAGTTTGCACCAAAGCAAACTTTCCTTCTTTACCCGCTGTGTCCAGTGCGGTTATTTCAGCCGTGACGGCCGCAATTTGCGCTTCAATATCTGCTTTTTGTTGTTGAAGGGCTTCGAGTTCCTTTTTTTTCGTTTCCAGCGGATTTCCACCGCCACAACTGAAGGCGATAAACGCCACAACCGGAATGAGCAATAATTTTTTCATGCGTACTAGATTTTCTTGGGACTGCGTTGTGAGATTTATAGTTTTTGGGTGGCTTTATCAAGGGCCAGTTTGGCTACCAATAGGTCGTAAATGGCTTGGAAGTAGCGTTGCTGTGCTTCGAAATATTGTTGTTCTGCTTGGGTAAGGTTGAGACTAGAAATGAGACCTTCGCGGAATTTTATGCCATTGATCCGACGGATTTTGGCTGCTAATTCAAATCCTTTTGAACCATTTAAATACCGTTGATAGGCATCTTGCACCTGCATTTTTGCATTGATATAACCCACCTGTAAGCCTTGTGTGGCATAGGATAGGTTACGCTCAACCTTTAACCTGTCCAATTTGGCTTGTTGTACTTGATAATGTCTATTTAGGCTGGAAAAAATGGGTACTTGAAGGTTAAAACCCCAAATCAGTCCGCCCCGGGCATTTTGCGTTCCATTTAAGAACAACCAGCGCTCATTGTTGAAAAAGTTGTATTGGTAAGAAAGGCTGGTCGCTAAAGAAGGCATGGCCTGGGACTTTTTTAATTTCACCTGATAATCCATCAGTTTAAGCTGGTGTGTAAGCAATCTGAATTCAGTGAGTTGAGACACATCAGTGGTGTCTCTCAACCCTTGGACTACTTGAGAAAAGTTCTGTGCAGAAATCAGTTGAAACAATTGGTCGGTTAACTCAATGGGTGTCTCTAGCGGAAGTCCCATGATGTATTTTAGGGACGTGAGGGCTAGCTTTTCCCCGTTTTTTGCTTGAACCAACAAGTCTTGGTTCTGAGACAAGGCCAGGGAAAGTTGTTCTACATCTAGTTCTTCCGCGAACCCAGCTTTATATAATGCTTCCGTTTCCCGGAGGGTTCTGGAAAGAATTTGAACGGCAGAATCCAGTGTGGTTACGGATTCCTTGGCAATGAGAGACATATAGTAAGCGCGTGTTACGTCCTCACGAATGTTTCTGGCCGCAAGTTCCCTTTGCTGGGTAGTGAGCTTTAGATATTCTTTAGCCGCCTGAATGCCAACCAAGTAGGTTCCATTGAACACCAGCATGGATGCCGATGCGCTCATCACCATATTGTTGAGCGGTGCCGCAGGAATGGTGGTGAACTGGTCCGGATTTCCGTTGATAAAGTCAGGGAAAATAAAGACTGGCGTTTGGAGGTTGTAGTTGTATGAAATGCCACCGTTGATTTGTGGCAAACCTGTTGCAATATTTTCGTTGATGCGTGCCTTACTGATGTCTACATCCGTTTGGGCATTTGCCAGGTTGGGGTTGTGTTTTTCCGCATGTTGCAAGGCTTGCTGCAACGAAAAGGAGTTTTGGGCCATGATGCCTGAGATCCCAAAGGCGAGTATCCATACCCATCGGGGGCCTAATACGGTTGTGAATTGCATAGATAACATTATTGAATTCTGGGAGATAGCGGAGTTTTGTAATGGTCAAGTAAATACTTCCTTCCTTTTTCTGAAGAAACAGCTAATGTGTTGTAAAGGAAAATTTCGTGGTGGACTTTAAGGAATGGAAACCGTGTTCTGGGGAAAATCTCGCCTTCCATCATCAGTGGGAAAATATTAATGTATAGTCGGGCAATGATATCTACATCCATGTCTTCTCGGTAGAGCCCTTCTTTGATGCCTAGCCGAAGGTTGTCCGTAACCATTTGCAACATGACTTCATTGCGGTGTTCATTGAACATTTTCCAAACGTCGGGGTGGTATTTCCGCATGTCGTATAAAAGGGTGGGATGGATTTCCCCAAGGTCCTGCACGATTTGGTACACCATGGCATACCATTGGTCGATAGCGTTTCCTTTTTCTTTACAAAGCGCATTGATGCATTGAACATGGTCTTCCATGAAAAACTGAAAAACCTGATACACCAAGTCATTCTTATCTTTGAAATGAACGTATAAGGTTTTTTTCGATACCCCGGCTTCACGGGCGAGGTCGTCCATGGTCACGCTACGCAGTCCGAACCGCATAAAGAGGCGGCTGGCCGTTTCTAAGATTTGTTTGAGTTTGTCGTCCATGAGCGGGCAAAGGTAAAAGACTTTAAACGCAGGAAACGTTAAGCGAATTTAAAGTTTCCATAGTTTTTGTCTTTTTAACATCGCCACCCTGTTTGTTGGGTTTTTCCCTTCTTTTTGTTGGGTTTTTCTTTCATTTTGACCGATTTGACTGTTGAATTCCTAGGCATGAGCAGAACGCGATATTGAAATAGAGCTTCCCAATAGGCTTTAAGAAAGGCCGTTGTTTGCCGCGTTTCGGTGGAAAGCGAAAATCGGGGCTACGCCCACCCCTCCCCGTGGTCAATGTATCGAAACCATTTGACCTAAGTCGGTAATTAACCGTGTATAACTGATTAAAATACGCTGTGAAAGGAATCCAGATTGGCTTCGGTATGTTTGATCCGCGCCTTCCATGTCGCTCATCCTTGGAGCGTTGAACGCCCCCCAAAACATTTTATTCATTTTACACTCGCCCTGACCATACTTGTTTGCATTCAATAATGCCCTCAATTCCAACCCATCAAGCCCATCCAGTCGGTGGTTGAGCGGAGCCGAAACCACATCACCCTTTAAAACTCATCCAGTCGATGGTTGAGCGGAGCCGAAACCACAACACCCTTCAAAATTCATCCAGTCGGTGGTTGAGCGCATTCCAAACCATCGCCAATGGGATTCCTTTGGAAAGCGCATCATTGACCATGCTCCAATTTTAAACTACTTTGACAGGTTTCAGGAATTGGTGATGGAAGGGCGGTGAGGAATGGATTTGAATAATGGATGAGTGGTTTAGCCAAAGGGTTTGGGGAGGGGAGTGGGGTTTTTACCTTCCACTAAAGGTAATTGGAAGGCACTCAACTGGGGTGGATGTAAATGTCTTTAAATCTGTATTTTATTAGAAAATGGCAGGTGTTTTTGGCGATTCTATGGATGTGAAACCTTTTGTTTTTGAATTAAATGTTTTGTAAAATTGTTTGTATCTTTTGACCAACCATCTAATCCAATGGTATTGAAGAAGAGTATGATAAAAGCATGAAAGATGCGTTGAAGGAAACCGTTGCCCGCCCCTCCCTATGGGTTTTACAATGTAGCATGTGAGTTGTGGCTGGCAGTCAAACGACTGCCAAACTTTTTTTAGCCGCTTTAGGGCTTCACAACAAGCGATTTTACTCGCATAAAGGCATACCGCCCCCTACCCATATCGTTAATTCACGCTACAGGA
>CAZRHR010000088.1:0-9197 GCA_964599915.1 uncultured Candidatus Competibacteraceae bacterium | reverse complement strand
AATCCGCATTGGGTGCCACCTTCTTCTACGATGGCTTTTTGGACCGGATTTAAATCCTCCCCATTGATGCCTTCTACCGTAACTACATGTTTACCTTGTACATTGGCCAGCGGTGTAAGACAGGACGTCATGGATTGATACACTACGCCACCCGGACCTTTTTCTCCGATAAGGACAGCGCATGCCCCACAATCTCCTTCTCTACAACCGGTTTTGGTGCCTTTAAGGTGGCGGTGGTACCGAATGAAATCCAGTAAAGTAAGCCCCGGAGGTTGGTGGCTTTGTATAAGTGTATCGTTAAGTATAAAGCGAATCATAGGAAATAGATAAACGGGACGGTCCCGAAACCATGGAGTAACTTCCAACCCATAAAAGTAAAGAAATGCCAAGTTTTCTTTGGATAAACGTAAGGTTTGTCGCTTTTTTGGCCGGCGACCCTTATCAGGTGGGTTTTTATGTAGGGTTGCCCTAGGTCTTTACGTCCTGTACATCAGTTCACTTACCTTGGGTTTTATATATATTAAGAGAAGACTTCTTTCCTCCCTTTTGGAGGCGTGCAGATTAAATGTGTACCTTTCCAACCTATCTAGTGAACATTTTCCACCACTTGGTGGTTTTCTCGAAAAATTTTTCCGCTATGTGGTTGTATGCATTCCATGCCCTTTGTTTCATTTTTTTCTTTGTGTTGTGGGAAGGCGTTGCGTGGTTCACCCATAAATATATTATGCATGGTTTTTTATGGCATTTGCATGAGGATCACCATCGTCCCGGGTACAGAATGTTTGAAAAAAACGATTTGTTCGGTGTCTTTTTTGCAGGTATTGCCGTAGCTATGATCCTCTGGGGACTTCCCGAATTTAGCTGGCCTTTTTGGTGTGGTGCAGGCATTACAGCCTATGGTGCCGCTTATTTTTTCGTGCATGATATTTTTGTGCATCAACGGGTCAAATGGTTTACCCGAACCAACAACCGCTACTTGCGTGCACTGCGTAAGGCGCATAAAGTACACCATAAGAATTTAGGTAAACATCAGGGAGAAGCCTTTGGGTTTCTGTTTGTGAAGAAAAAATATTGGCCAGACGTGCAGGAATCATGAACCGTATGTCGTTTGGCTTGTTCCCATTATAAATTATACGAAAGTCCCTTGGCACAAAAAGTTATTATTACTGGCGCTGGTTTAGGCGGATTGTCCACCGCTCTAAGGCTCACTACGCGCGGTTACCAGGTTGAAATTTTAGAAAAATATCACCAGGCCGGTGGTCGTTTAAATCAATGGAAAGACCAAGGTTTTACATTTGATATTGGTCCCTCATTTTTTTCCATGTCCTATGAATTTGATGAGCTTTTCAAGGACTGCGGCATGGAGAATCCTTTGGAATACGAACAAATTCATCCACTTTATACCGTTAATTTCGCCGGAAATGAGCGGATTTTCAAGATTTATCGGGACTTAAAAAAACTAGCCGAAGAATTTGAGGACCTTGAACCCGGATTCGAGAAGAAATTGCGTAAGTACCTGGAAGGCGCCAAACAAATTTTCCATGACACGGAGAAAAAAGTGGTGAAATCAAATTTCAATGGAAAAATAGATTATTTGTTGAAATTAAGCACCGTTCCTTGGAAGCACGCCCCTAGCATGTTCCGTTCCATGTGGAAAGAATTAGACATGCATTTTGAAAGCCATGAGGTAAAGGTGATTTTTTCTTTGGTGGCCTTTTTCCTTGGCGCCACGCCATACGATACCCCAGCTGTATATAAACTTTTGAATTATACGGAACTTGAGCACGATGGATATTGGTCGGTGAAAGGTGGCATGTACCGCATCACCGAAACCATTGTGGCTGAATTGGAACGACGTGGTGTTGTTTTTAAATACAATACCGAGGTTAAGGAAGTGTTGAATGCCAATGGAAAAGTGAGTGGGTTGAAAGACCAGCATGGGGTTACGCACACAGCAGATTTGTACGTGATCAATGCCGATGCTGCAGGCTTCCGTCATAAAATTTTAAAAAGGAAAAATTGGTCGGAAGAAAAACTCGATAAAATGGAGTGGACCCTCTCTCCCTTTACCATTTATCTTGGTGTAAAAGGAAAAGTAGAAGGCTTACACCATCACAATTATTTCTTAGGTAACAATTTTAAGGATTACGCGGACAAGATTTTTAAAATGAGCGTGAATCCGGAGAAACCATACTATTATGTGAATGTTTCTTCTAAGTCTGATCCGGCTTGTGCTCCGGAAGGCTGTGAAAACTTATTCATCTTATGTCCTGTCCCAGACTTGCGTTTTAAACCCAATTGGGAAGACGCTGATGCCTTGGCGGACACCATTATTGAGGATTTATCTTCCAGAATTGGATTTGACATTCAAAGTAATTTGATCACCCGTCGTGTCATGTCGCCGGTAGAATGGCAGGATACCTTCCATTTATATCGTGGCAGCGGACTTGGCTTGGCCCATGGTTTAAATCAGATTGGCGCATTCAGGCCGTCCAATAAAGACGAAGAATTTAGCAACCTTTATTATGTAGGCGCCTCCACCGTTCCGGGAACCGGTTTGCCTATTGTAGTTATTAGTTCCGGTTTAGTCACCCAAAGAATTGTCCATGAGCATGCAGTTGTATAACCAGGTCAACCTGGCCTGTAGCCGTCTGATTACCACAAGGTATAGTACGAGCTTTTCCCTTGGCATCCGAATGCTCGAAAAAAGATTTCGTGATCCGGTGTATGCCATTTATGGTTTTGTTCGGTATGCAGACGAAATTGTGGACACCTTTCATGCCTACGACAAAGAGGTTTTATTTAAAGAATTCACTAAAGATACCTGGGTAGCCATTGAACGTGGCATAAGTTTGAATCCGGTGTTGCATGCTTTTCAACAAGTGGTCAATGAATTTGATATTGACCATGAATTGATTCGGGCTTTTTTGCATAGCATGGAAATGGATTTATCGGAATCTTTTTACGACCAATCCAGCTACCAAACCTACATTTATGGTTCTGCAGAAGTGGTGGGTCTGATGTGCTTGCAGGTATTCTGCGAGGGCGACCGCCAAATGTATGCCCAATTGAAACCCCACGCCAGAAGTTTGGGCGCCGCTTTCCAGAAAGTGAATTTTCTGCGAGACATGAAAGACGATTTCGATGTGCGCGGAAGGGTGTATTTTCCAGGGGTGGATTTTAAAAAGTTCGATGCCGAAGCTAAAGCAGCCATCGAAGAAGATATCCGCCAAGATTTTGCCCATGCCCTAGAAGGCATTCGCAAATTACCACAGGGAAGTCGCATCGGGGTTTATCTTGCTTATAGATATTACACCAAACTTTTTCGGAAGATTTGTAAAATTAATCCGGAAACCATTTTAAATCAAAGGGTAAGGATTAATAATGCCCGTAAAGTGAGCATTCTGCTCCGTTCTGTGGCTCGCCATAAACTCAATTTGTTATGATGGATTGGCTGCCGCCCCAATACACCTATTTGTTTTTAAATCTGGGCTCGCTGTTTTTTCCTTTTGTACTTAGTTTCGACCGAAAAGTTGCTTTTTTTAAAGAGTGGTGGCGCCTTTTTCCCGGTATCATCGTAGTTGCGGCCGGATTTATCATTTGGGATGAATGGTTTACCCAAACCGGCGTCTGGTCTTTTAATCCCGAATATTTGACAGGTATTTTTCTGGGCAGTTTGCCCTTGGAAGAATGGATGTTTTTTTTCACCATTCCTTATGCCTGCATGTTTATTTATGCCTGTTTAAAGGCTTATTTCCCTCTCTTGAGGTCACGGTATGCACTACCTGTAATCGGTGTTATTTCCATGCTCTCCGCAGCTTTGGCCATTGGATTTTATGACCGAATTTACACCGTAATGACCTTTGGGTTATTACCTTTGGTTTGGGGCCTTTACCTTCTCGTGCATGGCACCAAGCATGCAGGATTTTTTCTCCTGATGTGGCTCATTCATTTGATTCCTTTTTTTACAGTAAACGGAGTATTGACCTCTTGGCCGGTGGTCATTTATAACGATGCTGAAAACCTAGGTTTCAGGATTGGGTCCGTTCCCTTTGAAGATTCTTTCTATTCTATGGTGATGTTGTTAGGCAATGTTATCATTTATGAAGCATTGGGCACGTGGAAAAAAAGAGCGGCTTCCTCCCTCTGACGCATCTGTCCCTAGTGATAAAATGTATCTTTACCCCATAAATTTGGTTGTATGAAAGATGTAACGGTGATAGGCAGTGGAACCATGGGAAATGGCATTGCCCATGTATTTGCCCAATTTGGACACCAGGTCACTTTGGTGGATATTTCACAAGCCGCCTTGGACAAAGGTCTGGCGACCATTCGGAAAAATTTTGAACGCCAAGTGTCCAAAGGCAGTTTAACTGCCGAAGACATGGAACTTGCTTTGGCCAGAATTACACCCACCACCCAACTTGCAGAAGGTGTTTCCCATGCCGATTTGGTTGTGGAAGCGGCTACGGAACAGTTGAATTTGAAACTCGATATTTTCCGACAAATAGATGCAGCCGCACCGGCGCATGCCATCCTGGCCACCAACACCAGCTCCATTTCCATTACGCGTATTGCCGCAGTGACCCAGCGACCCGCCAAAGTGATTGGTATGCACTTTATGAATCCGGTGCCTGTGATGAAACTTGTAGAAGTCATCAACGGATATGCTACGGCCAAAGACGTGACCGAAACCGTGGTGGCTTTGTCGCGCAACCTTGCCAAAGTTCCTGTCGTGGTCAATGATTATCCGGGTTTTGTGGCCAATCGAATTTTAATGCCCATGATTAACGAAGCTATCATCAGCTTGTTTGAAGGGGTAGCCGGCGTGGAAGAAATTGATACCGTTATGAAATTGGGTATGGCTCATCCCATGGGGCCGTTGCAGCTGGCAGATTTTATTGGATTAGACGTTTGTCTGGCCATTTTAAATGTATTGCACGATGGTTTTGGAAACCCAAAATACGCCCCGTGTCCATTGTTGGTCAATATGGTGACGGCAGGAAAATTAGGTGCCAAAACCGGGGAAGGTTTTTATGTGTACACGCCCGGAAGTAAAGATTTGGTGGTTTCTCCCAGCTTTGCCTAAATCATTTTATATCAAGGAAGCCGACGCCCTTTCAGGTGTCGGCTTTTTTGTTTTTACCTCGTACGACATCCCATTGAGGATGTAAGAACCAAGCGGCCTTCGGGATACATTGGGATTTGTGAAATTGCTTATTTTAATTTTAAGTGTCATTTTATCAGTGAGTTGTCCAGGGATTCGGGAAAAAGCGAACCTTCATGTTTGGGCGAAAGGAACCCAAGCCCACGGCTAAAAAAGACTTATGTTTGTTGGGGAAAAGAGCGAATCCACCTAGGTTTTGATGCTATCTTTGAACCATGCTAGTGGACCGATTTGGCCGAAAACACACTTATTTGCGCATCTCATTAACGGATCGGTGCAACTTGCGCTGTACCTATTGCATGCCGCAAGAGAAAATGGATTTTGTGCCTTACCGCAGCATCATGACCGCTGAAGAAATAGTTGCCTTGGCCCATTTTTTCGTAGAAGCCGGGATAACTAAAATACGCCTAACCGGTGGAGAACCTTTGGTGCGTAAAGACGCTTCGGACATTCTCCTGGCCCTGAGCAAGCTTCCGGTGACTTTAACTTTGACTACCAATGCTGTACGGACGCCTTCTTTTATTGAAGTATTTAAACAAGCCGGCATTCAAAGCCTCAATGTGAGTTTAGATACCCTCGATGCCCACCGGTTTGAAGAAATGACCCGTCGGAACCGTTTTTCTAATGTTTGGAAAAATATTGTTCAGTTGATGGACGAAGGTTTTGAGGTGAAACTCAATGTAGTGGTTATGCGAGGAAAAAACGACCATGAAGTGGTTGATTTTGTCGCTTTAACCAGGGATTGGCCCTTAGAAGTACGTTTTATAGAATACATGCCTTTTCCCGGAAATGGTTGGTCTAGAGACCAAGTGGTTGGTATGGAAGACATGTTGGAAAAAATCCAAACCCAATTCGATTATATTCCCTTGCCTTTAGAGGCCCATGCGACAGCCAAGCGATTTCAAGTGCCCGGATTTAAAGGACGCTTTGGCATGATCACCACCGTGACTCAGCCCTTTTGTGGTGATTGTAACCGATTACGCATAACCGCTGACGGAAAAATTAAGCATTGTTTGTTTTCCAAAGGTGAAATTGATTTGTTATCGGCTTTACGTGCGGGTGCGCCGTTGGCCCCTTTGGTTCAGGCCACTTTGTTTCAAAAAGCTGCCCAAACCGGCGGTCAATCTTTTACGGAACCAACACAAAACCGCCCCATGATTTCCATTGGGGGTTAAAGGGTATAAATAGAACGCACCCTTTTTACCCTGAAAATTGTCGATTGCAATTGGAAGAGCAATAAAAGGATGGATTCATGCGCCTACTCGCATCCCCAATCACATGTTAATACATAAAAATGCGGAGGAGCACTAGATACATTTTCTAAACCCTCCTCAATTAAACTCCCAGGATCGCGACCCAATTTTATTAAAATAGTACACCTCTTCGCGTCCGCCGGTAGGGGAAAAGTCAGAAATAACCGCTTTGAATCGTCTGGTTTTTAAACGTTCGTACATGATAATTTGTGGGAAATCATGCTTGCGGTTGGAAAAGACAAACCGGTTTTGTCTGATTTCAAGGGCAAAACGCACTTCCCTTCGACTACCGGTGAGTTGAACAATATAGAAGAGTCGGTCTCCGATTTTTTCAATTTTCATGCGCTCGGAGATATTTTTTTCCTTGTTTTTTAAAAAATATCCCATGCCTTGAAGGCTGCCATCCGGCAATCGTTTCCATTCTTCATAGACACCGGGTTGGTTTTCACAAGCCCATGTGCCTTCCAGCCAATAGAGTTCTTGAAGAAGTGGTGCAGGAAGTTTTGCGGACACCGAGAAGGTCCAAAGGGCGGACATGGCAAGGAGTAATAATTTCATCATTCTTGGTTTTCAATGAAATGCATCATAAGGCCTTCCTTTAGTGCAAATCTGATTCCACGAATGTCTTTTATAGGAAATTTCTCTAAAAAATATTGGGTAAGTAGGCCTGCCATACCTGCCATTTCGGCCCGAAAGCCCGGCATGCCTTGTAATTGAGATTTTTCTTTCACTGAAAGAGGGAGCAACCTCCGGTGCCAAAATGAAAAAGTAGAGGTGTCGAAAGGCCAGTGAATGGGACTTGGTGCGGGTTTTTTAGGATGGTTTCTATACCATTCCAGGTCAAAGAGGCTATTAAAAAACCCGCTGCAACCATACAATGTGGTGGGAGAAAACTGTGGAAAATCAGCCCAAACGGGTTGCCAAAGTTGGTCTAGCCATAGTCGAGTGCGTGCGATATCTGCGGTGGTCATGGGATCCGCAGGTTTCAGTTTTTGCCACATGGCCATAGCGCCACAAGGTAAACTCCAAGTTTTCATCGCTTTTTTCTGTTCCACCCAAATGACCTCAGTGCTACCGCCTCCAATGTCTAGGACCAATCCCGCTCCATCCTGCAATCCCCCGGAAACTTCGACGCCTTTCCAAATCAATGCGGCTTCATGTTCTCCCGAAATGACCTCAAGGTGAAGGCCTGTGGCGGTATGGATGGCTTCTAACACTTGCGCCCGGTCTTTTAACTGCCGAAACGCCGAGGTACCTACTGCCACAATAGACCTGGCCTGCCAATCCACCGCTTTATCTTTTAAGATTTGCAGCGCTTGAATCACTTTTTCTAGCGTTTGTTCCGGTACCGTTTTATCCGGAGTCAAGCCTTTTTGAAGGCCCACCGGAATCATGTGTCCGCCGATTCGGCGAAATGGTAGGGCAGAGGCATCGCCCACCAAAAGGTTAAACGTGTGGCTTCCACAGTCGATGATGGCCCATGGGCCGGGACGCTTTAATAATGGCGTAGCCATTTCCAAAGTTCCTTATACGTCACTTTTTTCCCGTACATTAAAATCCCCGTGCGATAAATTTTTCCTGCTAGCCAAGTGGTTCCTAAAAATGCCAGTATTAAACTAATGACCGAAGCGATAATTTGCCACAAGGGAGGTTCAAAAGGAATGCGGGTCATCATCACCACAGGCGAAGTGAGTGGGAATATGGAAAAGAAAACAGAGATGGGGCCGTCTGGGTTTTTAATGCCAAAACTGGCCAGTGCGATGGAAAATACCAGGGGTAAAGTCACCGGCATCATAAATTGCTGGGAATCTGAGTCGGCATCAATGGCGGCACCTACTGCCGCGAATAGCGAACTATATAATAGGTATCCACCAAGGAAAAAGAAGAGAAATGCCGGAATGAGGTATCCATAGGGAAGCCCGGTAATCATTCCCAACATTTCCACCGCTCCGTTATCTGTTCCTGCGGCATTGCCGGCTTGCATTTGTTCTTGAACACTGGGGGCCAAAAGAACGCCCAAACCGGACATGACCATGGAGGACAAAATCACCCAAATGATAAACTGGGTGAGACCCACCATGCCCACGCCTAGAATTTTGCCAAGCATAAGCTGGAATGGCTTTACCGATGAAATCATCACCTCGACGATGCGGTTGGTTTTTTCTTCCATGACCCCTCGCAAGACCTGAATGCCATACAATAAAATAAAGATGTAAATCAAAAATCCACCGGCAAATCCTACCCCGACGCGCAAAGCCGTGTCATCGTTTTTGTCCTCACCGTCTGCGGTGATTTCATAGGCCGGAATGCGAATTCTTTCTCGGATGGCATCAAAAACATCCGGGGAAACGTTTAGTGCAGCCGCTTTATATTCTTCCAGAATTTTCTCTACCCTTAATTCAAGAGCTGCTTTGGCAGGAAGAGGTGGACGCTCCGTGTAATGCAGCGTAATTTGGGTGGTTTGCCGCAATGGATCTTCCGGCATACGCAGGATGGCATCGAAACGCCCCTCTTGGACCCAGGTTTTTCCTTCCTGAAAAGAAGTCAAAGGTTCAAAATGGAAAAAAACCTCTTCGGAAGGATCAAAGGTCAAAGATCTTTTAAGGTCATCCGTAAAAAGTTGGTGGGTGCCTTCTTCATACACCAGCACATGATATTCCGGAGTTTCTTCGGAAGTCACAATAAAAATAAGCCCACCGTAAAACAGGGCCACCAAAAGCGGACCCAGGATGGTCATGACAATCAAGCTATATTGTCGAACGCGGGTCAGGTATTCC
>CAZRHR010000087.1:0-9268 GCA_964599915.1 uncultured Candidatus Competibacteraceae bacterium | reverse complement strand
GAAGGCGATATAGATGCCCTCATCACCAACCTAAGAGAACTTTCAGATACGCTGGCCACCCTTCCCCTGCAGGAAACGGTCGCTCAGGTGAACCAAACACTGGAGACCATCGCCTCGTTGTTAGAAGACATCCAACATGGCGAAGGCACCGCGGCCGCTCTGATTCAAGACCCCAAATTGTACCAAAGTTTAGATTCAGCTAGTACCAACCTACAACACTTACTTTACGACCTAAAATCGAACCCCCAACGGTATCTGCATTTTTCTTTGATCAAAATAGAAAGAAAAAAAGCGAAAGAATAAACCCGCGTGAGGCTGTCCGAACATTCGGACAGGTTTTGTAGTTTTATATCCGGATAGAGTACGCTATGATTGCACAAATAATATTCACCCTTGCCCTAGGCGTGGCCGTGTATTTTTTTACCCGGCAAATCCAAAAGGTGCGCAGAAATATTTTCTTGGGTAGGCCATTGGCCATTCAAGACCAGCCGGAGAAAAGGTGGCAAACCATGTTCCGCGTGGCCTTTGGCCAATCCAAAATGGGAACCAGACCCATAGCGGCATTTTTTCACCTGTTGATTTATATCGGCTTTGTCATCATCAATATAGAAGTGCTGGAAATTGTACTCGATGGCATACTCGGTACTCATCGTTTATTCAAACCCCTTTTGGGTGATTTTTACCCGATGTTGATGGGTTCCTTTGAAGTATTGGCCGTGCTTGTCATCCTTGCCTGTGGGGTGTTTTTGGCACGAAGATTTGTAACTAAAACCCCTCGCCTACAATCTCCTGAGTTGGCAGGTTTTCCTACCAAAGACGCCACCAACATTTTGATTATCGAGTGGGTGCTTATGTCGGCCCTTTTACTCATGAATGCCAGCGACCGTGATGGTGGACCGTTTCTTGTGAGCCAGATTTTTTCACCCCTGTTTGCCGGTTTATCCGATGATTCCGCACACATGGTAGAGCGTGTCTTTTGGTGGGCCCACATTCTTGGGATTTTCGCCTTTTTAAATTACCTGCCAAAATCCAAACATTTTCATATCATCTTGGCCTTTCCCAACACTTGGTATTCCAAATTGGCTGCACATGGCAAAATGAACCATTCAGAAGCCGTCACCAAAGAAGTACGGCTTATGTTGGATCCTTCAGCGGCGGCGGAACCTGTAGAACCCTCAGATGCACCCGTTAAATTTGGAGCCAAAGACGTTCAAGACTTAAGTTGGAAACAATTGTTGGACGCCTATTCCTGCACCGAATGTGGACGTTGTACCTCCGTTTGTCCAGCGAACCAAACCGGAAAGCTACTTTCTCCCAGAAAAATCATGATGGACACCCGTGACCGCTTGGAGGAAGTAGGGAAAAATATCGATACGCATGGCCCCGAACATCAGGATGGTAAAAGTTTGTTGGGCGATTACATTACGCCGGAAGAGCTCTGGGCTTGCACCACTTGCAATGCATGTGCGGAAATTTGTCCCATTAATATTGACCCCGTAAGCATCATTACAGATTTACGCAGGGAACTGGTTATGGAACAATCGGCGGCACCTGCGTCGCTGAACAGCATGTTTACCAACATAGAAAACAACGGCGCGCCTTGGCAGTTTTCCGCCATGGACCGAGGCAACTGGGCGCAGGAAATCTCCAATCCCTCATAACCCATGGAACAACCATTGAAAATATACACAGCAGCAGAAATGGCTGCGGAAGGTAAAGTACCTGATTATTTGTTTTGGGTAGGTTGCGCCGGTAGTTTTGACGACCGGGCCAAAAAAGTGACCAAGGCTTTTGCAAAAATCCTACACCATACCGGCGTGTCCTTTGCCATTTTAGGCAGTGAAGAAAGTTGTACGGGAGATCCGGCCAAAAGAGCGGGCAATGAATTTCTATACCAAATGATGGCCTTTCAGAACATTCAGGTTTTGAATGGTTATGGGGTAACCAAGATTGTAACGGCTTGCCCCCATTGCTTTAACACATTGAAAAATGAATATCCGGAATTGGGCGGCCAGTATGAGGTTTTACACCATACACAGCTGTTACAACAACTGATTGATGCCAATAAATTGCAAGTATCGGGTGGTGCTTTTAAAGGAAAAAAAATCACCTTCCACGATCCTTGTTACTTGGGTCGGGGCAATGGCGTGTATGAAGCGCCCAGGCAATTGATTGAAAAGCTTGATGCAGCGCTTGTAGAAATGAAGCGCAGCAAAGCCAATGGATTATGCTGTGGCGCCGGTGGAGCCCAAATGTTTAAGGAAGCAGAGCCGGGCAATAAAGAAGTAAACGTAGAACGCAGTGAAGAAGCCTTAGCCCTTCAACCCGATATTGTGGCTGTAGGCTGTCCGTTTTGCAACACCATGATGACCGATGGTGTAAAGCATTTTGAAAAACAAAACGAGGTTCAGGTATTGGATGTAGCTGAACTCATTGCCCAAGCCCAGGATTTATGAGCATAAATCACCTTTTGGCAGATTTGCCCGACCATACCCGCATTTGGTTGTATTTGGCGGAACAACCATTTAACAAGACACAAGAATCTTTTGTAGAAGAGCAATTGGCTCAATTTACCCATGCCTGGCAGGCCCACGGTTCAGCCTTGTCTGCAGGATTTGCCATTTGGCAACAGCAGCTTTTGATTTTAGGGGTTGATGAAACCCAACAAGCAGCCACAGGCTGTTCCATTGATGCCAGTTACCGCATCATTAAACACATCGAACAACATCTGGGTGTTTCTTTATCGAACAGGCTTTTAATTCCCATTTGGGAAAAGGAAAAACTGAAGGTTTATTCACCGCATGAAGCTGCCGGGTTGATTTCCGCCGAAACCCAGGTCTTGGATCTCACCTTGACCACCTTGGGGTCTTTTCGCCAGAAAGGAATTTCACCCATCGCCGACACGTGGATGAAACGTTACCTGACACAAGCCCATGTTTCTTCTTGAAATAATTCACGAAATTGTTTTGTAGTTTGGCCCAAACCATTTATTTTTGCACCCTCTAAAGATAGATTACACGCATTTACCTATATCATGAAAGAAGGCATTCACCCCAAAGAGTATCGCTTGGTCGTATTTAAGGATGTATCCAACGATTTTTCATTCTTAACCCGCTCTTGTGTGCAGACCCGTGAGTCCATCACATGGGAAGATGGGAATGAATATCCCCTATTCAAAGTGGAGATTTCAAACACGTCTCACCCTTACTTCACAGGTAAGATGAAGCTTATCGATACAGCAGGTCGCGTGGACAAGTTCATGAACCGCTACAAAAAGCATGTAAAAACCCAGGAATAATTCCCTGTGTTCATAAATATAAAGGCCACCCCTCAGGTGGCTTTTTTTTTGCCTATTTTCACTGCCAAATCAAGTGGTTTCAACTATGCAACTTATACTTTTCGATGCACCCGACCTCCACATGCATCTTGCACCTTTGAGCCTTACCCGCCCTACAGGCGCATTTCGCACAGGATTACTCACCCACGCTGAAAAATGGAAAGTCGCCTTGGGTCTAACCCATGAACCCGGATTCAAAACCAATGAAACATTGGCGCCTCTTTTCCCTTTTCCAGAAGCGGACCACTACCTCTGCATCGCCGGTCACCTTTTACCAGAAGAGGCATTCAAGGAAGAATTAAAGCAGTTGAAAGAGTTTGGGTATTTGACCTATCAAAACCAAGTGGTGGCAGCCTACCTTCCGGCTTCGGCCATGGAGCACTTTCCGGAATTCCCACCAAGTCATTTTCCTACCTACGAGGTAGCGCAAAAGCCCCGTGGAATTTTCAGGTGCTGGGACATTTTTACCGCTTTGGGCGATGAAATCCCAAGAGATATGGCTTGGGTAACTGCAAGCCGAACCTCAGCCACGTTACCAGAACATTGCAAACTCATTGGTCCGGCAGAAAATTTATTTATAGAAGAAGGCGCAGCAGTATACGGTGCCACCTTTAATACCTTGTCCGGTCCCATTTACATAGGAAAAGATGCCGAAGTAATGGAAGGCAGCATGGTACGTGGTCCCTTTGTATTGGCGGAACACGGCGTCCTAAAAATGGGAACCAAAGTGTACGGGCCTACCGCCATTGGACCCCATTCCAAAGTGGGCGGCGAACTGAACAACGTGCAAATCTTTGGATTTTCCAATAAAGCACACGATGGATTTCTTGGAAATGCGGTACTTGGTGAATGGTGCAATTTGGGCGCAGACACCAACAACTCCAATCTAAAAAACAATTATGCTGAGGTGAAAATGTGGAATTACGCCTTGCAAACGTTTGAAAGTACAGGCAAACAATTTGCCGGGCTTGTCATGGGTGACCACTCAAAAGCAGGTATTAACACCATGTTCAATACAGGAACGGTGGTAGGCGTAAGTTGCAATATTTTTGGGGCTGGATTTCCTAGAAATTTTATTCCGGATTTCACCTGGGGCGGGCCTCAAGGCATGACCGGTTACGAGTTAAAGGCGGCCATGGAAACCATGGAGCGCGTCTTGGCACGAAGAAACATGACGGTGAGCGAACCACTTCGCCACCTGTATGCCACCCTGGCAGAGCAAGCGAAAACCAAGCGCTAAGCAAACTATATTACGCTTTCACGAGGTTGTCTTTAGGTAGGCAGTAAATCCCCCTCCGACCGCTTCTGAAGGTAACGACCGAATCCATGTCCCATGCCCAATGAATCCATGGGTTCATGAGATTATCTCATCCATAGAACCTAAATCGACAACGCCAAGCAAAAGACAAAGCAAAAAACATCAAGGGCCTTTTGGGTGCGATACCATGGAAGCCAAAACACAAAGGCATAAAAAAAGCCCCGATGAACGGGGCTGTTTAATGTTTTATTTATCGCGTAGGAATCGGAATTCAACACGACGGTTGAGCTGGCGATTTTCGGGCGTATCGTTAGGTGCAGCGGGCTTGTCGAACGCGTACCCACGGGCTACGAGACGTTTTTTATCAAGTCCGTTTAGCACGAGCCACTGCATAACAGCCTCTGCCCTCCGTTGAGATAGTACCAGGTTGTATGCACGGCTACCGATGTTGTCGGTGTGGGCAGAAATTTCAACCCGGGCATTGGGATATTTCTCCAACAAGAACTTCAAGTTTTTCAATTCACGAATCGAAGCTTCACGAAGGGTGGCGCGATCGAAATCGAAGAAAATATTATTCAAGCGATAGGTTTCAGAGAAGTCTAGGCGATCCATGTAGAAGTCCTTGATATATTCGGGAATATCAGGATCTACATCGAATTTGGCTTTTTCCACGGTGGTTTCATAACCATCGGCAGTTACACGAATGGTATACAGTTGTTCTGGCGAAACAACGGTTTTGAAACGACCTCTTTTGTCGGCGCGAACCAGCTGGGCGAAATGTTCTTCGGAAGAAATTTCAATTTGTCCGTTGATTTCTTCACCCGTCATACGGTCTTTTACAACCCCGGCAAGGGTAATTACATCCTGACCCAAGTTCATGTAAATGGTATCACGGAAATTCTTTTCATCTACAGAATTGTAACGTGTATTAATGGTGCCAATGTAGGATTTATAACCTAAAGAGGTTGCTTTTACATAAAAGTGACCAAACACAGGCAGCACGGTCATTTGGCCGTCTGGTTGTTCATACACACGATATTCCTGTTGGTCTTTCGTGGAAACAATTTGAAGTTGAACATTTATGGGCTTACCGGTCGCAGAGTCGATTACGACAAAGTGGTAAGGCACGGTTTTACCTTCTTGTAGCTCAACAAGGTAAACGTCTTTTTCGCCTTTTCCTCCACCTCGGTCAGAGTCGAGATAAGCGCGGTCTGTACCATGAATGAAGAAAATAAATACATCATCGGCAGCGGTATTGATAGGGAATCCGAGGTTTTCAGGCTTGGTCCATTGACCATCTTTAAATTCTGTTTTAAAGATGTCCATGCCTCCCATGGTGTTATGACCGTTTGAGCTGAAGTAAAGTGTGTTTCCATCATCAGAGACAAATACACACTCTTCATCGTATTCAGAGTTAATTACCCCACCCATGTTCACGGGCTTGGACCATTTTCCGGAGGCGCTATCTAAAGTAACTTTATAGATATCGAGAGAGTAGGTTCCCAAACGTGGGTTGTTGGAAGTAAAATAAATGGTTTTTCCATCTGCTGTCATCGAGGCATGTGCTTCGCGGAACCGAGAATTAATTTGACGCATGCGCTTGGGTTTGGCCCATTTTTGCCCATCAATCATTTCCGAGGTAAAGAGATCCCCTTTACCCGTTTCGCGGTACATGATCATGCGATTACCATCCGGTGCAAGCCATACAGTAGCATCATGCTTTTTGGTGTTGATACCTTCCACGCGACGCGCGGTGCTCCAATTCCCACCTTTGTCTCTTTCAGAAAAGTAAATATCCTCATATTGAAACACTTCGCCCTGTGGGATTTTACCTCCGGTGTTTCCGGGGCGACGGCTGGTAAAAACCATAAAAGTTTCATCGCGGTTTACAATAGCAGCATACTCAGGATACTTTGTATTTAAACGTTTTCCCATGTTCGAAACAAGCAGGGGTACAGTGTCTTGTGTAATTTCGCGTCCATTTTCACATTGAACAATGCGACGGTTAATTTCAATAATTTCAGTTTCAATCTGGTTTCTTTGTCGGAGATTATATAAATCCGCGTCAGAGGAGATAAGCGTTATATATTCACGATACGCTTTTATGGCCTTATCCCATTGTCCATCGCGATGGTATGTTTCAGCTAAAATAAATAGGCCGTCGGTACGATATTTGGGGTCGAGACGCATAGCCGTTTCCATAAAAGAAGCTGCATTCGCCTTATCCCTAAGCGCATTGTAAATATTACCAATCTCAAAATTTAATTGGGCATTTTTGGGATTGAACTTGTGCGCATCTAAATAATATTTGAGTGCTCTCTCATAATGTTGAGCCCCTTTTTCTGCAAAGCGTCTTCCACGGTCCAAAGCAGAAAGCGCCTTTTTTAATCCTGCAGCGTCCGAAGGAAAAGCATCTATAGTAAACTCCACGGACTGAGCGCTTACAGGTATAGAAAGCACAAAATATAAGACAAAAAGGCGGATTATATTCATAGGAAAGTTTCTTCCTGATTTAAATCAAAACAACTCGATAGCGGCAAAAGTAATGGTTTAAAATTGATTACCCAAAAAATTAATTTAAGATTTAAATTAACGATTGGCTATTTTGAATAAATCCATCTTAATTTTTGTAATAATTCTCTTTGTATGAGCTGAAAAGTCACCCTCCATCATCCAAGAATAATAAGAGGGTTCCGCTTGAAATACCTGTTTTACGGATTTTCCTTTGTGTTTACCGAAATTAAATACAGGAATTCGGTTTTCATTTAAAACTATTCTGCCTTCTAAATCCACTTTTACATCATTCCCCATCCATTGGGCCAGACCTCGCAAAGTTTTAGGAAGCTGAGTATACTTTTCTATTTGTGCCTTGAAAACTTCCAAAGTGGCCATAGTGTCTGCATGGGCACTATGTGCATTTTCTAAGTCTTTATCGCAATAAAAGCGGTAAGCAGCGGCAAGTGTTCGCTCTTCCATCTTATGGAATATCACCTGAACATCTATGAGCTCTCTTTTTTCCACTTGTAAATCTATCCCCACCCTGGCAAATTCTTCGAGCAACATGGGGATGTCGAACTTCAAAGCATTAAACCCAGCAAGGTCCGCCTCACCAATAAAAGCATGCATGTCTGCAGCCACATCGGCAAAACTTGGGCATTGGGCCACTTTATCATCGGTAATTCCGTGAATGGCGGCAGCCTCAGCAGAAATAGGGATAAGGGGGTTGAGCAGATAATGTTTTTCCTCTTGGCTGCCATCGGGCATTAAGCGAACAAAACTGATTTCTACAATACGATCTTTCGTGACATTTAATCCGGTGGATTCGATATCAAAAAAACATAGGGGTTTGAGCAGTTGTAAAGCCATTCGAATTAAATGGGTCGGTTAGGGTCAAAAGATTCAAGAATTTCTGCCACACGTTTTACAAAACGACCGCCTAAAGCGCCGTCAACTACGCGGTGGTCATAGGAGTGGGATAAGAACATCATGTGCCTAATGGCGATGACATCACCTTCGGAAGTTTCCAATACGGCAGGTTTTTTCCGAATGGCACCAACCGCTAAAATGGCCACTTGCGGCTGATTGATGATAGGCGTTCCCATCACGTTCCCGAAGGTGCCGACATTGGTCACGGTATAGGTACCTCCGCTAATATCATCCGGGTCCAATTTATTGTTTCTGGCACGGTTGGCGAGGTCATTCACTTTGCGCGTAAGACCAAGTAAATTCATTTGGTCTGCATCTTTAATGACAGGAACGATGAGGTTTCCGGTAGGAAGTGCCGTGGCCATCCCAATGTTTACCCGACCTCTCAGCACCACCCTGTCTCCATCTACGGAAGCGTTCACACCGGGAAACTCCCGAATGGCTCTCGCAACCGCTTCAAGAATAATAGGTGTAAAAGTGATTTTCTCGCCGTGTTTCTTTTCGTACTCATTCTTTACACGCTCCCGCCATTTCACCATGTGAGTCACATCCGCTTCCACATAACTGGTAACGTGCGGGGAAGTTTGCTTGGACATGACCATGTGCGCCGCAATCATTTTACGCATACGGTCCATTTCCACGATGGTATCCTCTCCTCCTAACACGATAGGAGGTTTGGGCGCTGCTGTTGGGGCGGCACTTGGAGCTGGGGTAGGTGGTGCCGTTGGTGTTGGCGCTGGTGTTGGCGGTGGTGGAGCAGTAACCGCTGGACCTGCCTTCCTGCCTCCCTCAAGGTATTGAAGAATGTCTTGCTTGGTTACGCGACCCTCTGAACCTGTTCCAGGAATATGAGCCAACTCCTCCGCACTAATTTGTTCTTTTTGGGCGATATTTTTCACCAAAGGTGAGTAAAAACGTGCGTCTGAACCGGAAGAAACTAAGGTGGTTTCAGCCGCTGGTACAAAAGGTACGGCAGCAGGTGCAGGCGCTTCCATGACCACCGGAGCAGCCGGAGCACTCACTTCCGGACTACTTGCCACCACTGAAACGTCTGTTTCAACCAAGGCAAAGGCCGTTCCGATTTTCACTACATCCCCTTCAGCAAATATTTTTTTCACCAAACGTCCCTTCTCCGGTGAAGGAACTTCAGAGTCCACTTTATCGGTGGCAATTTCTACAATGCTTTGTTCTAAATCTATCATGTCCCCCTCTTGTACCAACCATTTGGTAATGGTAGCCTCCATTAC
>CAZRHR010000086.1:0-9484 GCA_964599915.1 uncultured Candidatus Competibacteraceae bacterium | reverse complement strand
CAACCCCAGATTTCCCGGCGGAAATTTATTCAACGACCTGAGGTACAATTTTAACCGAGCCCGGATGACGTGGTTTTCCATGGATCCATTGTTTTTCCGTCAGAATACCCTTACGCCTCCGCACATTTCCAATGACCCCGTACAACGGGCCAACAACTACTTGCGTGAGGTACGTCCCATGGAGGTTTTTCCGGGATTCCAACCGAATTATACCCAGCAACAGGCCAACCAACAAATCCTAGATATTCACTTTTACCCGAGAGAGCGTGGCCCGTACAACTATGATGTGGCCAACTTCAACGAAAATGTCACCGACCGCATTGGATTGAACAATCCGAGAGACAACTTCGGATTTATGATTCGCCGGATGGATCCTACCGATTGGGATGGTGCCAACGTGGCCTACATAGAATTCTGGATGATGGACCCATTCCAAGCCGACGATTTGAACCAGCTAAAAGAATGGGATACCGGCCTACCCGGGTCTGTCAATGAAAACCTTTTGCCCAACGGGGGAGGAGACTTTCTCCTTCAAATTGGAAACATGAGTGAAGACTTGTTGCGAGACGGCCGCATGAGCTACGAAAACGGTTTGCCTACCCCGACACAACCGGATCGGCCCACCGTAACCACGGCTTGGGGACGCGTAGCGACCCTTCCGCCCATCAACAACCAATTCGACAATGACCCATCGACCCGCGCTAGACAAGACGTTGGCTACGATGGACTTGACAACGATGAAGAAACGGCCTTTTTCGACCAATTCCTTCAGCAAGTCAACACCAAATACGCCGGAAATCCAGCCTTGTCCATTTTACAAGCGGATCCTTCAGGAGATGATTTCCGCCATTATACGGGCGCCATTTACGATGCTTCCAATAACGTGGCAGGACAAAACTATATTCACAATCGTTACAAATATTTTTTAGGACCGCAAGCCAACTCTCCGGCCGCAAACAATACAGAAGCCTACGGACAGCTTCCCAACACCGAAGATGCCAATGCCAACTTCACCTTGGACCAACCTGAAGGATATTATCAATACCGGGTCAGCCTTCGCCCACAGGATTTAGACCAAATTGGGGAAAACTTCATTTCCGACATTTTAGAAACCACCGTATCTGTGCCCGGACCCAGCGGCGGAACCATCAATAAAAATGTCAAATGGATTCAATTCCGGGTACCCTTGCGCACCGAGGACAAAGAACAATTTGGTTCCATCAATGACTTTCGTTCCATTCGTTTTATGCGCATGGGACTTACCGGTTTCCCAGATGATGTATTCCTTCGGATGGCCACCCTGCAATTGGTGCGGTCCGATTGGCGGATTTTCCCCGGCTTGCTTGCCGAAGCCGCCAACACTTGGAAAGACGATGCCGCTTTCAGCGTGACCACAGTAAACATTGAAGAAAACACCAAAAAAGAACCATTTCCCTATGCCCTCCCTCCGGGCGTAACCCGAGAAATTGACCCTGCGAATCCACAATTACAACAGTTGAATGAACAGTCTTTGGCACTGAGCGTTTGCGATTTGAAGGACGGCGAAGCCAAAGGCGTATTCAAAGCCACCTCCTTAGACCTCCGCGCTTACCGGTTCTTAAAAATGTTTGTGCATGCCGAAGCGGTAGCCAACCAGCCGCTGGACAGCATGGAACTAACCGTTTTCGTGCGACTGGGTATGGACGCCACAGAAAACTACTATGAATATGAAGTGCCTTTGCGCCTTTCTGACCCTTCTATTCAACCCGGCGGATTAGATCAAGCAGCCAACTTGGCTTACCGAAGAAATGTCTGGCCCAAACTCAATGAAGTGAACATTGAGCTCAGCATTTTGCCCGATGTAAAAGTGCAGCGGAACGCTGAAGGAAAGCCTTCCACAGAATTATACACTGCAATTATTGATGGGAAAAGGGTCACCGTAATGGGAAATCCCAACATTGCCAACATCCGCACCATTATGGTGGGCGTGCGCAACCCACATAAAAGCAATAATCCATGGCTCGAAGCCGCAGATGACGGTCAGGCAAAATGTGCACAAGTCTGGGTAAATGAAATGCGGGCCACCGATTATTTTGAAAATGGAGGCATCGCGGCTTTGGCGCGTTCTACCTTGACCTTGGCAGATTTTGGACAAATCACCGCAGCGGCAAGTACCACTCGGTTTGGTTTTGGAACCATTGAGCAACGCCCACAATTTAGAAGTCGGGACAATACCAACACCTTAGATTTGACCGCCAGCCTTGAATTGGGAAAATTCTTCGGACAAAAAGCTGGTGTACGCATTCCTGTTTTCCTTGGCTATAGCAATAGCGTTGCTTCGCCACAGTTCAATCCATTGGATCCAGACGTTCTTTTTACCCGCTCATTGGCGGCACTTCCCACCGATCAGGCACGAGATTCACTAAGCCAAATGGTGCAAACCGTCATTACCAGACGCAGTTTTAATGTGACCAACATGGGTAAACAAAGAAGCCCAACCGCCAAAAAACCTCACATTTACGATATTTCCAACTTCACGGCGTCCTATTCTTACACCGAAGATTTGTTCCGGGACATACGCACAGAATATCGGAACACCTACGAACACAAAGGCGCATTGGTGTATGCCTTCCAACCCAAAGTCGTGTACTGGGAACCGTTCAAAAAATCCAAGTCCAAATCCAAGTGGTTTAAGCCCATCAAGGAGTTCAACTTTACTTGGATGCCTAGAAGGTTGGGCGCAAGTTTCAATGTAGACCGGGATTGGAACGAATTTAAACTTCGAAACACCACGCCTTACGATTTACTCATTTTACCCACTTTCCGGAAAAATTTTATCTGGAGCCGCAGCTATGAGTTCCAATATGATCCGTTTAAAAGTTTAAAAATCAATTTCTCGGCCATGAACCAAAGCCGGGTAGATGAGCCGGAATTTAATTTGGACAGCACCGTAAATCCACGGTATCGTCCCTTGGGAAGGAACACCGATTACAACCATAAATTTTCTGTGGACTACACCCTGCCCATCAACAAATTCCCCATTTTTGATTGGATTACAGCGTCTGCCGGTTATAGCGGTGACTATCGGTGGACAGCTTCTGTGATGGAACGAAACGCCCAAACCGGACAGTTTACCCGTGGGCGTTGGGGTAACATCATTCAAAACTCCCAATCTATCAAACTGAATGGTGCCTTGGCTTTCAATTCACTTTTCAATAAAGTGCCCTACCTAAAGAAATTACACGCACCACCAAGACCAAATGCCGCAGACAAAACAGACACCACCAAAGTGAGGATTAAAACCGTCACTTTCAATGCAGACAACATCAATTTTAAAGCCGGAAGAAAAAAGACCATCAAGCATAAGCTGAAAACTGAAAAAGTGACCATCACGGTGACGGCGCCGGACGGTAGAGTCATCAAAGGAAAAACAGAAGTCATAGATGATCAGCGTGCAAGGTTTATTGCGGAAGAAGATGTGAAGGGCGCCAAAGTGGTGGTGGTCGGAAAAAAAGAAAGAAAAATCTTTAGTCCTGCCGTTATTCCCAATACCATTGTGCGGTTGCTTACCGGCTTAAAAACCGTTTCGGTGAACTATACCGAAACCAACGGAACCATTCTTCCCGGGTATAATCCGGGCACCGATTTATTTGGGATGAACCTTTCCGGACCTGGCGTTGGGCCGGATTTCGTTTTTGGTCGCCAATATTCGGACATAGATTTAGCCAATGGCGTGGTACAAAGAGACTGGCTGGCACGCGACTCTTCAATGAACCTCATGTTTATCCGTACGCATTCTTCCAACCTCACAGGAAACGCCACTTATGAACCTTTCAAAGGTTTTAAAGTCACCTTTAACGCCAATCGAACGTTCACTCAAAACTACCAGTCGAACTTTAGGTATGTGCCATCGATTGATGACTTTGCGGCCCAAAATCCATTTACCAGTGGAAACTTTAGTATTTCAACCTTTACCATGGGAACGGCCTTTGGCAGCGGTGGGCCAAACTTTTCCTCCCGTCTGTTTACCAATATGTTGAATTACAGAAGTGTAATTTCAGAAAGATTGGCGGCCTTAAATCCCAATGCATCTGTAGTGGCAGGAGCGCCTTACCAATCCGGATTTGGACCTAACCAAGCAGACGTACTCATGTATTCCTTTATGGCTGCTTATCGTGGAGAAGACCCAACCACCCAGTCTTTATCGATGTTTCCCAGCATTCCAATTCCCAACTGGCGCTTGCAATTCGATGGATTGAAAGACCTTCCGTGGTTCAAAAAACGGTTCAAAAACATTGTACTCACCCACGGATACACTTCCACCTATAATGTCGCCGGCTACCAAACCAACAACATTTATAACAACCGTGACCCATTGTCTTGGGTGAATAATCCATTCAACTACGACCAGAGAGACGATAAAAGCGATTTTGTGCCACGGTTCTTTACCAGTTCGGTGACCATCGTAGAATCCTTTAATCCTTTGATGCGTTTAGAATTGGGACTAAACAATGGGTTACAAGTATCGGGCGAAGTAAAAAGTTCTAGGAACATTTCATTGAATTTCCCCAACTCACAGCTTACCGAAACCAATACATTTGAAATTGCCATTGGTGCCGGATTCAAAGTGCCCAAGTTTAAATTGCCATTTTACATTGGTGGCAAACAACCAAACAATGCCCTGAACATCAGGCTAGACATTGGCATCAGGGACAATGTGACGGTGGTGAGAAAGATTCAGGAAGAAGTGCAGCAAGTAACGGCCGGACAACAAGCCATCAACATCAAATTCTTCACCGAATATGACCTGAGTAAATCGGTCACGTTCAGGTTCTTCTTTGATTATATCGGCAATAATCCTTTTGTTTCCAACCAATTCCCCACCGCCAACACCAACGGAGGTATCAGCTTACGCTTCAACTTATCCAATGTGGTGAACCCGGCGCCTTAAACTCCCAACCCATGCGCTTTTTGTATGTTCTCTTTCTTTTGCTGTGGCTGCCTTGGTCGGCTGTGGCCCAAAGCAAAAGCAGTGATGCTTGTCTTCAAGTAGCTTCTTGGAACATTGCCAACCTTGGACAATCCAAGGATGAAGAAGAAATTAACACCATGGCGCAAGTGTTGCGCAGGTTCGATGTAGTGGCCATCCAGGAAGTGGTGGCGGGTCCAGCCGGTCCTCAGGCCGTAGCCAGACTCGCAGATGCCCTGAACCGAACCGGAGCAGCCTGGGATTATGTAATCAGTCCTCCTACCGTAGGCAATGGGGTGGAACGCTACGCCTTTTTATGGAAAAAACATCGGGTAAAACTGTCAGGAAAAGCGCAGTTGGTAGACGCTTTAGACCCCTTGATGGACCGAGAACCGTATTATGCAAAATTCAGTTTTGGTCCCTATTTCATGAGCCTCGTTAGCTTCCATGCCGTGCCAAAATCCAAAGATCCCGCCAGTGAAATCGTGCATCTTCCGAAAATATTAACCCTGTTTCCCAACGATGCACTCATCATCATGGGAGATTTCAATTTACCCCACCATGAAAAAGCATTTCAAGGGTTACGGGAAAAAGACATGGATGCGGCTTTGCGAAAAACCAAAACCACCCTAAAAATGGAACCAGATCCGGAAACAGGTGAGCGCAGGGCCAATGCCTATGATAATTTATTCTTCGAGCAAAAGGAGTTGCGTTTAGATTCCGCCGGGGCCATTGATTTTTCTTATTCCTTTCCCACCTTAAAAGCTGCTAGGTTAGTCTCTGACCATCTGCCGGTTTGGGGATGCTTTTGCGTAAAATAGATTTACTCAATACCTTCATTTAAAATATCAGTTTGATTTATAATGCCAGATAGCAGACCTTTGTGAGCATAAAACTTAACCTCATGAAGCATTCGCAACTCACGGTGCTGCTATTAGCTAGCAGTATCGGCATTCAGGCCCAAAAAATAACTACCCAAACCGGTGCGCCGGTTGAAAGCAACCAACACTCCAGAACAGCAGGTCCAACAGGTGCTGTTTTACTTGAAGACATCCATTTAATTGAAAAGTTAGCCGCCTTTGACCGGGAACGCATCCCTGAGCGAGTGGTGCATGCCCGTGGTGCCGGGGCACATGGAACGTTTGTCGCGACAGCCGATATGTCCGCTTTTACCCGTGCCAAATTGTTCTCCGGCAATAACAAAGAAACGCCGGTATTTGTCCGCTTTTCTACGGTAGTCCATGGACAGGGAAGTCCAGAAACCCTTCGTGACCCACGAGGTTTCGCTACCAAATTTTACACAGAAGAAGGCAATTACGATTTGGTAGGCAATAATTTACCTGTCTTTTTCATTCAAGACGCCATGAAGTTCCCGGACATGGTGCATGCATTTAAACCAAGTCCGGTGTACAATAAGCAAGATCCCAACCGGGTTTTTGACTTTTTCTCTCATTTGCCTGAGGCCACCCACATGCTGTTACGGTTGTATTCAGACTATGGAATTCCGGCCAATTATCGCGAAATGAATGGTTCTTCCGTACATGCCTTTAAATGGGTAAATGAGCAAGGCCAAGTAACCTATGTAAAATACACTTGGGTGTCTAAACAAGGCGAACGGAACCTAACAGCCAAGCAAGCATCGGAAATTCAAAGCCAAGACTTTCAACATGCCACGGTAGACCTTTACCAGTCTATTCGTGAAGGAAAATACCCTTCATGGGATTTATATGTCCAAATGTTGAAACCGGAAGATATGGATAAGTTTTCCTTTTATCCTTTAGATGCCACCAAGACTTGGCCAGAAAAACTGTTCCCCTCTCAGAAAATTGGCACCATGACCTTGAATCGCATTCCGGCCAATTTCTTCGAAGAAGTGGAGCAATCTGCTTTTTCACCAGGCACCTTGGTACCGGGCATTGAACCTTCGGAAGACAAACTTTTACAAGGGCGTATCTTTTCCTATTTCGACACCCAGCGCTACCGGATGGGAACCAATTTCCAGCAAATTGCCATCAATCGTCCACGCGTAGATGTTCGGACCAATAACCAAGACGGAGCTTTTGCCAGCAGAGGCGGAAATGGCGAAGTCAATTATGAGCCCAGTGCCCAAACCCAAGCCTATAAAGATCCGATGGTGTACAAGGCTTCATCACCCACTTACAACCAAGCTGTGACACGTGCCGCGGTCACAAAACAAGACCACTTTGGCCAAGCGGGCGAGTTTTATAGAGGATTAAGTAAAGAGGAACAAGCCAGCTTAGTTATGAATCTTACCGGCGATTTGAAACAGGTAAAGATGAGACAAACCCAAGCCAAGATGGTCGGTCATTTTTACATGGCAGATCGGGGCTTGGGAACCCAGCTGGCAACGGCCTTAGGATTGTCCAGGGAAGAAGTTGAATCTTCCATGAAACCATGATACAAAGATATCTTCTTATTCTCCTGCTTGTTGGAGCAGGATGCATACCGGCGAGGAGCCAATCGACCTCGCCGGTTTTATCCGAATGGCTAGACGCAGCAAGAAGCGGAGACACCCTTGGCTTACAGACCCTTTGGTTAGCGAATCCGGCCTTGCTTCATGAAAAAGACAGCCGTGGCAGTGACGCCCTTATTCTGGCCACCTATTATGGGCAGCTTCCGGCAGTAGAATGGTTATTGCGCCAAGGCGCAAATCCCACATCGGTAGATTTATCGGGCAATACAGCACTCATGGGAGCATTATTTAGAAAACAAGAAGAGATTGCCATGACCTTGGTGGAGCGCGGAGCGGACATCAACCAACCCAACTTTCAAGAAGCCACTGCCATGCATTTCGCCATTGTTTTCGCCTCAGACAAAATGGTTACATGGCTACTTGAAAAAGGAGGAGATGCAAGTATAGCGGACCGATTCGGCACCACGGTATGGCAACAGGCAGAGATACAAGGTCGGCAACATCTTTTCACATCTTCTCAATGGAATAAGCCTTAAATTGCAAAAAAACCTCAAAGCCATGAGAACTACACAAAATGCCATTGGGCTATCCACAGAAAAAAGCGTGGAGTTAGCGAACAAGTTAAATTTATTACTTGCAAACTATCAACTCTTTTACATCAATGCACGTGGCTTTCATTGGAACATTAAAGGAGACAAATTCTTTGAGCTCCATTTAAAATTTGAAGAGCTATACACAGATGCGTTGATAAAAATTGATGAGATTGCTGAGCGTGTGCTTACTTTGGGACACGTACCCATGCATACCTTCAGTGATTATACAGCCCATGCAGCCATCAAAGAAGCAAGGAACGTATCCAATGGAAAAGAGGCCATGCAATGGGTGGTAACGGGTTTTCAAACCTTGCTCGTTCAAGAAAGGGAAATCCTAGATTTGAGTGCGGAAGCGGGAGATGAAGGCACCAATGCGTTGATGAGTGATTACATTCGCGCACAAGAAAAATTGGTTTGGATGTTTAATGCCTACCTGAGTTAGGACACCAATAATCTAACGAAACAAAGCCCCATCTGAATGGATGGGGCTTTGTTGGTTTGGACGGAGGTGCTAATGCAAGAATGTACAATTTGACCATCCACAAGATGAATCAAAAATCAAGGGCGCTTGTCTCTGGAGACCTTTTCGGGAGGCAAGTTTTTTTTAAAATTTTCCAGTTCTTTCAGTAATTGTTCACGCTCTTCCCAGAGTTGTTGAATACGAGCTTTCACATCAGGTTGATTTTGGGCCACAGGTTTCATAGTTTTCAGATGGGGGATTCAAAAATAAGCAAGAAATTCGTCAAAAGATGACATCGTTTCTATGAAGAGGCTACGGGTAAACTTAATTTTTGGTTATTTGGTATAGATTTTGGTTATTTGTCTCAAAATAAAATAACTATGAAAAAAAATGTCATCGTGTGGGTAGCATCTCTTTTCTTGGGAACAGCCGCCTATGCACAGACCACTTCGGGAGGTCTTCAACTTGGTGCCAACATAGGATTTGGACCAAACTTTAACGCTGGAGGAGGCCTCGTACTTACGGTAACGGCAGAAGGGCGTTATTTATTAAATGAGAATCTTGGAATTGGTGCCAATTTGGGATTGTTTCAAAGAAACATTGCTATCGGGGTTGGATCGATTTCATCTAGTAGCTTTTCCTTCCAAGCGGTAGGTGAATATGGCAAGATGTTGGGGCCCGGCAGAGCATCCGGACTGCTTGGTGCTGGTTTGGTTGCAGGAGATTTTAACGCCTCCTTATACCTGCTTCCAGGAGTAAACTATCGGTATGAAATTATCGAACATCTGGGATTAGATGGAGGCTTAAGAATACCTGTGATCATTGGCTCTGGCGACCCAAGCATTGGATTAACATTCAACCTGGGCGCATCTTATAAATTCTAATATTAATCGCCTCGTAATGAAAGGGTTAATCTAATTAGATTAACCCTTTTTTTTATTTATGTCAATAATGAACGTAAATGATAAATTCTAAATCAATAAGATTTATAAAATAAATCACTAGTGTCCGATAAAAAATAAAGGAGCGGAAGTTTTCCGCTCCCCCTT
>CAZRHR010000085.1:0-9544 GCA_964599915.1 uncultured Candidatus Competibacteraceae bacterium | reverse complement strand
TATTGGCTAAGCTAATTGAAAATAAATGAAAACCCAGCCACTAACAGCGTGCAAGTGCCATAGCCTTGCCCCTGCGCGTACGGGGCAATACAGGGCTACGATCGCCTGCACGCAAACCGGAAATTACGGTAGATGATGTTGAACCCATTTTCTCGTTACCTGAGAAGGTTTTACATCCATTTTGCTGTTCACCATTGCAGCTTGCTTTTTGAACAGGAAAGGGGAAGAAAGAAGACAATGTTTATCCCAGCACGCACGAAGTCTTGAGCGCAGAGGTGGTAAGAGGAGAAATGAAAATAGAGTCGTTGGATTAGGACCGTTGGCTCTTCTTTAGCAGGGCTATCAATTCATCCTTCATTTTCAGTTCGCGCTCTTTAGAACGAATAATTTCTTCTTTGGCGGCTAACAAATCTTTATAAAGGGCCTCTAATTTTTCACTTTCCCGTTGTTGAAAAATCACATTATCCCCACCGGTGCGGTTAGAAAAATCTGCCAGGACCGGACTTTGTCCGTCGCCAATCAAGGAATTCAGAGGTTCTTCCAGGATATCTGAAATCCGCAGGAGTTTATCGACATTGAGTCGGGTTTCGCTGTTTTCGATTTTAGAATAGGCCTTTTGGCTGATGCCAAGTTTACCGGCCACATAATCTTGGGACAGGCTTTTAGCCATCCGAATCATTTTAATTCTGGAGGGAATATGGGCATGTTCCTCTTTGAATTTACTTTCCCCAGGCAAAGCATCCTTGTCAAAAACAAAGGACTTCCTTTTGGGTGGATTGGTCTTGCTTTCTTCTTTTGGCGTATCCATGGTTCTAAATTAGAATCTATTTAGTACAATGTTAGAACTTTTTTTTCACTGTTACAAGTAAAACTATATAGACTTTTGTGAATGAAACTGTTAAACATCAAACACATGAAAAACACCATCCATTTTTTAAGCCTGTTTTTGGCGGCAACCCTACTTTTTAGTTGTTCAAAAGAGGAAGATGATGGCGGAGATGTAGATATTCCGCCGATTATGCAAACAGCCGTTAGGATTACAAAAATCACGCTTAACTCCTTTAATGGCACAAATGCCTCCGGACAATCCTGGGACAACAATCCAATCACAGGAAATTATTTACCGGACGTTTATGCGATTATTACGGATGTAAGTGGCACGCATTTATACCATACAGGAACTTCCAATAGAAAAGAAAATGCAAGTCCTAACGGAAGCTATGTATGGAACATTGATTATTACCATAATGATTTGTCCAAAACCATTTATGTGGATATTTTCGACTATGATGATACATCAACCGATGAATATATGGGATATGCCGGTGGGTGGGCATTTACCAACATTTCCATTACTAAAAACTCAACTACGGTAGTCACTAGTGGTGTAAGCGTTACCCTTCACTGGACTTGGATTTAACATCAACCTGTCCACATCAAAAAAGGCCTTTCCATGATAGAAAGGCCTTTTTTTATTGCTTTTACCAGGAAATCACCACCTGGCCATTTCCAGATTGGAATCCGGTCTGCGTGGTCACTGAGGTTCCGGAAGAAAACCCTTGTCCACCGCTACCCGGTCCGCCGCCGCCGCCACTACAAACGGTGCAATTGGCAAAAGTTCCAGCAGCACATCCACCATTGCCACCATAGGTAGGATGACCGCCTTTTCCACCGGCTGAACTGGAATTTCCATGGTTGTTGGCACCACCACCACCACCGCCGCCGCCGATGGCCACAGCCGTTCCACTCAATTGTACATAAGACGCACCACCGCCACCACCGCCACTTGCGGTAACTCCAGAACTAGTATTTCCACCATTCACGCCATTAAATAAACCGCCATAACCGCCGGCTCCACCATTACAAGCACTGGAACAGTTACTGTTTCCTGCGGTTCCTTGCTGACCCACAACTACCGTAACCACCTGACCGGGCGTTACGGCGAGGGTAGCCTGAACACGGCCGCCTTGACCACCCAAAACTGTATTGGAACAATATTGTCCATTGCCGCCATTTCCACCTTGCGCGCCACGCACATCTACCTGAATACTCGTTACACAAGCTGGTACGGTAAAGGATTGGGTGTTTCCATTATAAGTAAAAGTCTGGCTTCCAGCAGGCGGACAGTTGGAAACGGTCACATTCTGAATCAAACTATCTGAACAGCCATTCGCATTCGTGACCACGAGTTTCACCGCATACGTACCTGCTACAGTCCACGTAACCGCCGGGGCCTGAACAGTGGAAGTTGCTGGGCTACCGGAAGGGAAAGTCCATGCATAACTCACGCCGGTAGCCGATGCAGTAAAGGTAGCCGGGGTGTTGATGTTGGCAGAAGAGGGTAAAGTAAAAGCCGGACTTGGATACGAAGAACATTCACAACTGGTTTGCTTCCAACCGGTAGCAAAATAGCCTTCAAAACATTTCGAGGTGGTGTTGAAAATCATCAATCCAACCGCAGGATTGGCGATGGCATTCCGCTCGGTGGTGGTAAGCCGTGGATACAACAAACCTCCGGTGGTACTTTGAAGCTCTAAAACAGCCGAAGGATGATTAGGTGTATTGGCACCTATGGTTACCCCGGATTGTCCAAGCATGGGTTGGAGCCCAACACACAAGAAGGGTAAAACTAAACTGAAACTAAAAATTTTGTAGCTCATCATAAATGGTGAAATATATTTCAATGATAAGCAATTTTATGGATGAATTTTAAAATTAAAACATTTGAATTTAAGTACAAGTAAATGAAAAGTATATGTTATTAAACATAAATTAATTATAATAATAATCCAATCCGTGCAAACTTAGATTTGGTAAAACACCTTTATAAATACCTTATCGAAACGCATTTACTGAATGTGCGAACAAAAAGTAAGTAATTCCGATTTAAATAGCAAGAAAAACGATAAGCCTAAATTTTCAGCAAACTACTTTCTTCACATTTGTTCAGTGATTTGGCATTTCGTCTAAATAATTTTGTTGCATCATACTAGCATACAACAACAATGAAAAAAGCCATTTTTACCCTAGGTGCCATTTTTACATTGGTATCTTTCAACAGCTGTATCACCATGACCAGTGCAAACGTATCTAACGTAAGCGCAAACAATGGAAATTTAGTTCGTGCTTCTGCTGATGGATTTGGTATTTTACACCTGTCTGTCCCCAGAGACCTCGCCGAAAGGGTAGCGGGTGACCTCGCCAGACAAGGTGCAACCGGAAACGTTTCTACGGTAATGACCATGAGAGAGTGGGGAATTGTTCAGTACTACAAAGTAATTGGTGCTGGTACCACAGGTAAATAAGAAACATCATTTTTAGGAAGGAAGCCGGTTCATTTGAATCGGCTTCCTTTTTTTAGCCGAATTCATATACATCGGACCGAATAAACATCACCCCCACACCAACGCCAACTTCCCCTGATGTCGCCGCTCCAAAATGGCCGCGTACGCTTCCTCCAAACCCTCTGCCGGAAAAGTATGAGCCGCCGGAAAAGGCAACATACCCGACTGCACCGCTGCCATCACTTCCTTCATTAAAGCTTGCAAAACATCCGGCCGCTTATCCGCAATCACCAACATATTTACCCCAATAAAACCTTGGGAATGGATGAGTTTCTGAACCGGAAAAATGATACCGAAACCAAACAACAACTTCAAATCTCGAACCAAACCCCAAGTACCAATCCGCGAAGAGGCACCATAAGAAATCAATTTTCCTCCGGGCAACAAATGCTTCCAACCTTCCCGTATAGAATAGCCCCCAGATGCGTCAAAAATTACTTTAAACGCGCCCAAATCTTTTAACTGCCACCATGCGCCATCCTTCACCTGAACTACGCTTACATGGCCTCTTTCTTCTAAAAATCTTTTAGATGTTTCACGTGAAACAATGCCTACGGCTTCTCCTCCACGTGCCTTTACCATGTCCATCAATGCTTGGCCTACACCTCCCGCCGCCGCAGGAACCAACACACGGTCTCCCGGACGCACATACGCTACGTCTTGCACCATATACCAAGCCGTTACATACTGTGTAGCCAAAGCCGTAGCCATGGCGCCATCCCAATCTTCTGGGATGGGAACACATTGATGTGGATACAACACCGCTTCATCCGCATATCCACCAAAACGGGTAAAAGCCAACACACGCATCCCTAACGCCAAATTTTCTACCGCAGAACCCAATTCTACAATCCTACCCACCACCTCATAACCCGGCGTATAAGGTAACTTCGGTGCACCGCCATATTTTCCATGCATGGATAAAACATCCGCAAAGTTGATCCCTGAATGACTCACCGCTATCCGCACTTGATTTGAAGCCATTGGCCATGAATCAAAGGATTCCATTCGAAAACAGTCGTTGGTTTTCGTACCATGTTGTATGAGTTTCCATGCTTTCATTCCTCAAAGGTAAACATCCACAGTCCCCAACCGGAAAAAGGTTTTGCACAACCTTTATACAATGAAATAAAAAAGAAATTTTAAAAATATTCTCTTTCTATTCATAAGCACTGTTCATATGTGGATAACCTATTCTTTAGAATTTGGAAATGTAATTTATGAACCCTTATTCACAAGTTTTGGGCTTTTAATCTTTTGATTATATAAGCTTTAGTAGGTTATTCACAATGTTCCTTCTCGTCCTTGTTTGTGAATATCTTCTTGTACACAAACCCATCCTTTTTGTGAATGAAGTGTTGTATATCTTCTCCATGTTTTTTACCTCGGCCTTGATGATTATCTCATTTTTTTACCCGGTGTCATTTTTTTTCAAACTTCCAAATAAGATTTTGCGGAAGTTTGTAGAAGATATAAACAGGTTTTTTCACGTTATGACGGCATTCATATTTCCTAAAAAACTAGCCATAGGTTCAGACCATGCAGGATTCGAACTCAAGGAAGCTTTATTGCCCTTTCTTCGAGAATTAGGCTTTGATGTCAAAGATTTTGGCGCTTTTTCTGAGGATAGGGTTGATTATCCGGACGTGGCACATCCTTTGGCAACGGCCATTGAGCAGGGTGATTTTCCTTGTGGTATTCTCATTTGTGGCAGTGGTCAGGGTGTGAATATTACCGCAAATAAACACCAAGGTATTCGTTCTGCCTTGGTATGGAATGCTGAAATTGCCGCCCTCTCACGTGGTCATAACAATGCAAATGTACTGGCTTTGCCTGCCCGTTTTATGGATGTTGACACGGCCAAGGCCTGTATCCTCGCTTTTTTATCTACACCTTTTGAAGGTGGAAGACATGCCGACCGCGTAGCCAAGATGGGTTGTTTATGAAATCTTTGCTGCTTTCTTTACTTGTTTCCGTTGGAAGCCTTAGCGCGCAATCTTTACCTGAAGCTAAGCTTTTACAGCTTGCACCGGATACGCACGAACTCATGCATCACCTTCGCTTTTTGGCAAGCGATTCATGTGCTGGTCGGGCTTCTCATACCGAAGGGGCCAAACGTGCTGCACAGTACATTTCAAAAGTCTGGTCCAATCAAGGATTGAAAACAGGTTTCCAGCCTTTTTCTTTGTCAGAGCGACTTCCCAACCAATCCACCATGTTTCTGGTGGCCGGTTCAGACACCCTGCGTTCCGGTTTAACGTCTCCTGGTGGATTTTCTCCCGGTACGTATTTCATTCCTGAAATGGTGGCCATAGGTCGGGGATTTGATACCCTGAACATGAGGGATTTTTCTAAGCGGGTAAAAGGGAAACTCGTGCTTTTTGACGGAACCTTTGAGGCCATTTCTAGCGTGGAAAAGGAATGGTTGGCTTATCCCGAATTAAGATTAAGAGCGGCTAAAAAGTACGGCGCAGTGGCTGCTTTTTTTCTTGGTATGCCGCCAGCTTTTGAGCCTGTGATGGGCAGCTTAGATAGAAAAGCAAAACTTCGGTTTAGGGACGATTTTAATGCGACGTCCATCCCTTATGGCTTCATCCAACCGGAGGTGGTTTCGTGGATAAAAGCCCATAAAAAAGGATTTTATTTGCATGTTCAACAGCGCGAGCCACAAGGTGTCAATGTTTGGGCCACCCTTCCGGGTACAGATTTGGCCCATGAATACGTGGTGATTTCCGCCCATTATGACCATTTAGGTACGCGTGCCGGAAAAACCTATTATGGAGCCGATGACAATGCTTCCGGCACTTCGGCTTTATTGACCATAAGCCGCGTTTTTTCCACCCTGGCTAAACAAGGCTTAGGTCCAAGAAGGTCATTGTTGTTTATTGCCTTTAGTGGCGAAGAAATGGGTTTATTGGGTTCCGCGTTTTATGTGAAGCAACCTGTTTTTCCACTTTCACAAGTCGTTTTGAACCTGAATATCGACATGATTGGTCGAAATGACGAAGCACATCATCTCCAGGAAAGCTACCTATATCTCATTGGTTCCGACCGAATTTCACCCGGTGTCCACCGAATTTCCGATTCTCTTTTACAAGATGTCGGTTTTACCGCGGATTATCATTACAATGACCCTGATCATCCCATGCGCTTATACGAACGGTCCGATCATTATTCTTTTTGTGAAAAAGGAATCCCTGCCATTTTTTATTTCTCCGGTTTGCATGCCGATTATCATACCCCGCAGGATACCTGGGATAAAATTCAACCCAAACGGTTAAAAACAAACACCCAAGTTATTTTGCATTCGGCTTGGATTTTCGCCAATCGAGTGCGGTTAGACTGGTAAAAAGAAAAGCCCCAATTTGGGGCTTTTTCATGTGATAAAGGTATTTTAATAAATCCGCACCGTTTCCTGAATGGTTTCACCCGGTTTGATGCGGACAATGGTGGTGCCCAGTTTGTTTTGGGCTGTGGCCGTTACGTTTAAAATGACTTCACAATAGGCATCGTCTCCACATAGGGCAATTAAGCTGCGTCCAGAATCTTCATCGATTACCTGATAAGCTTGTTTTCCATGAATAAAGGTGCAAACCCCTTGGAGGTTGGTAAATCGCATTTCATCGATAATACCCGCGCCATTTCCTGACTGATAAAAACGCACTTGCGCTTCCGGTACGCGGAAATCGTTGGCATCCAACACAGTAATCACAGCTACCCCGGGTTCAGGACTGCTGTAACAGCCGACAAGTGAAAGGCTTAAGCCTAAGAAAGCGAGGGAGGTAAGTCTTTTAAGCATAGAATAGGTACACTATCTATCAAAATTAGGTTTTTTTTTTGAATTGGAAAACATTCTGTTAGGATTGATGTCTTCACTACCCTTTAAACGCAGATATGGTGTCTTTTCGTATGTTTCCACTTGTTCCCCGGCATGTCTTTCATGAACATGGGAATTTTGTTTTAATTTTACCTCATGATTGCAGATATTTTGCGCATTGAAGCTGAGGTTCGGAGCTTCAATTTTAAAGGAAAAGACGCTTTGGATGAGTTCAGGCGCTTGTATTCCGGTAAAAATGGAGTGATAACTGCTATGTTTGAGCAGTTCAGAGTTTTGTCCGGTCCTGAGAAAAAGGAGATTGGTGCACCTTTGAATGCGCTAAAGCAATTGGCACAACAGCGTTTGCAAGAAGCCATTGACGCTTTTGATCAGCAATCCAATGGTTTTGACTTTGATGCCACCTTAGCCGGTCATAAATCGTTCATTGGGCATTTGCACCCTTTAACCCAGATTCGGGAAGAGGTTTCCGGAATTTTTAAGGATTTAGGATTTTCTGTAGCCGACGGTCCGGAAATTGAGTCGGAGTGGTACAATTTTACTGCCCTTAATTTTCCGGAAGATCACCCTGCCCGCGATATGCAGGATACTTTTTTTGTTGAAAACGATCCAGATGCCGTTTTACGCACCCATACCAGTGGTGTGCAGGTGCGTTCCATGTTGAATTCTCAACCTCCCATTCGCGTTATTGCGCCCGGTCGGGTGTATCGATGCGATTCAGATGCCACGCATTCTCCTGTATTTCATCAGATTGAAGGATTGTATGTAGATAAAAACGTCTCTTTTGCAGATTTAAAAGAGGTGCTCTTCTACTTTGTATCCAGATTTTTTCCAGGTAAAACCCAAGTTCGTTTTCGTCCAAGTTATTTTCCGTTTACTGAGCCCAGTGCCGAAATGGACATAGGTTGGGGAAAAGGCACGGATTTTAAATGGATGGAGATTTTGGGTTGTGGAATGGTAGATCCCAACGTACTTGAAAATTGTGGGATTGATGCTTCGGTGTATACAGGGTATGCTTTTGGTATGGGCATAGAACGGATGGCCATGCTCCGGTATGGAATCAAAGACATCCGACTTTTTTATGAGAATGACCTTCGGTTTTTGAAGCAGTTCTAATTTCGCTTCATCTCGCGTCAGTTTAAGTTGAATTTCAATTTAAAGCCATTTTTCTATATTATTATATATGAAGGTATTGCAAGGCTTTTATTCGGATAACCTTGATTTTTTTCAAAAAGGCCGTGTCTCTTAAGGGATAGGGCCTTTTTTGATTTTCTTATCGCGCTAATTTGGCTGCCTTTTTTCCTTTTATGAAATAAAAAAACCCACGCATGGTGGGTTTCTTTTTTGAATGAGCTATGGGTTATCGCCCCATGTAAATCATGAGTACAGAAATGTCGGCTGGAGAGATACCTGAAATGCGTGAGGCTTGTCCTAAATTTTCGGGTTGGTGGTGGGACAGTTTTTGTCGGGCTTCCATTGACAGGGAAGTCAGTTTATGGTATTCGAAGTCTTTAGGCAACTTTACATAATCTAGTCTTGCCATTTTTTCAGCTTGTTCTTTTTCCCGATGTAAATAGCCTTGGTATTTTACGTTGATTTCGCATTGGTCTAAGGCTTCTTCTGCGAGTCTTCCGTTTTGTTCCAATACCTTTTGTAGTTCAGGTAAGCAAGGTAAGAGGTCTCTGATGCCTATTTGCGGTCTTCCGACCAAAGAGATGGCTTTTACCTTTTGGTCTATTCCTTTTGCTTCCAAACGTTCTAAAATGGGGTTAATATCCTCCTGTGTTACGCTGGTTTGCTTTAGGATTTTTTCTGTTTCTTGGGTGAGGTTTCTTTTGGTTTGTAATCTTTTCCAACGTTCTTCTCCCGCCAATCCCAGTTGATATCCAAGGGGTGTGAGTCTTTCATCTGCATTATCTTGTCGCAGTAAAATGCGGTATTCCGCACGCGAGGTAAACATCCGATAAGGTTCATCGGTACCTTTGGTAATCAGGTCATCAATCAAAACGCCAATGTAAGCATCGCTTCTGGAAAGGACGATTTCATCTAATCCATGTGCTTTTTGGTGTGCGTTTATACCTGCCATGAGTCCTTGGCAAGCGGCTTCTTCATATCCGGTGGTGCCATTGATTTGTCCGGCAAAAAACAGGTGGCTGACCAGTTTGGTTTGTAAAGAATGGAGTAATTGTTCGGGTGGAAAATAATCATATTCGATGGCATATCCCGGTCTAAACATGCGTGCATGTTGGAACCCGGGTACTTGCTGTAGGGCGTGAAGTTGTACTTCTTCAGGAAGAGAAGACGAAAATCCGTTCACATAAATTTCCACGGTATTCCAGCCTTCAGGTTCTACGAAGAGTTGGTG
>CAZRHR010000084.1:0-9672 GCA_964599915.1 uncultured Candidatus Competibacteraceae bacterium | reverse complement strand
AAAGCGGCGGCCTGCCCGGCTCGAGGGCGTATGAGATAGAAAAGAGTTGACTGCGCGAAGCGTCCAGAATCTCAAACTGCCATACTCAGTATACGTTTTCAGAACGAACAAATAAAAGCCGAAAATCGGGGCTACGCCCAACCCCTCCCCGTGGACAATCTACGCATCCAGCGTGAAAATACTCGGACATTAAGCGCATATACTCGTTTAAAACGGCCTAAAAGTCTAAGTCAGCAACGAAAGGTCTGGAAAAAGAAAAGCGGGAGAAATCACTTTCTACCCGCTGTATATGACTATGAGATAACGTTTATCTAGGAAGACATGCCAACGGCATAATTTTCCTTGTCGTATAATCCATTTTGCAGTTTGTCTCGAACCTTGGCAAATGCATCCAAGGTGTAGTCTACATCCTCTAAGGTATGCACAGCCGTAGGAATTAACCGAAGAATAATGATGCCTTTAGGAACCACCGGATACATCACCACGGAGCAAAACACGCCGTAATTTTCTCTTAGGTCCATGACAAGGTTAGACGCTTCAGCCGGGCCGCCACTTAGATAGACCGGAGTGACGGGTGAATTGGTTTTTCCGATGTTAAAGCCCAAGGAAGTGAGTCCTTTTTGTAAGGCATGAACAATGGTCCATAGTTTTTCTTTAAGCTCCGGCCGGGTGCGCATCATTTCCAACCGTTTCAGGGCGGTTATGACCAATGGCATGGGTAGGCTTTTGGCAAAAATCTGGGAGCGGGTATTGTATTTCAGGAATTGAATTACATCGGGATCTCCGGAAACAAAAGCGCCAATCAGGGCGAAAGATTTGGCAAAGGTTCCAAAATACACATCGATTTCGTCTTGCACGCCTTGTTCTTGGCCCGTTCCACCAAGTTTAGGGCCCATGGTACCAATGCCGTGGGCATCATCTACCAAAAGTCGGAAACCATATTTCTTTTTGAGGGCCACCACACCGCGCAGGTCACCCTGATCGCCCGCCATACCGAATACACCTTCTGTAATCACAAGGATTCCGCCGCCGGTTTGGTCAGTAACGTGCTGGGCATGTTGAAGTTGTTTTTCTAAACTCGCCATGTCGTTGTGTTGGTACACAAACCGCTTTCCGGCATGCATGCGAACTCCATCTACAAGACAAGCGTGCGATTCGGAATCGTACACAACTACGTCGTGCCGACCCAAAAGCGCATCCACCACACTCATGACCCCTTGATAGCCATAATTGAGCAGCATCCCGGCCTTCTTTTCAGTGAAATCGGCCAGTTCTTGCTCAAGTTTTTCGTGATAATCCGATTCTCCGGTCATCATGCGTGCACCCATCGGGTACGCCAAACCAAATTCCTTGGTGGCGGCTTCATCTACCGCACGAACTTCCGGATGATTTCCCAAACCCAGATAGTTGTTCAAAGACCAAACTAATACTTCTTTCCCTCTGAACATCATTCGGTTAGCAATGGGGCCTTCCAGTTTTGGAAAAGCAAAATATCCATGTGCAACCTTGGCATATTGGCCAAGTGGACCGGGGTTTTTCCGGATTTTATCAAAAATATCCGCCATAGATGTGGTTTCTTGGTTTACCTTCGCGCAAAGTTAATATTAAGTGTTGCATCTATTCATGCGCTTTGAAAAAAACATACGATTTACAATTTGGTTGACATCTCCACGTTGTTTAGCCGTGATGAAATCTGGAAAAGTCCTTTTTACACTCATGATTTTGGGGTTGGCTATGTCGCTCATAACAGGTTGTAGCGACTACAACAAAGCCCTGAAAGGGAGCGATTATGCCCTCAAACGTGAAGTGGCTATGGACATGTACCAGAAAAAAAAATACGCAAAAGCCGTTACTTTATTTGAAGAATTATATACCGTTATGCGTTCGGGCCAGGGCGCAGAAGAAATTACCTACTACTTTGCCCAATCTCATTTCGGGGCGGGCGACTATTTGTTGGCAAATTTCTATTTTGAACTATTTGTCAAAACCTACCAACGCAGTGCCTGGTATGAGGAGGCTTGGTTTATGTCGGGTTATGCCTTATACAAGGCTGCTCCGGCACCTCAATTAGACCCTTCTAGTACACGGGATGCCATTCAAAAACTTCAACAATTCATTGACCGCTTTACAGATTCTCCAAAAGCTGCGGAAGCAACCGCCTTGATTGAAGAACTAAGAAGCCGTCTCGATTTAAAATCCTACCGTGGTGCTCAATTGTATTTTGACCAAGGATATTACCAAGCCGCTTCCAAGGCTTTTGAATATACTTTAATGGAGTTTCCCGATTCTCCAAGACGTTTCGAAATGCAATACAAGGTGGTTCGTTCCCTTTTTCTATATGCTGAAAAAAGCATCAAGTCAAAAAGAAAAGAGAGGTATGAACAAGTCTTGGAAAAATATCGTAAATTTGCCCCTCAATTGGCGGGCTCTGCCTATGAACTTAAATCGAAAGAACTATTTGATTTAGCTCAGGTACGCATCGCACAAATTAACCAGCAATCAGAATAACATGGCCAATATTCGTAAATCTTCTGCTGAGATTTCTACCATTACTAGGGACATTACCCAACTGGATCGGCACACTGCCAATATCTATGAGTCTTTATCTGTAATCAGCCGACGCGCGAGCCAAATTCAGGTAAAAATCAAGGAAGAGGTTCAAATCAAACTTCAAGATTTTGTAAGCCAAACAGACAACCTCGAAGAAGTGCTTGAAAATCGCGAGCAAATCGAGATTTCTCGTTTCTACGAAAAACTTCCCAAAGCCCATTCGATTGCCTACCAAGAATGGTTGGAAAATCAAATCTATTTCCGTAACCCGGATACTGGAAAGGCTTCCGAGGGAGAAGACAACGCATAATCAGTTCCCCATGCTTCGGGGAAAGAAAATTATTTTAGGCGTTTGTGGGTCTATTTCAGCCTACAAAGCGCCTATTTTTTTACGTCTACTATTGCAGGAAGGGGCGCAGGTGAGGGTCGTTATGACCCCTTCCGCCGCGCATTTTGTTTCTCCTTTGGTGCTGGAAACTTTGTCCGGACATTCGGTGGCCATGGATTGGACCAAAGAGGAAAACCCCAACCAATGGCATAACCATGTTGCATGGGGCTGTTGGGCCGATTTATTTATTGTTGCGCCGGCTTCCGCTGAAACGCTTCACCATTTGGCCCAAGGAGCAGCGCCTCATTTTTTAGCAGGTGTTTACCTTTCTGCTCGTTGTCCGGTGATGATTGCGCCCGCCATGGACCATGACATGTACCTGCATCCTGCCGTTAAACGCAATCTGAACCAACTGGCGCAAGATGGGTGCCATATCATTCCTGCGGCGCATGGACCGCTGGCTTCCGGTTTAGTAGGAGAGGGGCGACTTCCTGAACCAGAGGAATTGCTCCAACATGTTCAATCTTTTTTTCAGCATGCCCCCGGTCTTTTGGAAGGAAAAACGGTATTGATTACCAGTGGCCCTACCAGAGAGCCCATTGACCCTGTCCGATTTATTTCAAATCACTCCTCCGGGAAAATGGGTGCTGCACTGGCAGAAGCAGCAAAAGCTCAAGGTGCTAAAGTCATTTTTATTACGGGGCCCGCACCGGTTCAGCCTTCGTTTGAACCGGAGGTGTATCTGCAAGTAGAAACCGCGCAAGACATGCTCCAAGCGGTTTTGATACACCAGGAAGAAGCCGATTGGTTTTTCTTTGCCGCCGCAGTTGCCGATAAAAGGCCTTCGCATCCTGCCACAGAAAAACTGAAAAAGGACCAAGTCGCACTAGACGCCATTGCCTTGACAGAAAATCCGGATATTTTGGCTACGGTAGGTCATCAACGGAAAAAAGGAACGGTAGTGGTGGGATTTGCTTTGGAAACCTCCGACGGATTGAAACATGCCCAAGAAAAATGTCGCCGAAAAAACGCTGATTATATTTGCCTAAACCTTCATCAACCCGATCTAGGCACAGGTTTTGGTAGCGATACCAATGAAATCACTTTGGTAAGTCCCGAAGGAAACTGGGTTTTACCCTACGGCTCAAAAACGACACTGGCACATCAACTTATTGCCTTTATTCATGCAAAAGAAACTTCTTAATCTTCTTTTTCCCCTTCTTTGGGTGTTCAGCGGTTCCTTGTTTTCTCAGGAATTGCGATGTAAAGTGGTGGTTAATTCCAATCAAATTGCCCAAGTGGACCGGTCTGTGTTCGACGCCTTACAAACGGGACTGACGGAGTTTATGAACAACACTAAGTGGACTGATGACAGTTATGAAGAGCATGAAAAAATTGAATGTCAGATTTTTATCAATGTTACCGCACAAGAAAAAGACAATGCAGACAAAGTGATTCCGGATCGGTATCGGGGTGCAGTCACCATCATCGCCCAACGGAGGGTGTATAATTCCACTTATGACAGCCCGCTACTCAATCACTTGGATGATGATTTTACTTTTCAATACATTCCTTTTCAACAACTTTTGTTCAGCGACAATGCCGCATTGAGCAATTTAACTTCTGTTTTTGCTTTTTATGCCTATATGATCATTGGTTTAGACATGGACACTTTTGCACCGGAGGGCGGTACCGATGTATTGAACAAAGCCTTGAATGTGGTAAACAATGCCCAAACCATTGCCGATCGCGGTTGGCAGCCAACCCAAGGAAATTCCAATCGGTATTGGATGGTCAACGATTATTTGAATGCGGCTTTCAAACCCTTACGTTCGCTCATGTACACCTACCATCGGGAAGGTTTTGACCAAATGGACCTGGACATGACCAAGGCCCGTGCAAAAGCCCTTGAGTCGTTAAAACAACTTCAGGCTGTTTGGAATCAACGTCCCAACTCCTTTTTACTTCAGTTATTCTTTAACGCGAAGCGTAATGAAATCTTGGCTTTGCTCCGGACTTCTGATCCTGCGGAGAAAGCGACCATGCTGCCTGTTTTGAAAAAAGTAGATCCGGCACAAAGTGCCAAATATGATGAGTTAGTGCGTTAGTTTCATGCTACCTTTGCATCATGTTGCAATGCTTAGACATCCGACATTTTGCCCTCATTGAATCGGCCACCCTACACTTTGGGCCCGGGCTGAATATAATCACAGGTGAAACAGGTGCTGGAAAATCCATTTTACTTGGCGCCCTGGGATTGGTCATGGGAAACCGCGCTGAGGGCGTTACGGTAGCCGAAGAAAAATGCGTGATTGAAGCCCATTTCGACCTGAATCCAGCTTCTTTTTCCGCACAATTTGAAGCATTAGGACTTGTGTTTGAGCCCTTGACCATTCTGCGCCGTGAGATTTGGCCTAATGGGAAATCACGGGCTTTCGTCAATGACTCGCCTGTAAGTCTTCAACAGCTGAGGGACCTGACCCAATCACTTTTAGATATTCATGCCCAACACGAACATCTTTTGTTGCGTGCACAGGATTTTCGTTTAGAGGTTTTGGATGTGTTGGCTGAAAATCAAGCGTATCTAGCGGAGTATGCCACCCTTTTTGGAAGCTGGAAATCCTTGGCCAAAGAATTGGAAACGCTTCAGCAAACACGCTTACAGGCCGTTCGAGAAAAGGATTTTATGGCCTTTCAGTTGTCTGAGTGGGCAAATTTAGCTTGGAAAGAAGGCGATTTAGCTCATTTGGAGCAACAACAAAAGACCCTTGGGCATGCAGAGCAAATTCAGCAGGCGTTGATGTCGGTGTTGGAGCGGTTAGATGGAGAGGACGACGGAGGCCTCATCCAAATGCGGCGTATGTCCCAAACCCTCGAAAAGATTTCTGGTTGGGTGCCTGGCATTGAAAAAGAAAAGGATAGATTAGCTTCGATTTGGATTGAATTGCGTGATATTCAGGCTGAGTTACAGGGTTGGTTGTCTCAAACGGAAGTAGATCCCCGGGCTTTGGCCGAAATAGATGAAAAGCTAAATGCCTGGTATCAGTTTTGCCGGAAGCACCAAATCCAAACGGAAGAAGAAGCCTTTTCCCTGGTGAAAAGCTGGGAGGAGTCCATGGCCTCCGATCAACATAACGAAGAGCGGATACTTTGGCTTACTCAAGAGGTAACGCGCTTATCGGATGCTGCCCAAGCCAAAGCGAACCAACTCACGGAAAATAGAAAAAGGGCCGCACAGAAGCTGACGGCGGATGTATTGCCCATGCTTGCGCAACTTGGTATGCAAGGTGCCCGTTTGGACGTGCAACTGGCAACTGCGGAGCAGTTGGGTCCACAGGGACAAGACAAAGTCGGTTTTTTGTTTTCTGCCAATCCGGGCATGCCCATGGGCGAAATTTCTAAAACAGCTTCCGGTGGAGAAGTTTCCCGTTTCATGTTGTGTTTAAAACGCCTGGTCGCACACAAGAAACTATTTCCTACACTTTTGTTCGATGAAGTGGATACAGGGGTAAGCGGACCGGTGGCGGATAAAATGGGCGAGATTTTAGCTTTGATGTCTGAAAATGCGCAGATTATCGTTATTTCTCATTTACCCCAAGTGGCGGCAAAGGGTCATCAACACTTTGTGGTTAAAAAAGAATTTAACCAAAATAAATCTTTTACACGCATTTTAAAACTTGAAGAAACAGGGCGTATTCAAGAGATTGCCAGGTTGTTAAGCGGTGAAACCATCACAGCCTCAGCCATAGAAAATGCTAAAACCCTGCTTGGAATACAAATAAATTAGTTTTCTTTGCAGAATAAACCCCCGTACCGCATGAGCGGATTGTTAAAAGGAAAAAAAGGAATTATCACCGGTGCTTTAGATGAAAATTCTATTGCGTGGCAGGTGGCCCTCAAGTGCAAAGCTGAGGGTGCTTCTATTGTGCTGTCTAATGCTCCCGTAGCATTGCGCATGGGAAAAATCAATGAGCTGGCCGAACAAACGGGTGCCATTGTGGTTGGTGCTGACGCTACTTTGACCGAAGATTGGGAAAAGTTGTACGCCACAGCCATGGAAAACCTAGGTGGACCTATGGATTTTGTTTTACATTCCATTGGCATGTCTCCCAACGTAAGAAAAGGTCGTGCTTACACGGATTTAAATTACGATTGGTACCTAAAAAGTATTGATATTTCTGCGGTGAGTTTTCATAAAATGATTCAAACCGCATATAAAATGGATGCCATGGCCGAATGGGGTTCCATTCTTGGCCTAAGTTATATCGCTGCCCAACGCACCTTCCCCGATTATTCTGATATGGCTGAGGCAAAAGCTATTTTAGAAGGAATTGCACGCAGTTTCGGATACCATTACGGCATAAAAAATAAAGTGCGTGTAAACACCATCAGCCAAAGTCCTACCAAAACCACGGCGGGAACCGGTGTTGGCGGATTTGATGCCTTTTTTGATTATGCCGACCGCATGTCGCCCCTCGGAAACGCCAGCGCAAGTGCTTGTGCCGATTATTGCATCAGCTTGTTCTCTGACTACACACGCATGGTGACCATGCAAAACCTATATCACGATGGAGGATTCTCCTCTATGGGCATTAGTGCCGATTTAATGCAACAAATGAATAACCTTCAAACTCCATGAGAAATCTATTTTTGACTGCTGCCGCAGGACTTTTGCTATTAACCACTGCTTGCTCTTCGGATCGGGAGGAATTTAAAGTGACCTTTACCGTAAACCAGGCTATTCTTCGTGATTCTAACCAGTCCTACAAAGATTATGTTATTCTTATTCCCCATGCAACTTTCATGGATTCTGTGCGTTCAGCCGCAGGAACGCTTCAGTTTACCCCTGAAGAAGTAAGAGGTTTCTTCATTGAGTATGCAGGCATTGAAGCCGTTACTCCTGATACAGGATTATGGTTGGTTCGTAAGTCTTTCTTTGAGATTTGGCCAGAGAATTCTAAATTCTTTAGCATCGCATTCCATGAAAAAATGCCAGGTGGATCTGGTTTTACCGGTACGCCCAGTTTCTATCCTGAAGCCTTGGTTGATTCTGTTGCGCTGAACTTGAATCATTTGGATTTAAAGTTTCCTGTATTCAGTGACTCTGCTGATTTTATTATCCGCACCGGTGTGAATAACCCTATTGCCACGGCAGGCCTTTCCGGAGATTCTTTGTTTTATCAGTACCGTTTTGTGTTTGGCTGCTACATCCAAAGATAATCCCACTCAACATTTTGAAAACGCCCCAACTCGGGGCGTTTTTTTGTTTATACGCTTCCTACTGTTATCGCCTTTTATTCCTTAGCTCCCTTTTTCCTGTTTTGCCTATTTTTGATGAAATAAAGTCCTTTTCATTAGAAGTACTCGCCCATGCAAATCAATGATTTTCTCGCACAATTTCCGGAAGATCGGATGTCTGCTTTTGAACAATTTCATCGGCTTATGACCCAAAATCTGCCTCAGGGTTTCGACATAAGATTGCGACAAGGAGGCATCGATGTGGTTGTGCCGCATGGCCTTTATCCTGCGGGTTACCATTGTAAACCGAGCGACCCTTTACCATGGATTACCGTGGTCTCACAAAAAAACGGCATTCACCTTTACCACATGGGTCTTTATGCCAATCCTTCACTTCTGGAATGGTGGATGCAGGAATTTCCAAAACACGCCCCAAAGAAGTTGGATATGGGAAAAAGCTGTGTTCGGTTTAAAAAGACCTCTGATATTCCATTTTCCCTAATCGGGGAGTTGCTCCAGAAAATGACCGTAAAGGATTGGATCTCCTTGTATGAATCGACCCTGAAACGGTAGATGGGTTGCCTTTCTCTCTTAGGAAAGTCGGTTCGTTTTATTTGAGGTCTTTTCCCAGAATAAATACCACTTCTTTTTTCTGAATGTGGACTTTGGTGCTTCGCCACTGATCGATCCGTAAGGTTTTGCTCCAGGCGCCATGTTGCTGCAAATTACAGGAAATGTGAAGCAGGGTATCGGTTGCACAGGTCTGTAAAATACTTTGAAACAACCCTTCGTTGCGGTGTGGGGCTTCCATAAAAATATGGGTGCTGCCTTCGAGCCGTAGGGCACGCTCCATGGCTCGAATTTTTTCGGTCATGGCTTTGTTTTCTCTGGGCAAATAGCCATGAAAAGTAAAATGCTGACAATTTAATCCTGAGGCCATTAAAGCCAAAAGGAAACTACAAGGTCCTGTCAGGGGAATGACAGGAATTTGCCATTGATGGGCTTGCAAGACCCATTGCGAACCCGGGTCGGCGATGCCGGGGCAGCCTGCATCGGAAATGATGGCCAAATCTTCGCCCTGTTAAACGCGAAAAAGCAATTGCTGCTGTTCTTCTTCTGTTAAGGGATTTTTTACAGGGAAAAAGCACTCCGTTTCCACTTCCGGTGCCAGTTTGGAAATCATGCGCATACAGGCTTTGGGCGTTTCTCCAATCCACAATTTCACCTGTTTAATTTGCTCCCACTGGTGTTCAGGAAAAGGAAGATCTCGGTTGTCCGAAATATTGTTCGGCACCATGAAAATGCGTCCGCTCATGGGTGTTTCAATTTTTGTAAAATGGCCACACAAGACGTTTGAATCAATTGGGCCACGCTGGCAAATCCTTCTTCTTTTCCGAACCACGGGTCTGGCACTGTGCGGTTCTCACCCGGCCAAGCCGCTTGGGTTAAAAACTGCACTTTTTCCTGATCCCGTTCGTGTCTGGCCAAGCGCATCACATCTTGATAATTGCTGGCATCCATCACGAAAATATGTGTGAATCGGTCGAAATCTTTTT